>JANOPS010000259.1:0-13183 GCA_031421995.1 Gemmatimonadaceae bacterium
TACAACGATCAGCGGATCCTGACACCAGACTCACCGGTGCCGGGACGCGCATTGCTGGTCAAGTTCACGCAGATGATGTCATTTTGAGCTGTGTTCCGTGCCCGAGTGATTCGACCCGACGATCCTCAGCGCCACCACACCCCTCGGGATACACTATTCCTGGAGCAGCCATGGCCGACAGCAACAACACCATTCAAGGTAGCCGCAACGACACGATAGGCGGCAACGACAAGCTTTCCGTTGGGGCTAGTCAGACCGTGACCGTGGGCGCCAGTCAGAACGTGACCGTCGGTGGGAACGCCACGATGAACGTCGGTGGCGCCCGCACCATGACTGTCGGCTCGCAGGACACCTCCGTGTCGGGCAGCCACCGGACCGCCACCGTCGGCGGCAATGATGCACTCGCGGTGCGCGGAAACCAGCAGATCACAGTCGCGTTGAGCCTTTCCAGCAGTACAGGAGCAGACCAGCGCATCCAGGTCGGCAAGGATCTGGTCGTCAGCGCAGTCAAGAACATTGTCATCGATGCCGGTGACAGCCTCACGTTGCGTGTCGGCAGTGCCAGCCTCACGATGAAGAAGGACGGCACCATCGTCCTGAAAGGCAACGACATCACCATCGAAGGCAGTGGCACGGTCAACGTCAAGGGCAGCAAGGACGTCGTCATCAAGGGCAGCAAGATAAAGCAAAATTGAGCCGACTACGCGCAGACGATGAAGTTGCATTGCGTCAAGCGCTCGGCTGTCGATCGCCACCATCCAGATCGCACTCGGCCGGTCGTGGAGGCCGCGCGGGGGGCGCGCCTAGCAACGTGGTGGACGCGCCGCGCTCGGCACCTGCAACGCGGAGACGCCATGCCGCGCAAGCACCGAATTCAGGGTCGGGACCCGTTGCAGCGCTCGCTGCCACGCGAGATGGAGCGTGGTGAGGTCGCGACAGGTCGCCGAGAACGCCGCCCGCATGGACGGCGTCGGCGCAAAGTCCGCGTGGTCCTGCGCCGTCAGTTGACTCGCCAACGCTCCATTGAGATCGCCGAACGCCCCCCTCGGCGTTCGCCCAGCCGTCGAGTCGAGCGCCGCGCGGAACGTGGTCATCGCCGCGGCAACCTCTGGATCGGCGTTCGCCGCCGACACCTGCGACATCGCGCTGCGCAACGCGACGCGCTGCTGCTCGGCGTCCCACGCCGCGCGCATACCGGTCGTGATCTGTCGCTGCAACGCATGTTGCGCCGCCAGGGCCGCGAGTGTTACCGGTGACCGCGGATCGTTGCGCACCGTCACCGCCTGCGACATCGACACGCCGCCTGCAGTCAGGCGCACCGTGTACGCTCCAGGCGGGGCAAGTGGCCCCTCAGGCGTGGCAGGGGTGTGCCCAGCGTTGGCATTGATTTCGAAGCTATGCGAGAAGGCCGACGGCGCATCATGGCGCAGATCCCAGTTGGTCCGGTGCATGCCCGCGCCCGTCGGCAACGCGAACGGCGGCGCCACCCAGAAATTCGGGTGCGGCGGCTTCGCGGCTTCAGACACCGGCGCGGATGCCACGCTCGTCAGATGTCGGACCACCTCGCCTGCGGCGTCAAGAATATCGATCGTGACCGCGCCCACCGGTGATGTACCCAACCAGTAATCGATGATGACGCCGTCCAGCGGGTTGAGCGCATGCGGAATCTCCGGCGGCAACGGGGTATCGTCGTTCACGTTGCGTCGCACACGCGTCGCCAGTCCCGGGGCGAACAGATGCGCAGGCTTGTTGGCGAATGTGGGCGTCATCTGACGCAACATCGATATGTCATCAATCACCCACAACCCTCGACCGTGCGTTGCCACCAGTAGATCGTTGTCCTTGACGAGCAGATCGCGCGCGGGGGAGTTTGGCAGATTCAACGCCAACGATTGCCACTGGTCGCCGTCGTCGAACGACACGAACACGCTGCTCTCGGTGCCCGCGAACAGCAGCCCCGGCTTCTTGGGATCGGCGCGAATCACGCGCGCAAAGCTGCCGCTCGGTTCGTCCGTCGGTAGACCCGCCACGATCTTCGTCCACGTCTTTCCGAAGTCGCGCGTGCGATACAGCCAGGGGGTGTGATCGCCAATGCGCAAATACTCTATTGCAACGTATGCCGTGCCCGCAGCCACGTACGACGCATCAATCGCCGAGATGTTCGCGCGTCGCGGGTTGGGGATGTTCGGGATACTCACATCGCTCCACGTCGCACCTCCGTCGCGCGTCACGTGCACGAGCCCGTTGTTTGTCCCAGCCCAGATCACCCCGCGCGACACGGGCGATGCAGCCAGTGATTCAATCGCACCACGACCGCCGAGCGTCTTGGCAGCAGTCGTCGAGTCCATCCCTGCTGGGATAGCCAGCTCGGGACTGATACGAGTCCAATGCACTCCACCGTCTATGCTGCTCGCCACATAGTTCAGCCCGACCAGCAACTGCCGCGAGTTCCATGGCGCCCACAGCAGTGGCTGTGTGGACGTGGTGCGGGCTTTCGATGCCGGATCAAGGGCCGGACTGACATTGATGTGCTGTTCACTCGGATAGCTGATGCGCACCAGCCCGTTCCCACTCGCAAAGACCGTGCGAGGATCACGCGGATCTGCGACAATCGTCCCCCACTCCCATCCGTTTACGGAATTCCAGTCGAACATGGTGATCGCGCCGTAGTTGCCGCGAACGCGGGTGCGTATCGCGCCCGCGTCCTGCTGGGTAGCGTACACCCAATAGGGAAACGAATTGTCGGCCGACAGGTGATACAGCTGCTCGGTGGACTGGTTGTACCACGAACTCCACGTGGCGCCGCCATCCAGCGATACCGTCGCGCCTTGATCGAGTCCCATGAAGATGCGCTGCCCGTTGGTGGGATCAATCCACAGCTGCTGCGGATCATCACCGCCGGGCGCGCCTTTCATGCCGGTGAACGTCTTACCGCCATCGGTGGATTTGTACGCCGCGGTATTGATTGTGTAGACCAGATCGGGATTCTTCGGATCCACATACACACCGCAACTATAGCCGCCCTGCCCGTTATGAATGCGATCGTCGTCGGCGGCCATGCGCTGCCACGTGGTGCCACCGTTGTCCGAGCGATACAGGGCGCTGTTGGTAATGAGATAGACCCGCTGGGCATTCGTGCCCATCGCAATCGCGACCGACATGCGACCATCGTGGCGCGGCAGTCCGCCACCGGTCACCTCTTTCCACGTCACGCCACCGTCCAGCGACTTGTACAATGACGCCGTGGTGCGTCCCGTGTCCGGCAGCGGACGCGGAGCAACACTGAATTGCCATGACCGATACGAACCCACCGAATATCCCGGTGGTGCGTAGTGGCGCGTGGAGGTTGCAAACACG
This sequence comes from Gemmatimonadaceae bacterium, assembly GCA_031421995.1. Lineage (GTDB taxonomy): Bacteria > Gemmatimonadota > Gemmatimonadetes > Gemmatimonadales > Gemmatimonadaceae > Gemmatimonas. The sequence goes on from JANOPS010000259.1 coordinate 3,358, forward strand.
ACGTCTGGTACGTCAAACGCGCGCGCGACCTTGGTAACGCCCGTTTCATTGTCGACGAAGAGCGTCTTCGTCCAGTTTCGTCCACCATCTGTACTGCGATACACACCGCGCATATCGCTCTGATGCACGTGGTCACCCAACGCACCAACGAGGAGCACGTCCGCCGAGCGCGGATCGACGGAGATCGTCTGGATGTGCCGCGTGCCCTCAAGACCCATCGACGACCACGTCGCGCCCGCATCGGTGGACTTGTACACGCCGTTGCCCTGATCCAGCGTGCCACCGGTAATCATGTCGCCGGTGCCCACATACACCACGCGCGCATCGGACGGTGCCACCTCCACCGCGCCGACCGACGACACATTCTTGATCGCATCGAAGACCGGGAACCACGTCTGCCCGGCGCTTGTCGTCTTCCACAAGCCTCCACCTGGATAGCCCGCATAGTGCACGCCCGGCTGACCAATTGCGCCGGACACCGCGCCCACTCGGCCGGCGCGGAACGGGCCCAGGTTGCGCCAGGTGAGACCGGCGTAGAGCCGTGGATCGATGCGCGACGGTGCCGCTTGCGCACCGGCCGATGCGACGGAAGAAAGCACGGTGCACGCCAAGGCGACGAACGCCAAAGGGCATGCGGAACTGGGGCGGGTCATGTCGCTGCTGTCGGGTGTGAGGAGACTGCCTTTGGACCTGTCGAGCCCAACATGCAGAGCGCAGGTATGCGGCCTACCGCGACTGCCGCTTGACCTCGCGGTAGCCCGCCGGCGGCGCAAACATTTCCTCCGCCACTGCGCCGCGCGTGATGCTCTTCACCTCGTCGGTGATCATCATCATGGTCGACTGCTTGGGCGGTGCGTTCTTGTTGGCCTGTTCCTGCTTGTTGGCATCGTCTGCGGCGGCCTTGATGGCGCCCATCATGCCGCGCAAACCGCCACCCTTTGGCTTCTCGTCCTTCTTTGCCGCAGCGGCCGCCGTGGCGTCACCCATGGCAAGCTTGCGGTCGAAGGCCAATCCCACCGGCACGAGCACAATGTGCGTGGTACTGCGAAGCGCGATGCCGTTGATCTTCGCCATCTCCTTCTGCGCGGCCGCGAATCCGTCCTTCATACGTGGATCGGCCACCATAGCGGCCTGCATCCCCTGAATATTCGCGCGAAACTCCTGGCCCGCCTTCTGCGCGTAGGCGCGCTGGAACTCCGTCATCGCCGCAATCTGTGGCGCATCCTTGGACAACCACTGGTCCATGAGAAATACCAGGCTCCCAACCGGTTCGTCTTTCTTTCCTTCCGACTGCACTTCGCCTTCCATGGTGACGGTGACGAACACCCGTTCGGCATCGAAGCCGGCGATCTTCGCGCGTTCGCCGGTCCGATCCACGGCCACCTTGTAGTTCACCTTCATCTCATCGTCCTTCGCGTTGGGATCCTTGCCCTTGGAATCCTTTGCCTTCTCCTTTGCCGCGGACTGTTTGGCATCCTGCATACCCTGCTGCACCGCTGCGGCCATCTCGGCGAACGTCATGGAGACGTAGGTCTTGGCCTTGTGATCGATACTCGTGATACGTCCCGCATCGGCGTCGATGATCGAGCCGGTGCCCGAGGTTTCCGATCGCATCCGGTGAGCGGAGACATACGTCGTGGACGCGATATCGTGCATGCTGCCGCCACCCATCCTAGCGGCGATGTCAGCGGCGGTGCCAAGCGCACCCATGAGCCGGACATCCGCGACGCTTTGCACGGTCACACCCTGTGCATGCAGAACGGAGGGCAGCGAAGCGGCGGCGAGGAGGAGCGCGAAACGAATCGGTGTGCGCATGGGAGAACTCCGTGGGGAGCAGGTTGCAGGAGGGCACGCCTTGTGCGTCCGAGCGTGTCGGAACGTGTCGGAACGTGTGACGACCCAGTCACTTCACATGAAAGGTGCCCTGTGCGGGTACCGGCGTCGAGTCCTTGTCAACTAACGTGAGTCTCGTTAGTTATGAGCATGCCCCTCTTTGTCTCCAGCGACGTCCGCGCCATGCTCGACCAGTTCCGCCAGCAACATGAGGCGCTGGGCACGGCGTTGGGCCGCTCCGATCAATCCGCCGAGGCGCCCGATCTCTCCGCCAGTCCGCTGCATCGGGACCTGACTCGGCTCGTCGCCGTGGCCAACGGCGCCGTTGAACGGACCACCAACAACGTCCGGCGCGCCGAACTCGCGCTTACCCGCGTGATGGATCTCATCCGCGTCGCATCACCACCATACGCCAGTGCCGCACTCCCAGCACCGTTCTGGGCCAGTCCGCTTGGCGTACTGTTGTCCCGCACGCGGTGGTGGGTGTCGGTTGATGAGCTCATCACCATCAGCAACGCTGCCGCGCTGGCGTTCGGGCAGAATACGCAGGCCAATCGCATGAAGATCACCCGTGCCGTAGAGCGAGGGGAACTGGAGTGGATTCCCGATCCGTCCGTTGCCAATCCACAACACAGCACGCGCGTACTTCGCGCGCAGGTCGAGCACCTGCGTGTACGCCGCAGCCCACTCGCGACCAGATCATGAATGTACGAATGCCCGTGGTCTCGTTTCTCAGCGCGGAACAGCGACGGCCGACGCGCCGACACCTGTTCATGCGCCCGACATCACACTATCGGTCGCACTCGATTGGGCCGCCGGTACGGACGCTGGCGACTCGTGCCCCGGCGCCGTCGGTTCAGCAAAAAGTCTCCACGCCGTGAGAAAGAGCGCGGCAATGACCGGGCCTATCACAAAACCGTTGACGCCGAACAATGCGATGCCACCGAGGGTTGACAAGAGCACCACATAGTCGGGCATCTGTGTTTCCTTCCCGATGAGGATCGGACGGAGCACATTGTCCACCGATCCGACCACGACTGCGCAGAATGCAGCCAGCATCACCGCTTTCCAGATGGACCCGATGGCCAGTAGATAGAGAGCGACAGGTAACCAGACAAGCGCTCCGCCAACGACGGGCAGCAGCGAGAGCAGGGCCATCAGAACGCCCCACAAAAGGGCGCCTTGCACGCCGAGCACGGCAAAGGCCACGCCACCCAACGCTCCCTGGATCGCGGCGACAACAACGTTGCCCTTGATCGTTGCCCGCATCACGGTGGTGAACTTGTTCAGCAGGTAGTGCGACTGCGAACGCGCCAACGGCGTTGCCTCGCGCACTCCTTTTGAAAGCACGGCGCCATCGCGCACCATGAAAAACATCAGATACAGCATGATACCGAAGCTGACCAGCAAGCCAAACGCCTGTTGGCCGACGGACACCGCACGACTGGCAATCTCCTGGGCGACAACGCCCGCAACGCCTTGGATGCGCTCCTGAATGGCCGCGAGGTCGCCCAGTCCGAAGCGGCGCAACACGGTGGTGACCCACGCGGGCGCCGCATTCCACGCCCGTTCGAAGGCACGCGCGACGTTGATCTCGCCGCTGCGGATGCGCGCGACGAGATCGACCAGATCCTCAACCAGTACGAGCCCAATGGCCGTCGTGGGAAGAATGACTGCGACGAGAACGATCAGCACGGTCAACAGCGCCGCCACACTTCTCCTTTGCGGCATGCGACGGGCAATGAACTGAAACACCGGGTGGAAAAGCATGGCCAACGCCACCGCCCACAGGACGGCACCAAAAAACGGCAAAAGCAGCGATGCGAACGCGACGGTTACCACCGTGAGGAGCAGCAGGAATACGGCGCGTTCGAGTGCAGGAGTTCTCATGGAATGACTGGTGCGGCATCGCCGCGCAGAAGACGCTTGGCCGAGGGACCGGCAAGACAGAGCGGATAGAGCAGTGCGCGGCGTGCTGCGGCACGGGAGCTCATTGCACCATCGGCAAAAGGCGTCACGTTTGCCATTGCCCAGGAGGACGAGCTTGCTCGTCGGATTCGCCGGGACCCAGCAGACAAGGACACGGCAGCATTCCCGTAGGCGAATTACTTCGCTGCCGGTGGTGGTGGCCCGTCTGAATTATTGATGTCGCGGAACGCTTTCCACGTCCCGTCGCTCTGGCGTTTCCAAAGCGTCATAAACTTCCCCTTGTCGGCCATCGGCTTGCCACCGGGCATTGTGGTGGTCATGTCGTAGGTTCCGGTCTCCACCGCGAGGTCACCGCGCACAAGGACATCGGTCGTGGTGAACGTCGCGGCATTCACTTTCATCATGTCGAACATGCTCTTGATACCGGCCTCGATGGCCGGGCGCCCGGTCATCATCGGCATGCCCGGCAGCATGCTGACGGCGTCGTCGCTATAGTTGGAAACGCTTGCGGCGACATCGCCGGCGACCATGCCGGCGGCGGCACGCTGGTTGGCGGATTCGATGGCCGCACGGACTTCGGCGACGTTGGGTTCGACGTTAGGTTCGACGTTGGTGCCGACGTTGGTGCCGACGGCCGCTCCGGTGGCGGTCGATTCCGATTTGTCGGCCGGGGCTGCGCAGGCCGCCGCCAACACGGCGACACACGTGAAGAAGGTTCGGGAACACGTAGACATGGTTTCCTCGTGTGCGTGAGAGACGACCTCCTGGATTGCACTGACATTGAACGTACGCCGGCCAGCGACATCGTCAATTGCACACGGTGTAGATTGCATGGATGTCCATCCGGCATGTCGCGTTGCCCTTGACGGCGTTCGGCCTTGCTTTGGCCTGCCTGACTCCGCTCGGCGCCCAAGCGCCCTCTCCGCGGAGTGCGTCACCGTATGTCATTCTGGTCATGACCGACGGCCTCCGATGGCAGGAGGTGTTTGACGGGGCCGATCCCGCGCTGTTGACCGCTGCCGACACCGTCGGGCGCGCCACTTACGTCCGCGAGAGCGCGTCGGAACGCCGAGCGGCGCTGATGCCCTTCGTGTGGGGGACAATGGCGTCGCGTGGACAGATTTTCGGCGACGCTCGCGTGGGCAGCGAGGCACGGCTTACCAACGGTTTCAAATTCTCGTATCCGGGATATAGCGAAACGCTCACTGGTCATGCGGACCCGCGCATCGATAGCAACGATCATGCGCGCAATGAGAACCGCACCGTGTTCGAATGGCTGAACACCCAACCGTCGATGGTTGGCCGCGTGGCCGCATTCGCGACGTGGAAGGTGTTTGGACGCATTCTCAATACCGCGCGCAGTCATCTGCCCTTGTTCAACGGGAGCGATCAGCGCGGCAACGACGATGCGTCACCGCCGCGCTACCGGCGGATGTTGTCGAGCGTTGTTGATCGCATTCGCGGGAGTGTGGGCGACCGCCTCACTCATCGCGCAGCGAACCGTTATCTGCGCGCGACGAACCCTCTGGTGACCTTCATTGGGTACGGCGAGACTGACCGGTGGGCCCATGAGGGGCGTTATGACCGGTACCTGCAATCGGCACATCAGGTCGACAAGTACCTCAACGAACTGTGGACCAGCGCACAGGCCAATCCCGCGACGCGCGACAGCACCACGCTGATCGTCACGACAGATCATGGCCGCGGCGCGGGACGCCGATGGACCGATCACGGTGCCGATGTGGAGGGAGCCGAGCGTATCTGGATCGCGGTTATGGGTCCCGGCGTTTCCGCGCTTGGCGTGCGACGGGGTGTGCCGACGACGCAGGCCCAAGTGGCCGCGACCGTGGCAGCGGCAGTTGGATTTGACTGGACCCGTGTGGAACCACGGGCGGCGCCGGCGTTGCCAGTGTTCGGAGCGCCAGGGCTCGGAGCGCCAGGGCTCGGAGCGCCAGGGGTGCACAAGAGAATGCCAGGCGACCAGTGACTCGGGTGAGGCGTGCGATTGCCGTGTACATGTGGCCTCGCCGACATGGCTACGGCGCGACGGTCACCGTCACCTCAAAGCGCCCCGGCTGGCGCGTGGTGAAATCTCGCGCGAGTACCGCGAGCGACTTTTGGCCGGGCGTAGCAAATGTGAGCATGATCACGACATTCGTGCTGAGTGCGCGCTACAGCCATCCGGTGGACCTGAATCCGACGTGGTAAGGCCGTTGCCGCGAGTCGCGGACGTCGCGGACCCATTCGACCATCACTCGGGCATAAACGCGAATCGTCACGTACGCACATCAGCAGTGTCCAGGTACCTTGAACCATGAAGAAGTTTCCCACTCCCGGACGGCAACTATCGTTCCAAGCAGACCTAGAGAACTGGGCCGAAGGCATGGACTATTGCGCCGTTCCCGTACCCGCGAAGATCACCGAGGCGTTGGGAACAAAGGGCCCAGTGTTGGTCTTGGCGCAAGTAAATAGATCGGAGCCCTTCCGAGTGAGTCTCTTTCCCGTCGGGAGTGGCCAGCACTACATCCGCATTAAGGCGAAGGTCCGTCAGGAGACGAACACCAAAGCCGGCGATCGCATTCGAGTGCGAATCACTGTCCTGAATCGCGCAGACGTAGAGATCCCCGAGGATTTGAGGAGCGCGCTTGCGGTGGAAGGAATGACGGAAGCCTTCAAGTCACTTCCGCCCGGTAAACAGAATTTCATCATTCGCAGGATCGAGGATGCGGTTCAACCAAAGACTCGCGAGAAGAGAATTCTGGACGCCGTGGTAGCCGCGCACGAGAGGAGAGAGAGGGAGATCGACAAGAACTCCACTCAGTGACCGATCGCGTGACAAGACTCGCCACGCCAGGCAGATTCTCAGCATGCTCAAGACCACTGTCACCCGCGCCGACGACATGCTGAACTTCTCCGCCATACGGCGTGCGCCGATCCTTGCCCTCGCCGCACTGCTCGGCATGACGCTTCCGACCGTCGCCCACGCCCAGGCTCGCCGCAGCACAAGTACCCGCGTCGATCCGTCGCCGCCTCCCGCCCGTCCGCTCGACAATCGCATTGATGTCGTGACACCGGTTGCACCGGCGCTCGCCGAGTTCGGTGCGCATGCCGTTGGCGTGCGAACCATCACCGTCGTCGATCGAAATCGGCCCGATATCCTTCGCACGAAAGCGGGCGACTCCACGGTGCGCAGCGATCGATCGTTGACGGTCGAAGTGTGGTATCCCGCGCAGGCGACAACGACCGTGGGCCGCGGCGAGTACCGCGCCATCATGCGCGACCCGTCCGTCACCGTGACGCTGTACGGACGGGCGCATCGTGATGCGCCACCGCTGGCCGGCGAGCAACCGTTTCCGCTCGTCATCATTTCACACGGGTATCCGGGAAATCGCTATCTGCTCAGTCATCTCGGCGAGAACCTGGCAAGCAAGGGCTATGTGGTCGCGTCGATTGATCACACGGAGAGTACCTACGACAACGCGCAGGCCTTTGGCAGCACGCTGTATCATCGGCCCTACGATCAGCTGTTTGTCCTCGATGAACTCGCACGGCGCGGTGCCGCTGGCTCCGGGAAATTCTTGTCGGGACGCGTTGATGCGTCGCGTACGGGCATCATTGGGTATTCCATGGGCGGCTACGGCGTGGTCAACGTTATCGGCGGGGGATTCCGCGAGGCCGCCGCCACGTTACCCGGCGCACCACCAAACCGGTTGCTTGCCGAACGCAGCGCGGCCAATCCGACCTATCGTTCGAATGTCCCCGACGCGCGGATTCGGGCTGCGGTCGCGATCGGACCGTGGGGAATGCCCGCGGGTTTCTGGGATTCCACGGGGCTCGCGGGGATTCGTACACCCACGCTCTTTGTGGCCGGCAGCGCGGACGATGTTTCGGGATACGAAACCGGCACGCGCGCCATCTTCAAAGGTGCCGTGAATGCGGAGCGATACCTCCTCACGTTTGTGGGCGCTGGGCACAACGCGGCGGCACCCATTCCGGCGCCGATCGAAAGCTACGCGTATTCCGACGCGCTCAAGTCGTATCCGTTTACACACTATGCCGATCCCATCTGGGATACGCGGCGGATGAACAACATCCTCGCGCACTTCGTCACCGCCCACTTTGATGCGCAACTCAAGGGCGATTCCACCATGCTCGCGTACTTGCAGGTGACGGCCAACGGCAAGGATGGCGTGTATGCCCTGGACCGCGACGGTAAAGCGCAAAGCACGCACACCTACTGGAAGGGCTTCAAGCGCGGGACGGCGGCAGGTTTAATCATGGAACGGGCACCAAGCCGTCAGCCATGATGGCACCCGCGGCTCCCTGAAGTGTACTGGCCACACGCGCCGCGCCGCGCCCACGCTTCCTTTGCTCACGCCGAATGTTTTCAGTGATCGCCCGACCGGTTGCTGTGGCCGCCGTCGCGGCAGCCCTCCTCGCGCTCCATCCCGCCGCCTTGCCCTTGCAGGCACAGGCCAGTGCAGGTTCCAGTACCCGCGCGACGCCAGCAGACACATCGAAGGCAAAGCAGGCGCTCCGCGTCTTCCTGGATTGTCCAGACTTTCAGTCCGGCTGCGCCCTTGATTATTTCGTTGTCGAGCTGCCCTTTGCCGATTGGACACGCGACCGGCTCTTCGCCGATGTCCAGCTCTTGGTGAGTACGCTCACCACCGGCAGTGGCGGCACGGAATGGACGGTGGCATTCATCGGACGCGAACGCTTCGCTGGCCTTGTCGATACGCTAACCGTGAACACGCTGCCGAACGCGTCGGAAGATGACATCCGGCGCGTCCTGTCAACGACCTTCGTACGCGGACTCTACCCCTTCGTAAAGCGCACGTCGCTGGCCTCGCAGTTCACGATCAGCTATGCCAAACCCGACGTGCAGGACAAGACCGCCACGTCGATCCGCGACCCCTGGGACTTCTGGGCCTTCGAAACCAGCGTCAATACGTTTCTGAACGGTGAGCAACAACAACGGTTCGCTAACATTGGCGCGAGCGTGGAGGCACGTCGGATCACCGATCGCTGGAAGCTGGTGACCGGCGTGGAAACCGAATACAATGACTCTCGCTATACCCTGCGCGATCGCGATGGCGGTACGACGCAGTTCACCAACATCCTGCGCAACGATGGGGCCCGCGTGCGTGCCGTGCACTCGGTATCGCCACGGTGGTCGTTGGGTGTGGTTGGATCGGCACAGCGAAGCGACTTCCTCAACACCAAGAGGGCGCTTCGGGGCGGGCCGGTCGTTGAGGCAAACCTCTTCCGGTGGAAAGAGGCCACGCGACGCCAGCTGACCGCCAGCTACGCTGTTGCCTGGAACGATTTCCAGTACTTCGAGCGCACGGTACTCGGGCGCACAGCAGAACAGCGCCCCAGCCACGTGCTGACCGTGGCCACCAATGTGCGGCAGAAGTGGGGCAGTCTCGACCTCTCTGCGCGTGGTTCACAGTTCCTGCACGATCTCAACCGATACGAGCTTTCGGTCGGTGGGTCCGTGCGGTTGCAGTTGGTGCGTGGTCTCTCGCTGACACTCGATGGACGCTACTCGCGGGTGCGTGATCAGATCTACTTGCCAGGCGCTCAGCTCACCAACGAGGAGATTCTCGTCCGACAACGCGCGCTGGCCACTGGCTTTCAGTACTTCACCTTCGTCGGTGTGAGCTACACGTTCGGGTCGATCTTCAACACCATCGTCAACCCACGCCTCGATTCCTTCCGACTGCTCGGCGGCAGCGGCTTCTAGAAAACATGCACATCAGGTCGTTTCTGCTGTTCGGCGTCAGTGCACTCGTGCTCACCGTTGGGTCTGTGTGGCTGAGGGCCAAGCGTTTGTCCGCGGGCGAGCGCATCCATGTGGACCACGCTGCCCTTGAGCGGCTCGCGCGCATTGAGCAGATCGTTCAGGCATCTGCGATTGAGATCGAGCGAGTGGCCGAACGCCAGCGAAACACACCCAAGGGGCTCACCGAGGCGTAAGACGCCGCGCAGCTTAGTCGGACCGCAGCGTGATCGCCGGATCCACGGCCGCCGCACGACGCGCAGGGATGAACGTGGCGGC
>JANOPS010000260.1:0-13529 GCA_031421995.1 Gemmatimonadaceae bacterium
ACTGGAGTACCCGGTCGGCGCTACGTCGCAACGACACACCATGGGGCAGTTGGGCGATTGTGCATCCAAGCTTTCGTTTCTGGTTCTCCGGCGATCTGGGATACTCCGACGACCCGAAGAAGATCGGCGACGCCTTTGGCGCGTTTGACTGCGCGGCCATCGGTATCGGAGCGTATCTCCCGCGCTGGTTCATGCGCACGCAGCACATCGATCCGGCAGAGGCGGTGCAAGTGATGCTCGACGTCAACGCGGCGTCGGCGATCGGCATTCATTGGGGCACATTCCCGCTCTCGGACGAAACGATTGATGAGCCGCCGCGCGAGCTCGCCTCGGCGCTGGCGGCGCGTGGGCTACCGGCCGATCGCTTTACGGTACTGCGTCACGGGGAGACTCGTGTGTATCCGCTGAGGGCTGAGGGTTGAGACCCGGCTGAGGGCTGAGCACTGAGATTCACGGCATGAACAGCGCAGAGACGCAGGGAACGCAGGGGCGCAGGGGCGCAGCGGGGGCGCAGCGGGGGCGCAGGCGGAGGGCTTCACTGGGTTGGGTGTGACACTGCAGGGCCTACGTTGAAAGGAGACAAATCGGGAGTACACGAAACGTCCCACCCGGCCGCCGTCCAATAGAAAAAACGCCGATCGCGCCGGGACCAGCCAACGGCACCCCCTGCGCCCCTGCGTCCTCTGCGCCCCTGCGGATAATGGCTGTGTTTCCCTCACCCCTCACCCCCACACCCGCGTCGCCATCGATCGACGAGTCTCGGCACACGAACGAATCAGTCAGCGACCACCGGCTGCAGCGCACTGGGGTTTCGCGCCAGATACACCAAGAGCGGCGGACACCCAAAGATCAGCGTCGCCGGCCACCACAGCAGCGAACGCCGCCGAGCGCGCAGGTCTCGAGCAAGCCAGATCAGCACGATGACCGTAAAAACACCCATGTCGTTCCAGGCCATGAACACCATCGGATCGGCGCGCAGTGTGTGCCACGCGTGAGCAAGTCCGGCTGACACCGTGCCATGCGCCTGCATCCACTGATAAAACGCCACTTGCTCGTATGCGAGAAAGAGCGCCGCGGCGAGATACAACAACGAACGACGCATGGCTTCTGAACCCATAGAACGAGGTAAGCGCTAGCGACGGCCGCCGAGCAATCGCAGAATGGCGGTAAACATGTTGAGCAGGTCCAGGTAGATCTGCACCGCAGCGATCACGTAGTCATCCGGGCCATACTGATTGCGCAGCCGCCACGTGTCGTAAACCAGCATGCCGCTAAACACCAGCACCGTCGCGCCCGCGATCCACAGTGACGCCGACTGATTCTGAAAGAACATGTTGAGCAGCGACGTCCCGATCAGCACCCAGAGTCCGACAACGAAGAAACTGCCCCAAGCCGAAAAATCCCGGCGGGAGACGAACGCATAGGCCGTGAGTACCGCAAAGCTGCTGAGCGTCAGGATGGCCGCCTGACCCGCGACGCCTGGCTGCCGCTGCTCCATCATGTAGACGAGCGGCGAGATCCAGATGCCCTCAATCAGCGTGAAGAGCAGCGTCAACCCGATGTTCAACGGAAACCGGCCGCGGAAGTATTGGGCGCCCATCAACGGTGCCATCGTTGCCATGAACGTCAGAAACGGGTGCCGAGCGACGAGCGCCATAAGCGACGGCTGCGACATGGCCCATGCACATCCCAACACCGTGACCAACACACCGGCGAGTACAAGCGAATAGGTGCGTCGAACCAACGTCGCGCGCTCGGCACCCGTGCGAACCGGCGCGGTCATCGTACCGTATGACATTCCCATCTTTCCTCCGAACAGTGACGAGTGGACAGTATCTGTGAAAAATAGCCATATGTGCCCTGCCGCGCTTCGAAGGTCGCAACTCGCGTGCCGAGCACGTGCGCCAAACTGGCACCCTGGCTGGCCTACACCGATCGGCGTCCCGCGGCCGCCTTCGCCAGACACTGGATGTAACGCGCGATGACCGCCGGCTGTGTCACACGCAGCACCACCGGCCCAAGCGTTCCCCGACGTTCGATCGCGAGCGTGAACCCTTGCACCGTCAGATGCGCGATCTGCGCCAACGGGATGTCGACGACCACTGCGCGACGGCGAATGAGGCGGACCCGTCCAGCCGTCAGGGTGAGTGTGCCCAGCGCCCAGAGCGGCTGTCCACCAAGCCGGGCCGGTATGCTCAGATACAGCGGCTCGCCGGCCGGCACCGGTACAGAAGCCAGCGACAGCGAGAGTGGGATAATGTTGCCCTGCTCTGCCGACTGCACGATTAGCGCCAGCAGAAGCGTCCGGCCGCCCCAAGCAATGCCGAACAATACGAGCAGCAGCAGCGTAAACGGCACGACTGCCCTCACGGCACACCACCCCGCTGTTCGCGCTCGGCCCTGAAAGGAAGGTTCATCCCACAAACTATCGGGGGGACGTCCAAACTCGTACCGCTGCTGGCGGCGCTCCTACACCGCCGCGATATTGGCCCGCGATCCACGTCACTCACCGCTCTCACAGTCCTTTGCCTACCCGCGCACTCTCGCGCCAGTGGCACCGTCGAATCCTCAAGGGGCCGAATATGGTTTCGAAACGTCAGCTCGCCCTCGGTGCCACCCTCAGTGCCAGCGGACTGTTCGCCTGGGCGTGTCACCAGGGCGCACCGTCTATGCCAAAACCCGCGCGCAGCGATGGCTTGATCCCCATCGTGATCAGCACGCCGCGTGGCGACATCATGGCAGCACTCGACAGTGCGCACGCGCCGATCACGGTGACCAACTTCTTGCGCTACGTCGATCGTGGCTTCTTCACCGATGGTCAGTTTCACCGAACGGTCGAACCCAACAACCAACCTCGCGATTCGGTCCGCATCGAAGTCATTCAGGGGCGCACGCGCACCACGCGCCCCGACTCTGGATTTCCCGCCATTCCGCTGGAGAAGACCGGAACAACAGGACTCACGCACACCGACGGCGTGCTCTCGATGGCCCGCGGCGGTCCCAACTCCGCCACGTCGGCGTTCTTCATCACCATTGGCGCGCAACCAGCACTCGATGAGGGTGGCCACCGAAATCCTGACCTGCAGGGGTTTGCGGCTTTCGGACGCGTGACCTCGGGCATGGAGATCGTCCGCGCCATTCAACAATCGCCCCACAGCGAACAGAATCTCACGCCGCCGATTGCTATTACCGGCATTCGCCGAGTGAATCCGATGCGCACCGCCGACCCACTCGTGCGTGGCATCCCACTCACCGCGTTTCCTCGTTTGGTGCCGATCGCGAAAGACGTCTACGGGTACGAGGAGATTCGGCAGCCCGGCTTCACCACGGTGAGCCTCATCGTCGTGGGAAAGAACGGTGTGCTGATCGCCGACGGACAAGGCAGTTCCGCCGCGACGAAAACGATGCTCGATCGAATCAAGACCATCACGCCGCTGCCGGTGAAGTGGTACGTGGTGGGATCGGATCACGGCGACCACACAGCCGGCAACGATATGCTGCCACCGGGTATCACCTTCGTCGTGCATCCCACATCGCGCGCACAACTCGTTCGCGACTCGGCCGCCGCACCGGCCACCCGACGCGTGATTGTTCCACCGGTCGCGATGCGCGGTGATCGCGAGAGCATCGACGTTGGCGGCATGAAGGTCGACGTGCAGTTCCTCGGGCGCGCGCATACCGGCGGCGATCTGATGGTCTACCTGCCGTCGACACGCGTTCTGTTCATGAGCGAGGCCTACCTCAATCGTGTCTTCCCCGCCATGCGCTCAGCGTATCCCCGCGAGTGGTTGGCGACCATCGACCGCGCGCTCGCGATGAACGTGTCGCACTACATTCCCGGACATGGCTTTATCGAGACACCGGCCACGTCGCGCGAAGAGCTCGTCACCTTTCGTGAAAGCGTGCGCGCGGTCATCGACGAGGTCACCCGACTGCACGCCCAAAAACTCACAATCGAGCAAGCCATCGCGCAGGCGCAGTGGGGCCAGTACGGCAACTGGTTTCTGGCCAGCCAACAGGCGCCGATCGCGGTACGGCGCATCTACGACGAACTTTCCGGTACCCTGAAATGAGATCTTCCCTCGTACCCCGCGCGCTTGTTGCTAGCGTCCTCAGCATGCTGTGCGCCGCGCAGATGCTCCAGGCGCAAGCCCTCACCAACATTGGCGCAACGTCCGCCGGCACTCCCGTGTTTCTCGAGCCGAGATCCGTTTCGAAAGCCGGCAGCATTGTCACCGCGACGTTCCGGGTCGCGCTGAGCCCCACAATCAAAACGTCGGGGCGGGAGATGGTCAGCATGCGCTCCACGTCGATGATCGACTGCGCAGCGCAAACCTCCGCGACCAAGGAGCGGTGGTTCTACTACGACACCAAGTACAAAGCCGAAGCGCGCCACGACGTCCCTGGCAAACCGGGATACGGTCCGGCCATCAAGGGGTCACTGGCCGACGTCGCGCTCAAGCACTTCTGCACGACCGCTACGAAGAAGTAGCAGACCGCGCGCGCATGTCTTGCGCCTCAAGGAGCGCGCCAGTCGCTGTCGCGAAGCCCCCGTAGTCTGGGACCTGCAACGTGGCTCCGTAAAACTGGCCAACGAGACGGAATGTCTGGCGAATACTCGACAGGTCGGTTAAGTGGCCAACCATCACGATGTGCTGCAGCTGTTCTGCACGGGCCGCGTTGATGGCGATGACGGCTATGACCTGACCGACCATATTCACCAACGCCGCCGCCGTGTCTTCGGGCGATGCGTTGACCGGCTCCCGCGCGACGCGCCCGAAGTTGACGGCGGTCGTGTTCGGTGGAAGCGACCCAATCGCGCCGCCGACAATTTCACCGATGGTGAGATTCAATCCCGTAGCACTCCCCTTGAGGGCCAGCGCATCGAGTTCACGCGGATCGGTGATACCCAAGAGCAGTCGCCCCAGACCAACGAGGGTCCCGCCGCCGACGCCGCTACCCGTGACATGCCGGGCACCCTCGGGCGTCGCTGCCACAACCGCATTGCCAGAGCCCGCGCTGGCCACCAGGGCGCGCTCGAGGCCGGCAAGCGCCAGACCGCCACGACCGATTGCTTGCACCTCTGGGACGAGCAGCAGCGGACGCCCATCGATCGACTCTGGAAGGCGCTCGCGATTCCCGCCGGTGACAGCAATCCAGCCAACATCGCTCGGCTGGATCGCGCCCAGCGCCAACACGGCACGCACGCGCGCTTCGTCCGGCTGTCCGTGACTCCGCAGTGTCCAGCGGCGCGTTTCGGTGACGTGCTGAAAAACGACGTCCGTGTTGCTGGCGCCGAAGTCAATTGCGACGACGGCGCCGGTCACTGGCGCGTCGGCCGTCTGGAGAGGAAAAAAATCATCCGCCAAGGCTGCGGCCTGTGCGCGGTCTGCGCAAGGCGAGGCGCGCAAGGCGAGGCGGGTCACGAGACGGAATATGCGCCGGAGACGAGGACGCGGAACTTCTGGTGCGGTGCTGCGTATCCACATCGGCTGGACGGCGTACCCACACTGGCCCAGCACGCTGAACCATTGCCTGCCCGCTGTTGTCCAATGACGTGCCTCCCCGCGCCACCCTCCTGCCCCGGGAATCCGACTGTGAGTATTCGTCGCATGTGTTGTGTCTGTTGGCTGCTGGCCCTCGCGGCCGCAGCGAGTGCCCCGACGTCGCTTGCCGCGCAGGTCGACGTGATTCGCGGAAAGGTCACGACGGTTGAAGGCGCGCCCTTGGCCGGCGTGCGCGTCTCGGCCACCTCGATTCCCGGCAACGTCACGCGAACGACACGATCCGATAGTCGAGGCAGCTTCCAGATCGCCTTCCCCGGCGGGCAGGGCGACTACATAATGGGCTATGCCCTGGTCGGCTTTGCCTTCCGGCAATTTGAAATCAAGCGCACCGTCGATCAGGACGTGTTGGTTGCCGATACGCGACTGCAGGCGATGCAACTCGACACCGTGGTCACCACAGCGCCCGTGCAGCAGCGCGTCAATCGCTTCAACGCGAATACGCCCGATGTGAGCGGCACTGAGCGGCAAGTGCCCAACAACAACATCCCGCCCGAAGCACAAGGGAATCTGGCACTCATCGCCGCGTCGCTCCCGGGCGTGACGTTGTTGCCCGGTCTCGATGGTGGGCCAGACGGGTTCGGCGTGTTGGGGTTGGGCGCCGACGCCAACACCACCACTCTCAACGGCCTCAATTTCGGCGCGAACGGCTTGCCGCGCGACGCCGCGGTGTCGTCATCGCTCACCACGTCGCCCTTTGATCCATCCCGTGGCGGCTTCAGCGGCGGCAACTTGAACCTGCGCTCGGGCTCGGGCTCGAACTTCGTGAATCGTGGCATGAGCATCGTGACGAACACGCCACAAACGCAGTGGACCGATCGCGCAGCGCAGGCGCTGGGTTCGGAGTTCACGAGTATCTCGGTGGGCGGACTGACCTCCGGGCCAATCAAACTCAACAAAGCGTTCTACAACGTTTCGTATCAGATTGATCACAACGCGCGCCCCAATCAAACGTTGCTCAATACAAATATCCTCGGGCTCCAAACGTCGGGCGTGGCGTTTGACTCCGTGTCGAGATTCTTGGGCATCGTTGATCAGCGAGGCATTCCGCGACTGGCTGGCCCCGATCGGCAGAGTCGATACAGCGACAACGGCAGCATCTTCGGCAGCATCGACATTCAACCGCCGAATGCGATCAACGGCGATTCGTACAGCATTGCCTTCAACGGCAATTTCGGCCGACAGAGCCCGGTGGGCGGCGGTGCCACACAGCTCGCATCAAGTTTTGGCGATCGCGTGAACTGGGGCGGCGGTGCGCAACTTCGCACCAATCGGTACTTCGGCTTGATTCTGAGTGAATCGTCCGTTGGCCTGAATATTTCCAGGAACTACGGTGATCCATATCTCGACCTGCCCTCCGGACGCGTGCGCGTGAACTCCGTGCTCGATGGCGGCGCAAGTGGTGTGCAAAACCTGACCTTCGGCGGCAACCAGGGCCTGTTCGGAGAATCGCGTACCGTTGGGGCGACGGCGCAGAATACGCTCTCATGGTTTGATGACGCGAATAAGCACCGCGTCAAGTTCACGACCGAAGTGCAGTACAACGACGCCCAACAGAACCTCGCCAACAATCTGCTCGGGACTTTTTCGTTCAACTCGCTGGCAGACTTTGAAGCCAGCCGGCCGGCATCATTCACGCGCCAGTTGACAGCCCGTGAACGCGACATCGGCCAATACACCCTTGCGCTCTCGATCGGCGATTCGTGGCGACGCACGCCAAATGTGCAAATCCAATACGGCCTGCGCGCCGAGAATACGCGCTTTGTGCAGACACCGCCGTTCAATGCTGATGTGGAGCGGCTGTTTGGCGAACGCAACGACCGTGTTCCAACGCCGATCATGCTCAGTCCGCGCATCGGCTTTTCGTGGACCTTGGGCACGTCGAACGATATCGCCGCCTTTACCGGCGGCTTCCGAGCGCCGCGGGCGGTGATTCGCGGCGGCGTTGGCGTCTTTACCAACGGGTCGCAGGCCGGACAACTGGGCAGTCTGCTTGACAATACCGGCTTGCCGTCGGGCATACAGCAGTTGGTCTGCACGGGATCCGCTGTGCCTATTCCCAACTGGAGCGCGTACACCAGCAATGCGTCGTCCGTCCCCGATCGGTGCGCCGACGGCACGACCGGCACCGTGTTCGCCAACTCGGCGCCGAACGTCGTCCTGTTCTCCAAGTCCTTCGTGCCGCAGCGCTCCGTACGCTCGAACTTGTCGTGGCAGGGGCCGATCTTCGATGCCCGCTTTTCGTTGAACACCGAAGGCACATGGGCGCTGAACATGAACCAGCAGCAATCCATCGATCTGAATTTTCAACCCACGCGTCAATTTGCGTTGGACGGCGAAGGCGGTCGTCCGGTGTTCGTGGTGCCCTCCAGCATTGATCCGCTCACCGGCGCCATCGCCTCGCGGGATGCACGTGTCTCACCCCTCTTCAATCGCGTGAGTGAGCTGCGTTCCGACATCTCCTCGCAAACGGCCCAGCTGAGCATGCGACTCTCACCCATTCAACGCTCCCCGTCCAACCTGAGTTGGAGCGGCGCCTACACGCTCACCTATGTGCGCGAACAGGTTCCGGGGTTCCAGAGTACCGCCGGCGACCCGTTGAGCAAGGAATGGGCGGTGGCTACGAATGGCCCGCACCAATTCAGCTACTCGCTGCGCTACAACTTCCTGAACTACGTGACGTTCAATTGGAATGGCCAGTTCCGTTCTGGCAACGCGTTCACGCCAACGGTTGGCGGTGACATCAACGGCGACGGCTACTCGAATGATCGTGCGTTTGTGTACGATCCCTCAAAGGTTGTCGACCCGACGCTAGCCGCAGGATTACAGCAGCTGTTCGGGACGCTCCCCAACAGCACGCGTCAATGTCTGGAACGCCAGTTTGGCCGTGTGGCTGAGCGGAACAGTTGCCGAGCGCCGTGGAGCTCGACGGCATCGATGACGATGACACTGAATCGTGCGAAGTTCCGGATGCCGCAGCGTGCGTCGCTCGATTTCTCGCTCTCCAATCCGCTCGGCGCCGCAGACTTGGCGCTCAACGGGTCGGGCAGTCTGCGCGGATGGGGGCAAGCGCCGTTTCCTGATCAGTCGCTCTTTTACGTGCGCGGCTTCGATCCGCTCGCGAAGCGGTACACGTACGAAGTCAATCAGCGCTTTGGCCAAACGCGCCCGCAGTTCCTCACCCTGCGTGCGCCGGTCACGATGACGGTGTCGCTGAAGATCGATCTTGGTCCCACGCGCGAGCGGCAGCAGTTGACGCAGCAGCTGGCGGTGGGACGCGCAGCGCCGGGCACACGGTTTAACGAGAGCAACTTTCGGCAGTTCGGCACCAGCAGTGTGCTCAATCCCATGACGCAGATCATCCGTCAGCAGGATTCCTTGCGACTCACGTCGGTGCAGGCCGATAGTATCGCGTCGATGAATCGCCGATACGCCTACCGCGTGGATTCACTGTGGACGCCAGCCGCGCGATACCTTGCCGGGCTGCCCGAGAAATACCAGCAGGAGCAGGCGTTTGACCGGTACCTGCGAGCGCGCCGCGCGCAGGTTGACTTGCTTATGGGCACCGTGAAGGCACTTGATGACTTGCTCACACCGACGCAGAAACGCAAACTGCCGCAGCAGATCACACAGTATCTCGATCCGCGGTTTCTGGAGTTGATTCGCAACGGGAGCGGCCTGTACGTGAATAGTGGCGGGAGTGGGTTCTTCCCTGGGTTCATTGGTGGATTTGGCGGCGGTGAGTTCGTGGTGGCTCGCTAATGCATACTTATCGGAGATCTTCAGTCATGAATAGCGCACGACGGGTCGGTCTACTCGCACTTGGGCTGCACACGTGTGGCATGGCGCAGCGGGCAGTGGCGCAGGCCAGCGGCACGCCGCCGGCACCGACCGCCGGCGTGTCTGTGCCAGCGGGCGCCGGTGCTCCGAATCAAGCGCTTCCGCCATTGCCCGGTCCGGCCATTCGGCGCATTGAAAGCGCGCAGTTCATCAGCACCGAACAACTGGGCGCCATCACTGGCATTCGGCATTTGTCTGACGGTCGCGTGCTGCTCAACGATGGGACGCGCCGTCGTTTATTGATGCTTGATAGTTCGCTGGCGCTCGTGAGCGTTGTACTTGACTCCCTGACGGAAGTCCAGAACGCGTACGGCACGCGGGCGGGGACGATTCTTCGGTATCGGGGCGACTCGACGGTGTTTGTTGATCCGGCGACACTGGCCATGCTGGTGCTTGATGCATCCGGGAACATTGCGCGTGTGCGCGCGGTCCCACGCGCGCAGGATATGCAAGCCATCAGCAACCCGTCATTCCAGTCGGGCGTGCCCGGATTTGACAGCGACGGACGGTTCATCTATCGCATTGCCGCGACCGCAGCACCGCCGGCCGTCGCGCCGCCGCCGGGTATTCCCTACTTTCCGCAGCCACCCGATTCCGCGTTCATCGTGGGCGTGCATCTCGACACGCGTAAAGTTGATACCTTGGGTGTCGTGCGGGTGCCCAAGCTGGTGTATTCGTTTCGCATGGAGCCAGAAGGCTACTATGGCTTGAACGTGGTGCCGAATCCCCTGCCACTGACCGACGATTGGGCGCTGTTGCCCAATGGCAGCATCGCCTTCGTGCGCGGGCAAGACTACCGCATCGACTTTCGTGCACCAAGCGGCACGATCACGTCATCGGAGAAGCTGCCGTTTCCGTGGGTGCGCTTAGCCGACGATGACAAAGTGCGCTTCGCCGATTCGGCGAAGGCCGTGCAAATCTCGAACGCGCAGCGTGATTTTACAACCCAGATGATTGCGTGGTCGAATCTGTTAAACAAACCGTACCCGGCGTCGTTCACGCCCGCGCCCAACTACATGCCACCGCCGGGACTGCCGAAGGACTGGATTCTTCCCAAGGGTTTGGCCTTTCCGGCAAACTATGTGCCGGCATGCCCGCCGGGCGTCACGCCTCCGCCGTTCGGCGCCATGCCGGTGGCGGCGGTGTCAGCACCGGCTGTCGCGTCCACCGGTAGCACTTCCGCCGCTGCCACACCGGCCGTTGCCACACCGGCCGCTGCTGCGAGCGCGTCAGTGAACTGCACGCAGACCTACTTCAGCGAGATGTACGGCAACGGGTACACCCCTCCCGCGCCAACATATCGTGCGCCCACACTCGTGAAGGCAAACGATCTCCCGGACTACAAGCCGCCCGTCACGCAGGGCTCCGTACGCGCCGACGGCGATGGCAATCTGTGGGTCCGCACGATGCCCATGCGCCCGGCGCAGGGCGGCATCGTCTTTGATGTGATCGATAGCGTGGGTGTGATGGTCGATCGCATTCAACTTCCACCGGGCTATCAACTGGTGGGCTTCGGTGCGGGCAAAATCGTGTATCTCAGCAACCGTGACGCCAAGGGACTGCACTTGTCGAAGGTGCGTCTCAAGTGAGCGACGAGGTCTGGAGACGCGACGGCGCGCATACGTTGTCGCGCCCAAAAACGTGCGTTCCTTTCCCACGCCCCGCCGATGAACGGCCAGAACAGCAGAACGCAGATACGCCCTCAAAGAAATGGTGATAGTCAGACGGTCCGCGGCGGGTAGAATGGGCGATGAGTACTTGCGTTCTTCCGCCAAAGCCGAGCAGACTATGGGCATGCCGGGCGCGACACCGCGCTACTGGACCGTGGATGATGTTTGGGCGCTGCCCGACGATCCATGCCACCGCTACGAGGCGGTGGATGGGGGGCTGCTGGTGACGCCCGCCCCGCGTAACCTTCACCAGGACGCCGTGGGCGAGCTCCACGTGCTGCTTCACGCCTATTGCCGTGAGACCGCCGCGTGGCGTGTGCGTAGGGCCCCCAGCGATGTCGTTGTTTTTGGGACGAACCTGGTGCAGCCCGATCTCTATCTTGCTGAAAGACTCGTGGCCGAGCAGAAGCAGCTGAGCGCCAAAGAGTTGCCGTTGCCTGTTTTGGTGATCGAGGTCTTGTCGCCGTCAACGGCGCGCAACGATCGCGTGATCAAGCGCGGATTGTATTAGCGGGCGGGCATAGACTACTGGATCGTCGACCTTGATGCCCGAGTGATTGAACGGTGGGCCGTGGGGGCAGAGCGTCCGGATGTGTGCGCGGAACAGCTCGTATGGTGTCCGCCCAGCGCCTCGGCGGCGTTGACCGTCGATGTGGTGGCGCTCATGGCGCGGATTCACGACGAGGGCTAGCGAAGCGCACCGTCACCGCGCGACTCTCGGTGCCGTAGCGATCTACGCTGCTCACCACCACGCGCGCGGGCCGTTCCGCGCTGCGGGGTGCCAGTACCAGCGTGCGCTGCGTCGCGGGAAGCAGCCAGCGGCGCCACGCTTCACCGGATTGGTCACCGATGTGAGCGCGCACCGTGATCCAGCGCGCCTGGGGCGACGACACGATACGCAACACCCACTCGCCGCTCGAACGATCGGTCTCCACCGCAGCCTTCGGCGCCCGCGGCACGCGCGTCGAGAGCCACGGTGACATCGGCACCAGCGCCGGCGTACTGTACAGCTCCGCGACCAACCGATCGGCCATTGCGGCGGCGGCCGCTTGACGCGGCGGCTGCGTGGCCACGCCAACGTTGACGGTATCGCGGACGACAGCGCTCAGTGGCATGAGTGCTCGCATGCTGAACAGCACATCGCCAGTTGCGGACGACCCTGCTGGCGCCGCGTTGCCAGATGTAGATCCAGACGCAGATACAGATGCAGCGCGCGTAGCCGTTGCTCGCGTCGCACGAATCTGCGCGTTGAGTTCGTCTGGCCCCCACGCCGCGCCGCCACTCGCCGCGCGACTGGCATTGTGCCCAGGCCAGATATGCCGCGCTTTCACGTTTTCGCTCAACCACCAATCCAGCAACACCGGATACGCCTGCGCCGTCTGCGCGACGGGCCAATAGAGCTGTGGCGTGAAGTAGTCGATCCAGCCCTCGCGCAGCCAGCGCCGCGAATCGCCGTACAGTTTTTCGTGCGAGTCAAAGCCCTTGATCTGGGCGGGAAACCCGGGGCGCCAAATGCCAAACGGACTAATGCCCACTTTCACCCACGGCTTGAGCGCTTTCGTGCGCACGTACAGTTGTTGTACGAGCGTGTCCACGTTGTGTCGTCGCCAATCACTCAGGCCGAGTCGTCCACCCCGGCGCTGGTATCGCGCGTAGCTCGCCGTGTCCGGGAACGGAACCTCAACACTGTCGGCCCCAAGCTCCGGGTACGGATAGAAGTAGTCATCGATGTGAATACCGTCCACGTCATAGCGTTTGACGACATCCAACATCACGTCAAGCGTGCGCTTCAGCACCCTCGGCTCGCCGGGATCCATCCACAGGTACTTGCCGTAGCGGCGCACCAATTCGGGGTGCGTCACGCTGATATGCGTACGCGCCGATGCACTGGTGGCACTGGGATGCTTGGCGCGATACGGATTAAACCACGCATGCAACTCAAGCCCGCGTGCGTGCGCCTCGCGGACCGCGAACGTGAGCGGATCGTAATACGGCTCCGGCGCACGACCTTCCACCCCGGTGAGATACGCCGACCACGGTTCGTACGGCGACGCGTACAGCGCATCGGCGGCGGGCCTGACCTGCAACAGCACGGCGTTCAGGTTGAGCGCTCGTGCGCGGTCGAGAATGGCAATGAGTTCCGCCTGCTGGATAAACGCCGAGAGACCGGGCTTGGAGGGCCAGTCGATGTTGGCCACGCTGGCCACCCACGCGCCGCGGAACTCGCGCTGAAAGGTGGGCGGCTCACTCGGCGGTTGCGCGCGCGCGTCGCTCGACGCCACCACCAGGAACAGTGTGACGGCAAGGCTGGCGTATCTGCCCAACAGCGTCACGTGACGCCCAGCACGCGGAGCACCGCCTCTCGCGCCGTGGCAAGCGTCACACCATGGCTTCTCAGAACTTGCGCGGCGATGCCCTTCTCTTCGAGTACAAGCCCGAGCAGCAGATGCTCAGT
>JANOPS010000261.1:0-3270 GCA_031421995.1 Gemmatimonadaceae bacterium
GGCGTGACGTCGCTTCCGCACGCTGCCAATCCCACTGCAGCGGCGAGCGTCATCGCAGTCCTTCGAACGAAGGGGTTGTCCATTGACAGAGTCTCCATGGGGGGAACTTGACCAGCGCGGACAGATCGTGACCCACCTCACTACCTCAAAATTTCCGTGGGCCGTGGAGCGAAGGTCCAAGAACGGAACTTTTGAGCTGAGATTGCGTGTGGGAGTGACACACGTCACAGCAAGAAGTGTACCGCCTGAATTATTCAGTAAGTTGTTGCGGATAAACAACTTACACTTGGTATCACGGCGGCTTTGTGGCGTGGGGACGGCAATGCTGTTGCGCTAACGCAACAATGGTTGTGTCGACAACCACTCTTGGTGATGTGGTGCAGGGGCCGCGCTATTTCACCCTTTTTGGGAAGGCCAGCCAATTGTACACGGTGCCAACGATTCGTCCCAAGGCATATCCGAGCACGAAGGTGTAGACGAAAGCCGCGGACCTCTCCACGGAGCGCGCCGCCTCCTCGACCTCGCGCCAACAACGCCCCGCACCAACGCGCAGCACACGAACGCGCAGCATTAGTCGACGGATGATTCCCCAACATACCCACGCTCCACGAGGAACGACCGCACCGCCACCGGATCACGCACGATCTCCAGCGAATACGGCTTGAGCCCCGTGCGAATGAGCATTCCGAATCCGGTGCTGTTTGCCACCACCAACGCGTCGCTCGTCAGGCACACAATTTCAGCCGTCTCGGAGATTTGGCCGGGATGCCCGCTGAAATGCATGACCGCGGTGTCGGAGATGATCGGGTCACGCGTCTGTGCACCGGGCTCGCTCCAGGTCGCGCCGGTAAACACCACGACGTCGTTGCCGGGCTTGCCGAATGCCTCAAGCGCATCGCCATAGACCATCGGTGACGGATCAAGCGACGCGGTAATCCGAAACGATTCGAAGGCGTCCTCCACATCGGCCGCTTCGACTTGCACACACACCCCGGTGCCATCGGCCAAGACCACCGTCACCGCCGTCTCTGCGACATGCATTCGCGACCACGCGCCCCGTAGGCGACGCAGGTTTTCGTACGTTTCGTCGGTGGCTTGGTATTTGTATTCGCGCATCGCCGCTGAAGTCGGGAGTGTGGAGTAGGGAGTACCCTATGCTGCAGTATAAGTACTCCCTACCAAGCACGCCCGAACTCCCTACTCTTGCCCTTTCACCCGCAGCTTCTGCTTCACCACGGTACCACCGACCTGCAGCACCACCAAATAGTCGCCAGTCGTCGCGTTGGCACCGCCGCCAAAGCCACCAAACCCGCCGCCGCGTCCGCCGCCGCCACCTGCCGCGGGCACACCAACCAACTGCAGAATCTTGAGCACTTCAGGCGTCGGCGGTCCACCGACGCCACCTCGGCCACCACCGCCGCCGCCACCAGCGCCGCGGCCCGCGGCCGCCTCACCCGGACGCGCACAGAACGGCTCCCACTGCGTGAGCGGACGCTCGCACGTTGCACCGCCCCCGCGTCCGCCACCACCACCGCCCGGGAAGCCACCCAATCCACCACCAGCAGCCGGCGGATTGAGCAACGCCTTCGCCTGCGCCAACGCGGCGGTATCGTACTTGGCCTTCGTCAGCGAATCCAACACCACCGGTCCGCGCACGGCGCGCAAAATGGAATCGCGCTTTTCACTCGGGCTTAAGGCGGCACGCGGTTGTGTCTTGGGCGTGATGCCGTAGCTCCACGTCACCGTATGCACACCCGGCGTGCCCGGACCCGTCAGCGACTGCAGCGTATCGCCCTGCGCATCAACAATGCTCACGCGCGCACCCGTGCCGCCCGCGCCGGAGATGCGATACGAAATCGACGCGCCGTACGGCGGGTTGTTCGTGGCAAAGAATCCTTGCGCGTTGCCGTTACCCGAGGCGCCAAGCGTGGGCAGTTCACCCCACTGGAACGCGGGCTTGGGCTCGAACAGATGGACCGCTTTCGCCACCACCGTCTTCGACAGCTGCTCCAACGGCGCGATGTCCACGATCCAGAAACTGCGTCCATGCGTGGCCGCGATCAGCTCATGATCACGCGAATGGATCTGCAGGTCGTACACGGGCACCGACGGCAAGTTGGCCATGAACGTGTTCCACGTCACGCCGCGATCGATCGACGCAAACACGCCCAGCGACGACCCAACAAACAGCAGGTCCCGATTGTGTGGATCCTCGCGCACCACGTGCAAGAAGTCGCCCGGTGCACCTGTGGGCAGGTTGTTCACGATCGACTTGAAGCTCTTCCCGCCATCGGTGGTGGCGAAGATGTACGGCTTGAAATCGCCCCAACGATGGTTGTCGAACGTGACATAAAACGTCTCCGTATCAAACGCCGACGCCTCGATGCGCGACACCACAACCTCGCCGCCGTTGGGCAGCATCGGCGCGAGCTTCGCCGACAAGTTCTCCCACGTGGCACCATCATTCGCGGTCTTCCACACGTTGCCGTCATCCGTGCCGGCAAACAACAACCCGGGCTTCACCGGACTCTCCTCGATCGCTACAATCGTGCCATACGTCTCGGCGCCCGTGGCATCAATCGTAATACCACCTGTGAGACGCACCGACGTATCCACCTTCGCCACCAACTTCTTCGACAGCTCGGGCGAGATCAACTGCATGTCGTCGCCACGCTTCACCGACTTGAGCAGCCGATTGCCGGCGAAGTAAATCACCGCCGGATTGTGCGGCGAGATAAAAAACGGCGAGTTCCAGTTAAACCGCATCGCCAGATCCACGGAATCCTGCATCTGCTTCGCGCGAAGCACGGCGATCGCAGCCGTCTGCACCTTGGTAGCCGGCGCCAACGGATCACCACGAATCACGGCCATCGAGTCTTCCCACTGCTTATACTTGCCCTGCCAGTTGGGCTTCACGAACGCCGCACGCTCGCCGGTCTTGAGATTCACGCGCGACGCGTTGCCGCCCTGCGATTCCCCGTACACGATGTTCGGATCGGTAGGGTCCATCGCGGCGTAAAAGCCGTCGCCACCAGCGATGGTGTACCAGTAGCCCAACGTGGTTTGCGCACCACGCCGCTTGCTGGGGCCACACCACGTGCCATTATCCTGCGCACCACCGCAGATGTTGTACGGCACCGCCATGTCGAACGCCACTTCGTAAAACTGCCCGATGGCCAGATTCTGCATCTGCGTGAAGTTGCCGCCCTTGTCAAACGTGAACGCCACCCCACCGTCGTTAGCAATGACCCAGCGCTCCGTGTCGTTCGG
>JANOPS010000262.1:0-18717 GCA_031421995.1 Gemmatimonadaceae bacterium
GTTCAAGGTGAAGCTTGTGAGCTTTGGTCCCAACGGCACCTTCGGCGGCGGTGACGACTCGGAAGGCACCGCGACACTCACGCGCTCGAGCGTGCCAAGCATCGCCGCGGGCACGTGGAGCAGCCTGGATATTCCGCTGTCGGCCTTCGGGGGGTTGCAGTCGGGTCCACAGATTGCGCAGATGATTTTCGAAGGATCCAGCTCGACGATCTATCTCGACAACATTTACTTCTATCGCGGCGCGTTGCCGCCGGCTGGAGCGGTCCCCACCGTCGCTGCACCTAATCCTACGCCGTTGGCCGCGAACGTGGTCTCGCTGTTCAGCAACGCCTACACCAACGTGCCTGTCGACACGTGGTCGGCCGACTGGGACAATGCCGACGTGGCCGATGTGCAGATCGCCGGCAACGCCACCAAGCGCTACACCAACATGGTCTTTGCCGGCGTTGAGTTCATCACGCGCACGGTGAATGCATCCGCCATGACCACGTTGCACATGGATCTGTGGACGCCGGATTCGACCAGAGCGCCAGCGATCTTCAAGGTCAAGCTCGTGGACGTTGGTGCCAACGGCGCGTTTGGCGGGGGCGACGACAAGGAGCACGAGATCACCATCAATCGCGCCACGTTCCCGGCGTTCGTGTCTGGCAGTTGGATGAGCCTCGATCTCCCGCTGTCGCTGTTCACCGGGCTGACGACCAAGGGCAATTTGGCCCAGCTGATCATCTCGGGCGACTTGCGCACCGTGTTCGTCGACAACGTGTACTTCTTCCGCGCGGCGTCCAACGCGACGGCTCCCACCACGGCCGCGCCAACGCCAACGTACGCCGCGAGTGATGCCACCTCGTTGTTCAGCAATGCGTATACCAACTCCCCGGTGGACACGTGGTCCGCCGACTGGGACAGCGCGGACGTCACCGATGTGCAGATTGCCGGCAACGACACGAAGCGGTACACCAACATGGTGTTTGCCGGCGTGGAGTTCATCACGCGACGCGTGAACGCGACGGCCATGACGCACTTCCGCATGGATATCTGGACACCCGATGCGACGACGGCCCCTGTCACGTTCAAGATCAAGCTCGTGGACTTTGGTGCCAACGGCGCGTTTGGCGGCGGCGATGACAAAGAGCATGAGATCACACTCACGGCAGCCACCACGCCCGCGTTGGCCACCGGTACGTGGGTCACGCTGGACATCCCGCTGTCGTCGTTCACCGGCCTGACTACGCGGGGGAACGTGGCGCAGATCGTGATTTCCGGAGAACCCCGGACGGTATTCGTCGACAACGTGCTGTTCCACAAATAGCCTCCAATCCGGCCCGCCTGCACCACGCACGCACCACGCACGCACTTCGCGATGCACTTCTGATGCACACCTGATGCACTTCTGATGCACACGTCTTCGACGAGCGACGTCGGCGCTTTGCGCATCGGCGCGGCGCGGCCGACGCCGGGGTCGGGCGCGCTTGCAGACGCCGTGCTACGCCTGATCTGGGAGCAGCGCGCGATTTCGCGAGCCGAGATTGCGCGTCGCGCGGATCTCTCGCGATCGACCGTCTCAGACATCGTGAGCATGCTGCTGTCGACCCACCTCGTGTCGGAGACGGGGATCGGCGAATCACGCGGCGGGCGCCGGCCGATCGTGCTGGAGTTCCAGGACAGTGCCTGCGGCATTCTTGGTGTCGACATGGGCGCCACGCACGTGACGGTGCTGCTGACGGATTTGCGCGGGCGCACGCTGGCCATGCAGCACCGCGATCATCCGGTGCGTACCGATCCTGTCGGTACCCGTGCCCTCATCGCCAAGCTCTGCGAAGCCTGCCTGACCACGGCACGGATCGATCGCGATAGCCTCGTTGGCATCGGCGTTGCGGTCCCCAGTCCGATCGATCCGCGGTATCCGGACCGCCTTTCGGCGCTCGCCATGCCCGCGTGGGACGGCAAGCACGGACTGCAACAGCTTGGTGCGATGTTCGGTGTTCCGCTCTTCATCGACAACGATGCCAACCTCGGCGCCTTGGCCGAACGGTGGTGGGGCGGCGCTCGCGGGTTGGATGACTTCGCCTTCATCAAAGTGGCCACGGGTATCGGTTCGGGGCACTTCGTGAACGGAAGGATCTATCGTGGCGCCAATGGCGTTGCGGGTGAAGTCGGACATCTCACCATCGACATCCATGGGCCGCCCTGCGTGTGCGGCAACCGCGGCTGCTTGGTGACGTACGTTGGCTCACATGCGCTGGTCGAGCGTGCACAGAACTTGTTCGTGAAGTATCCCGAGAGCGTGCTGGCCGGGACTACACCAACGGCCAATAGCATAGAGGAGGCCGCGCTGATCGGCGACCCGCTGGCCGTGCAGATGATGTTCGAAGTTGCCGACCATCTCGGTGCGGCGGTGGCGGGCATGTTGAATCTCATCAATCCCGCCGCCGTGATCTTTGGCGGAGGGCTCGCTCGCCTTGGCGAACAATTACTTGTGCCGCTACGCGAAGCCGTCATGCGCCGCACGTTCGTTGGTGCCGTGGCCTCCTCGCTGATCAAAGCCAGTGAACTCGGCTCATCCGGCATCGCCCTTGGAGCGGCGACGCTGGTGCTCGATGCCGCATTGCAGGACCCCAGCCTCTTTCCTACCGTGTCGGCTGTTTAGCCGCGTCGTCTCCCTCCCCACCGTCCCATGTCCCGATTCATCCGCACATCCGCCGCGCTCCTCTGCGCCTTCGTGAGTATCGCCAGTTGCGAAGACTCTCCGACTGACGCCAACAAGTGGACGCTGCAATGGCAAGACGAGTTTGATGGTGCCGCAGGCAGTCTTGCCAACGCCGCGAATTGGAAATTCGATGTCGGCACCGACTGGGGCAACGCGCAGTTGGAGTACGACACCGATCGCGCCGAGAATGCCTCGTTGGACGGATCAGGCAATCTGGTGATTACGGCCAAGCGTGAAGCGTATCGCGGGAGTCAATTCACGTCAGCGCGGATGACCACGCAGGGGAAGCAGAGCTTCAAGTACGGGAAGTTCGAAGCCCGCATGAAGCTGCCTAGCGGTCGCGGTCTGTGGCCCGCGTTTTGGCTGCTTGGTGCCAATCTGCCAACCGTTGGATGGCCTGCGGCGGGCGAGATTGACATCATGGAGTATCGCGGTCAGGAACCCAGCACGGTGATCGGGACCATTCACGGTCCTGGCTACTCCGGAGGTGCGGCCGTATCGAAAAGCAAGACGCTCGTTGCCACGCGTCTTGATAATTCCTTTCACATCTACACCGTCGAATGGTCTGCCGAGCGCATCGACTTCTTCATTGACGGCACGTTGTATCATGCGATCACCAAAGACAAAGTCCCCGGCCCGTGGGTGTTCGACAAACCCATGTTCGTCATCTTGAATGTTGCCGTTGGCGGCGCGTTTGTTGGGCCGCCGGACGTGTTCACGCCGTTGCCACAAACGATGGTGGTGGACTGGGTTCGCGTCTACTCGCTGACGCAGTGAGCACCATGAGCCCCTTCAGACGCATAGCGCAGCTGGCCCTGTCGGCGTGGCACTCCCGCCTTGGCACCAGGAACACCGGCACCCACACCGCGCACCACCAGACGGCCCCCGAAGACCGCATCGCCTTCTCACGAAAGCTCGCCTACGGATTGGGGGCGTTCGTGAACAATCTGCTGGCCGCCGCGATCGGCGGGATGCTGATTATCCTCAACTTGGGGTTCGGCATGAACCCTGCGCTGGTTGGGTTGTTGGGTGCGCTGCCGCGCGCCGCCGACGCGATCATGGACCCGCTCATGGGGTACATCTCCGACACCACCAAATCACGGTGGGGTCGTCGTCGCCCGTACATTTTTATTGGAGCGATCGCGTCGGGGCTCACGTACATTGCGCTGTGGTTTTTGCCGGCGGGGCATACGGAGAACTTTTATTTCTGGTACTTCCTCGTTGGGTCGATCGTGTTTTACCTCGCCTATACGATCTTCGCCGCACCGTGGGTGGCGTTAGGCTACGAACTCACGCCGGACTACCATGAGCGCACGCGACTGATGGGCGTGCAGAATTTTCTCGGACAGATCGCTTATCTGATTTCGCCGTGGTTTCTCTGGATCATGACGAACAAGTCGTGGTTTGCAGGTCCACGCGAAGGGGCGAAAGGCCTCGCGATCGGCATCGGCATCGTGGCCATCGCGGTTGGCATTCTCCCTGCCATTTTTCTTCGTGAGCGTTTTAATCACGCCGACCACGAAGAGGGACAGCCCATCGTCGGCGAGAGCCGTTTCGCGGCGTTGCAACGCAACCTCGTGGCCTTCGGCAAGGGATGCGCAACCACGCTGCGCTCCAAGCCCTATCTGAAGTTGTGCTTCGCCACATTTTTGGTGTTCAACGGCTTCATCATGATCTCGTCGTTTCAGTCGTACGTGATCATCTACTACGTGTTTGGTGGAAACCAGGAGTTGGGCGCCAAGTTCGCGGGCTACTCAGGGACGGTGGGCGCTATTTCCACCTTCGCCGTCATCTTCTTCATCACGTGGCTCTCCACCAAGATCGGCAAGCGGCGCGCCTTTTTTGTGTCAACCGGATTGTCGATGGTTGGCTACGCCATCAAGTGGATCTGCTACAACCCTCGCTATCCCTATCTGCTGCTGGTACCGGCGCCGCTCATTGCGTTCGGCCTCGGCGGTCTCTTCACGCTTATGGGTTCGATGATCGCCGACGTCGTTGATGTGGACGAGTTGGAGACCCGCCAGCGACGCGAAGGGATGTTCGGCGCGATCTATTGGTGGGTGGTGAAGGTCGGGATGGCTGCGGCCCTCGCTGGCGGTGGGTATCTCCTGAACGCCACCGGGTTCGACGTCGCACTTGGCGGGAAGCAGCTTCCCGAGACGTTGCACCAGATGCGCATTCTGGACGCCCTTGTCCCGTTCCTCACCTCGGGCCTCGCCATCTGGATCATCGCGTCGTACAACATTACGGAAGAGAAAGCCCACGAAGTGCGAAAGGCGCTCGAGGCGCGACGCGGGGCGGCAAAGGCCGCACCCGCGGCGGCATCTGCCTGAGAGGCCTCACGCCTTCATCACTGCCCCGCCCACATTTTCACGCCTCACCGCTACGGTGGGGCGTGGAGTGTTCACACGGCGCCTTTGAGGCGCGCGAGTGATTGCAGAACAGGTGGCTGAGCTGCCACGCGCCGGTG
The DNA here is from genome assembly GCA_031421995.1 of Gemmatimonadaceae bacterium. GTDB lineage: Bacteria > Gemmatimonadota > Gemmatimonadetes > Gemmatimonadales > Gemmatimonadaceae > Gemmatimonas. The sequence continues at coordinate 5,178 of JANOPS010000262.1, forward strand.
TGCGTGCAGTGCTGCGTCGCATGGCCAGCCGCCGGCAGCGGATGCAGCACGATGACGCCGGACGTCCAGACGGCCACCAAGATCAACGCGGCGCTGACCAGGGTTCGCCGAGACACCTGGAATCCCACCACGGCGTCCTCTCCCGCTAATCGACGCACGCGACGCTCGAGCAGATCGCGACGCTGGAATCCCACCGACAAACCCACGGGCCCCACATCAGCGCCGGCCATGCGAAGAATCGCCGACGCCAACGGCAACGCACGCTCCCGCGCGGCCACGTCGTCAGCACGAATCTCTGCCTCATCAGCCAATTCCTCGGCGAGCCGTCGAATTGCCGGCAACCAGAACAGCACCCCCGCCAGGGTTCGCCACGCAAACTGACGCAAGGGATCGCGCCGCCGCGCGTGCGCCTGCTCGTGCGCCAGAACCGCCTCCAACTCGTCGCGGCACAACTGCGACGGGAGCGCTCGCGACACGTAGATGTGCGGCGTGAACCACCCTGACGTGAACGCAGGGCTGAGGAGTCCGTCAACAAGGTGGACGCGGTCCGGTGCACAGCCCACCGCGTGCGCCGCGGCAGCCAGTCGGGCGTCGGTGCCGCACGCCATGACGGACAGTGAGCGCATCGTGCGGGTATGGCGCCAGACCGCTCGCGTGCGTTCGATCAGCGCGAACAACACGCCCGCCTGCAGCAGGAGATGAAAGCCCCCGTGCACCGGCGCAAGCAAATGATGCAAGGCGACCATGCAGAACGGACCGAGGTGCTCCAGTGACGCCGGGAGCCACGCGCTCGCGCCCAAGACATGGTGGCCAAAGATTGGGCTCACGCTGAGCACAAGGAGCGCGGTCAGTCCCAGCAGCAGGAGGCGTCGATGCCGCTGTTCGCGGTCAACGAGCGGCGCCTGGATCGAGGGAACACTCGCGCTGCGGGGCATGCGGCTAGCCGTCCGCGCGTTCGCGAATGCGTTGACGAATCAGGCGTGCCAGCACCTCAAGCTGTTCGGGATCGCGTTCGGCAATCACGTCGACAAACGATGTCGCGACTGCATCGGAATCAAAAGACAACACGCCCTCGACGACGCGACGCGAGACGTGCGTCATGAACGCGGCTTCTGGGAGCCGTGCAGCAAAATGAATGCGGTCGCCCGATTTGCTGCGCTTGAGCACGCGTTTCACCACGAGACGATTGAGCACCGTGATCGTCGTCAACGGCGACACGACATGCTCGTCGATCACGCGCTCATGTATCTCGCGAGCCGTTGCCGGCCGGTCAAACTCCCACACCGCGCGCAGCACACGCGCCTCAAGATCCCCAAGCACCTTCGCCAGTCCGTCCGCCGAGAGCCGCACGGTATCCTGCAGCTGGGGAAGTGACGATCGAGCGGGCTTTGCAGACGACACGGCGTTCCTGATGTTTGGGTTCATAGAGACCGCGTGAAGCCTAGGGATGCGATGACCGGCTGTAAAGGCGCGGTGCGACAAAGCACCCATCGTGCCGTTGACAGGCCATTGGCGCTGGCTTTTCTTCAACGCATGTTCTTTATGCAGCATAAAACGAAGGCGCCATTCGCGGCACTCACCCTCGCCGTGGCGCTGGGGTCCGCGTGTGTGCCCAGGGCCGCGCGACAGGGTACGCGGCCGGTTGAGGGGTATCTCTCCGATCGCGGCATCGCCACACCGGCGTGGCGCAGCGCGGATACGGCCAGCGGCTACGCGATTCCGGCGGGTGCGCTGTCGGCCGACCAAGCCGTGCGCATTGCCCTGCTACGAAGCCCACATGTGCGGGCCGTCCTGGCCGATGTGGGCGTTGCGTCCGCCGACCTCTGGCAGGCCAGTCGGCTGCCGAATCCTGTGCTTGATGCCCTCTTCGGAGCGCCAGTTAAGAGTGGGGCCGGCGTCTCGTCGATCGGAGTCGGCTTTGCCATCGTCTCGGCGCTGCAACGCCCGCTTCGGCAGCGCATCGCCGCCGCCGAGCTCCGAAGTGTGGAGCAACGCGTCGCTGATGCGGTCGTCGGCGTCGTCGTGCAAGTGCAGCGCGCCTTCGTCGACGTGCAGCACGCGCAACAAGGGTTGGAGTTGTCGGAGACGGTGGCGAAGACGACGGCAGCCTCCGCAGGCGCGGCCCGCGCCATTCGGGACGCGGGGAATCTGGCGGCCTATGCGGTGGCGAGCGAGGAGGCGATGGCTGCCCAAAGCGTTGCCGATGTCGCGGAAGCGGAAGCGTTACTGGCGATGGCTCGCGCCGAGCTGGCGCGCCTGCTCGGTGCTGGTGTCGTGGATACTGCGTGGTCGATCAATGATCGCCTTGCCGATCCCGTACCGGAGCAGTGGTCACTCGGCTCGCTTGATTCGCTCGCGATGACGCGCCGCCTGGACGTTGCGGCAGCTCGGGCAAGTGCCGAGGCGGCCTTTTCGGAGGTTGGCTTGGCCAATCGCTTTCGTCTGCTCCCCGATGGAACCATTGGCGCGTTCGTCGAGCGCGAGCCGGACGGTCGATTTATTGGCGGCAACGGCTCGATTGTGCTCCCGATCTTCGATGGCGGCGGGGCACGCGTCGCCAGGGCGCGCGCCATGCTGCAGAAACGGTCGGCCGAACATGACGCGCTCGTAGTGGACGCGCATGCCGCGGTGCGCACCGCGTGGGCCCGCTACGAGGGTTCGAGACGCCGTGCCGTGCAATTGCGTACCTCCGTTATGCCGGCGCGGCGGCGGGTGCTGGTCGAATCGCAGTTGCAGGTAAACGCCATGGCGATGCCCGTCTTTGCGCTGTTGCAGGCGAAGCAGGCCGAGGTCGACGCGGCGCACATGTACCTTGACGCCCTGCGCGATTATTGGGGTGCGCGGGCCGAACTTGAACGAGCGACAGGTGGCATGCTGCCTGCGCGGAGTGGGGTATGACCGACGACGTGCGCAATGTACCTGAGGCAGACGAGTCCGAGATGAAGCCTGTACCTGTTCCTATACCTGTTCCTGTACTGGAGCCCGCGCTGGAACCCGCGCTGGAGCCCGCGCTGGAACCCGCGCTGGGACCCGCAATCGTGTCGCGCCGCGAGATGATGCGGCGCAGTGCGTTGGCGCTTACGAGCGGCGCGGCGTTGGGCGCGGGCACGTTGTCGGCGCAACAACTTCAGCAACTTCAGCAGCAACCGCCGCAGGACCACCGCGGCCACACGATGGCACCCCCTCCTGCCCCGAAGCCAGCGGCACGCCCTGCGGCGGTCGCTGACTCCAACGCGGCACTGCGTGGTGCGGCGCCTGGAAAGCCGGGTCGCGACTATACGCCCGTCATTACGCCCAACGGCAGCACTCTTCCGTTCAAGATCGTTGATGGCGTGAAGGTCTTCCACCTTGTCGCTGCACCAATTCAGCACGAGTTCGCGCCAGGGCTGGTGTCTGAATGTTGGGGCTACAACGGCGGTACGCCGGGGCCCACCATTGAGGCGGTGCAAGGCGACCGCGTGCGCATCTACGTCACCAACCACCTCCCCGCGCCCACCACGGTGCATTGGCATGGCATTGTGCTGCCTGCGGGAATGGATGGCGTGTCAGGGTTAAGCCAAGCGCCCATCCCGGTCAACGCGACGTTCAAGTATGAGTTCGTCTTGCCGCATCACGGCACGTTCATGTATCACACGCATCATGACGAGATGATCCAACAGGGGTTGGGTCTGATGGGCATGTTCGTGGTGCATCCACGCAATCCGGTGCGGCGCCCGGATCGCGACTTCGTGTTGCTCACGGCGGAGTGGCTGGTGCGCATTGGCACCTCGCGCCCCGATCCGTACGAAATGCTGGAGTACAATCTGTTCACGTTCAACGGCAAGGCGTATCCCGGCACCGAAGCGCTGCAGATGCAACTTGGCGAGCGCGTACGCATTCGCTTCGGCAACCTGAGTGCGATGAGTCACCACCCCATCCACATCCACGGACTGCGGTGGCGCGTGGTCGCCACCGACGGTGGTGATATCGCGCCCGACGGTCAGTGGCCCGAAGCGACCGTGCTCGTTCCTGTGGGCTCCACGCGCACCGTCGAGTTCATGGCGGACAATCCGGGTGACTGGGCCATGCACTGTCATATGACGCACCACGTCATGAACCAGATGGGCCACAGCGGCACCAACTTGATCGGCGTCAACGCCGAAACGGTCGACGCGTTGGTGTCACCCCTCCTGCCCAACTACATGACGATGGGAAACACGGGCATGACCGGACACGCGGAGATGGGCATGCCAGCGCCCACGGGATCGATTTCGATGTTGGGCGGACCTGGCCCGAAAGGCTATATCGATATGGGCGGCTTATTCACACTCCTGAAGATTCGCAAAACGCTGCCGCCGGGTGGCGATCCGGATTGGTATGTGCATCCGCCCGGTACCGTTGCGTTGGAGGCGCTGGAGACCGAGCTGAAACGCGACGGGATCGACCCTGGCGCACCGACAGCGAGCGCGGCGCACAAGCACCCCTGACGGCCGTCAGGCGCTCTCTCGGGTCACGCGGGATGACCTTGCGTGCTGTCAGTCAGCATCGGATGGCTCAGCGCTACTCCGGCATTGCCGTGGCCACCAACAATGCGGTCACGGTAAGAACGAGCACTGCCGCCGCCAATTCCAGCACCGCGCTCTGACGCAACATCCGCGTGGCGCGTGGCGTGCCAAGTCGTGGCAGCACGCGCCGCCAGTTGACGGCGCCGATGCCGGCGATCACACCCACCAGGGCCACTTTCACCAGCAACAACCGTCCGTATTCGCCCTGAACAAGATCGGACCACGAACCCACATTTCGCCATCCGGCCACCACACCCGTCGCGCTCAGCAAGAACGCGAAAATTAAGGCCGTAGGACTGAAGGCCGCCACCAAGCGGGCAACGCGCCAGTGCCCATCTGTTTCAGCGCCTCGGAGCAAGGCGGGGACTGCTAACAGCATCATCACGCTCAGGCTGCCCACCCACCCCCCGGCGGCAACAATGTGCAGTGCATCAAGCGTCATCGCGAAACGCGACGACGACGCGACCGCCGGATGCCCCGACATGGCCATGGTCCAACAGAGTACGACCAGGGCACCGCCAAGCAGCCACCATCCGGCCCGCTGCGCACGCGAGATGCGCCGAAGCGCGACGAACGCTGCGACAATACTTCCTGCCGCGATCAGCCAGGCCAGCCCCCATCCCGACTGCCACAACAACGGACGCATGGTGGCCATGCTCCACGCGCCATCCTCAAAGTACACCCGATGCTGCGCCGCCAGTCGTGCCACGTGCACCACCGTCAGCGTGATCAGACCACGCGTGAGCCACGTGGCGAGCGCCGTCGCGAGGTCGGCCGTAAGCGATTCCCCATGCTGCTCACCTCGCGAGTAGCGCGGCAGCACCGCCGCGCGAAACGCAACGCCGCCAATGAGTAGCGTGACCGCCGCATACTGCGTGAAGCGAATGACCACGTAGGCCGGCGACTCGACATCGAACGGCGGCGTCGGCTCGGACAGGGGGAGCGACTGCAGCATCCCTGACACGAGCGCGACCACTATCGACCCGTCGCGCTATTCTCGCGAAGGTCGGAACCTGGCGCTGTCACGACAAACGTGAACTCGCCCTTCATTGGGTGGCCATCACCGCCGGCCGCCTGCCACTTCACGGTGTATCGGCCCGGCGCCAATTTGGTGAGGGGTTTGGCAGTCAGAGTCTTGCTATCGCCAACCGGAGACGTGACAGGATCCAACGCCACTGCATGGGCCGCGGCGTCGAACACCACAAGCTTGCTGAGCGCCAGCGTGATCGGCTCGTTGAACGTGGCGGATATTACCGTGGGGGCCGTGGGCACCGACGAATTGGCGGCCGGTGTAGAGCTCACCAGCTTCGGGTGCGCCCACGCGGCGTGGACCGGGAGGGCAATGGCCACAGTGAAAGCGATGGTCAGCAAACGAGCGCGCATCGGGAGGGCATCCGTGGAAGAGGTCGGCAGGAGCATCTTTTACAATGAGTAAAATAGCGAGGCCCGGATTCGCTCGCAAGACTAGAGCACCAAAGCGATCTGCTCGCACACCCACGCCGGATGGCGCAGCACCAGGTGATGATCGCCACCGGGCAAGATGCGCAGCGCGCACCCCACGTGTGTCGCAGCCAGTGCCCGCACCTGCGGGAGTGGCGCCGTCGAATCGCGGTCACCGTGCAAACAGAGTAACGGCACCTGCCCGGCCAGTCGCTGCAGATCGGCGGCCACATCATAGTGAAAAACGACTTCCGTCGTGGTCGACGTCGAGGACCGCCAGGTCATTTGCAGCAGATCCTCTACGACGTCCGCCGGGAATTGCGTGAAGATATGCGGCAGAATGGGTCCGAGCACACGCCTCGTGAGCAAACAGGCCAAGGCCAGAGGCAGAGTGTGCGTGGTGACCCAACCCTGCGCTCCGCGCCGTCGAAAGAATCCCTTGGCGTGCTCCTCGTCACCATAATACGGCAGGCTGATAAGCACGAGCTGACGAATCTCTCGCGGATAGCGGTGCGCATACGCCACCGCGATCCGGGCCCCCAGCGAATGCCCGACCAGGACGAGGGCGCCATGTTCGGCGGCCGCGGGGCCGATGATGGCATGTAACGCCGTCACGTGTCGATCAACGGTGTACGCGCTCCACGGTTTCGGCGATTGGCCAAAGCCGAGGAGATCGATGAGGATCAGCCGTGCGCGCAACGCAAGCGACTCCACCCTGCTGCTCCAATAGCGCGTGGTCGCGCCAAGTCCGGGCAAAAACACGACGGTGGGTCCACCATCGCCCAGCACGCGGTTGAAGAGGGGCCGGTCTGCGTTGGCTCCGCGATCGCCCTCGCTCACCGCCACCGCGGTGGTAGCGGCGGCTAACACACCGATCGCGACACCCGTGCGCTGCAGAAGCACACGCCGCGAGACGTTGCGGTTCAGGAGCCCAGCGCGCGCTGGATAGCCGCGCTGAACGACGTGTCAATGGGCGCGCTCGTGCGCGCGTCGTTCATGCCTTCCGCCGACGTGAGGACCAGTGCACCGCGCGAATTTGCCAACCAGTGGCCGTCTTGGACAACACCATAAGCTCAGCCATCTCGGAGCCCGTGTTGCCTTCGGCGCCGGAAGGCGGCGAAATGGACTTGGAAACAACCATCGCCGTGTTCCCGGCCAGCGTGACCCGCACGACCGATCGTACGGCTTTCGAACCGGCACTCCCTTTCATGTCGGCCCCCAGGTGATGGCCGAGGTAGTCGCTGCGCGTCTGGATGGCGCCGCTTTCGAGGATCATGACGTCCTCGGCGAGCAGCGACACGGCGCGTACGGAGTCGGCCGCCCCGAGGGCCGCGTGGAACTGGGCCACCGAGGCCACGGCACTCGCGGAATCGGCGCGTGATACCTGCGCGTCGACGGTGGTGATCGGTGCGACAGCACAGAGTAGCAGGACCGTGAAAGACGCAGACCGCATAGTGGACTCCGGTTCGGTGTGAGGGAGACGCCAGTGCAGCGATCTTACACGCCGTAAAGCATGTCGGCAAGCGCTGCGCGGCCAGGGATGCGTTCACCCGTGAGACGCGCGCGCGCCGCCAGCGTGGCCGTCAGCCCATCTCCAGTTCCGAACTTCGGGCAGATCGTCACCATGCAGCCGGATGTAGCGAGCGTGCTCCTTCAACTTGTCATGAAGGAGCTCCGTCAGGCCAGACGCGCGTACGTGAAGCCCAGGCACACGAGCGATGACGTCCAAGGCCAAGTGGAAGCGGTCGATGTCATTCAGCACGGCCATGTCGAACGGCGTGGTCGTGGTGCCTTCCTCCTTGAAACCCCGGACGTGCATCTGCGCGTGATTGGTGCGCCGATACGTCAGCCTGTGAATCAGAGACGGATAGCCGTGGTAGGCAAAGATTACCGGCGTGTCCGCGGTGAAGATCGCATCAAAGTCCACATCGCTGAGACCGTGCGGATGCTCACTCGGCGGCTGCAGCGTCATGAGGTCCACCACGTTCACGACGCGCACGCGGAGTTCCGGCAGATGGTGTCGCAGCAGGTCGACCGCGGCCAGCGTCTCAAGCGTTGGGACATCACCCGCGCAGGCCATCACCACATCGGGTTCGCCGCTCTCGTCGTTGCTGGCCCACTTCCAGATGCCGACGCCCGCGGCGCAGTGCGTCACGGCGGCTTCCATATTCAGCCACTGCCATTCCGGCTGTTTGCCGGCCACGATGACGTTGACATAGTTGCGACTGCGTAAGCAGTGATCGGTCACGGAGAGGAGCGTGTTGGCGTCGGGTGGCAGATACACACGGATCACATCAGCCTTCTTATTCACGACGTGATCGATGAAGCCCGGATCCTGATGGCTGAAGCCATTGTGATCCTGACGCCATACGTGCGACGTCAGCAGATATGTCAACGACGCAATGGGTCGTCGCCAGGGCAACGCGCGCGTGACCTTCAGCCACTTGGCGTGCTGATTGAACATGGAGTCCACAATGTGAATGAACGCCTCGTAACAGGAGAAAAGTCCGTGCCGACCCGTCAACAGATAGCCCTCCAGCCATCCTTGGCAGAGATGTTCGCTCAACACCTCCATCACGCGACCGTCTGGCGCGAGCTGCGTGTCACTCTTCTGAATGGTGCCGGCAAACGCACGATCGGTAACGTCAAAGAGATCTCCCAACCGATTCGACTGCGTTTCATCGGGACCGAACACGCGAAAGTTGCTGGTCGCCATGTTCTGCTTCATGACGTCCCGGAGAAAGGCCCCCATGACGCGGGTCGCCTCCGCCTTGCTCGCACCCGGTGTGGGCACGTCGACCGCAAAGTCTCGAAAGTCCGGCAGGCTTAAGTCGACCAGCAGTGCACCACCGTTGGCGTGTGGGTTGGCTCCCATGCGACGGTCTCCCGCCGGCGCCAGAGCGGCGAGTTCCGGAATCAGTGTTCCCGCGTCGTCGAACAGCTCGTCGGCCCGGTAGCTCTTCATCCACGCCTCGAGGCTCGCGAGATGCGCCGGATTCTCGGCCAGATTCGCCAGTGGCACTTGATGTGAGCGCCACGAGCCTTCCGTCTTCAATCCGTCAACCTCCTTCGGCCCCGTCCACCCCTTTGGCGTACGCAGTACGATCATGGGCCACATGGGACGCGTTGTAAAACCATGCGTGCGCGCGTCCTTCTGGATGGCACGGATTTTTGCGACAACCTCGTCAAGCGTGGAGGCCATTGCCCGATGCACACGATCCGGGTCGTCGCCTTCGACAAAGTATGGCTGGTAACCGTACCCGCGGAACAACGCCTTCAATTCTCGTCGACTGATTCTGGCGAGGATCGTGGGACTGGCAATTTTGTAGCCGTTCAGGTGCAGAATAGGAAGCACGGCGCCGTCGCGCACCGGATTCAAGAACTTGTTCGAGTGCCAACTCGTGGCGAGCGCTCCCGTTTCGGCTTCGCCATCGCCCACCACACACGCGACCAGCAGATCCGGATTGTCAAATGCGGCGCCGTATGCGTGCATCAGCGAATAGCCGAGTTCACCACCCTCGTTAATGGACCCCGGCGTCTCTGCGGACACGTGACTGGGAATGCCGCCCGGAAACGAAAACTGCGTGAACAGGCGCTTGAGGCCTTGTTCATTTTGCGAGATGTCCGGATACACCTCGCTGTAGGATCCTTCCAGATAGGTGTTCGCCACAAGTCCAGGGCCGCCGTGCCCTGGTCCGGTGACATAGAGCATGTTGAGGTCGTACTGCTTGATAATGCGGTTGAGATGCACGTAGATGAAGTTCAACCCTGGCGTGGTGCCCCAATGGCCCAGCAACCGCGGCTTCACGTGATCCAGTGTCAGCGGCGTCTTGAGTAACGGGTTGTCAAACAGATAGATCTGTCCAACCGAGAGGTAGTTGGCAGCCCGCCAATAGGCGTTCATCAGTTTCAAGCGCTTGGATGATACAGGCTTCGTCATTCGGTTCGTTCTCCCGCGGGGAATGTCATCATGCTATGAATGCGCTCGTGGCCTTCGCGATCATGAGTTCTTCGTCGGTCGGCATGACGCGCACAGACACCCGACTGGCGTCGCTGGACACGACTGCTTCGTTGTTGGTATTTCGGTCTGCATCCACGTGAATGCCAAGGAAGCCCAACTGCTCGCAAATGCGCGCGCGGATCACCGCAGAGTGCTCGCCGATCCCGCCCGCAAAAATGAACGTATCCAACCCACCGAGCGCCGCTGCAAAGGCACCAACGCATTTGCGTATCTGGTAGCAGAACAGCGCCACCGCTTCGGCGGCGCGGACGTCGTCGGCCTCACGCGACAAGAGATCACGCACGTCGCCGCTCGTTTCAGACACCCCAAGCAGTCCCGACTCGTGGTTTACCATCTGCTGGAACTGCGCGGCCGTCATCTGCTCGGTGTGCGCCAGATACCACACGAGGCCCGGATCCAGATCGCCAGAGCGCGTGGCCATCGGTACGCCCGCTGCTGGCGAGAAGCCCATGCTGGTATCGAGGCACTGCCCGCCATGAACGGCGGCCAAGCTCACACCATTTCCAAGGTGCGCCAAGATCACGCGCCCGTGGGCTGCGTCCGCACCAACTTGGCGTTCCAACTCCTCCATGAGATACGCATACGACAGGCCGTGAAAACCATAGCGTTCAATGCCCTGCGCCTGCAATCGACGGGGAATGGCCAGCATCCTCGCCACACGCGGCAGGTGGCGATGAAACGCCGTGTCGAAGCACACTACCTGCGGCATGTCTGGCATTCGCTCACGAAGGCGTTCGATGACGGCAATTTCGGAGGGCAGATGATCCGGCGCGTAGGCACTGAGGCCGCGCAGCGCTTCCAACAACTCGTTCGTGACGAGCTGCGGCTCCCAATACTTCGCACCACCAGCGACCAGGCGGTGGCCAGTTGCCGCGATGGATGCGAGGTCGGTGTGCTGGTGGAGCCAGTCGATCAGAAACGTTACCGCCTGTATGTGATCCACATCGCCAATGCGGCGACGATCCTGCAGTCCGCGCTCCACGTCATCATACGTGAGCGTCGTGTCACGTGATCCAACGCGGTCGATCTTGCCGAACAATACGCGCGTGGGAACGCCACGCAGCGAATACACGGCGAACTTGATGCTCGACGAGCCGCTGTTGATGCTCACCAGCCGCTGCGTATTCGTGGTCACAACGCGGTCACAACGCGGCCGCGAGACGTCGTAGGTTCGCGAGCGCTCATGCGGTCTTCCCCTGCGGGCGGATACCGTCGAGCTTTGTGCGCTTGAGCAGCAACGCATTCATGGCCACGATCAATGTGCTTCCCGACATGGAGAGCGCCGCGACTTCCGGGCTCAGGACGAACGGATAGAATACGCCGGCCGCAAGCGGGAACGCGATGACGTTGTACCCAACCGCCCACCATAGATTCTGGTGCATCTTTCGCAACGTGGCGCGCGACAAGGCGATCGCGGCGACGATATCGTGCGGGTCGCTTTTCATCAGGACCACGTCGGCACTCTCCATCGCGACGTCCGTGCCAGCGCCAATGGCAAAACCCACGTTCGCCTGCGTGAGCGCTGGCGCATCATTGACGCCATCGCCAACCATCCCGACCCGCTTCCCGGCGGCTTGCAACTCTTTCACTTTCTCCGCTTTTTGTGCCGGCAGTACCTCCGCCAGCACCGTGTCGATACCCAGTTCTTCCGCAATGCGCTTGGCGGTGGCCGTGTTGTCGCCTGTCAACATGACCACCTCGATCTTTTGTGCGCGAAGGGTTGCCACGGCCGCTTTGGCACTGGGCCTGATCGCGTCGGCAATGGCGATGAGACCGAGTATCTGTCCCGCCTGGGACACGTGCACCACGGTACGGCCCTCACCTTGCAGGCGGGTTGCTTCGCCCTCCAATCGGCCAAGCGCCAGGTGTTGCGTGTCCATCAGCAGGCGATTCCCGAGGAACACGGTACCGCCCGCCGTTTCGGCGCGCGCACCCATGCCATCGAGACTTTCAAATCCTGTCGGCGCGACGATCGTAAGATGGGCGGCCCGACGTAGAACGGCCTGCGCCAACGGGTGCTGGGATCCCTGTTCAACGGCCGCGGCCGCAGACAGCATCACGTCTTCCGTGATGCCATCGGCGAGGACGATCTCCACCACCTCGGGCTGGCCAACCGTGAGCGTGCCGGTTTTGTCAAAGATGATGACGTTGAGTTTGGTCGAGTCCTCCAGCGCAGAGGCATTTTTGAACAGAATGCCGTGTGCCGCGCCCAAACCCGTGCTGATCATGACGGCCATTGGCGTCGCGAGGCCCAGCGCATCGGGACACGCGATGACAAACACCGTGATGGTCATGGTGACCGCGAACAGCAGCGGTTGACCGATCCCCCAATACCACGTGGCGAAGGTCGCAACACCGATGGCGATCGCGGCGATGACCAGCCATTGCGCGGCCCTGTCCGCCAGAAGCTGCGCCGGTGCCTTTGAGTTCTGCGCCTCCTGTACCAGCTTCACGATTTGGGCCAGTGCGGAATCCGCACCAACCTTTGTGGCCTTGTAGCGAAAGCTGCCGCTCTTGTTGATGGTTGCGCCAATGACCGTCGCACCAACCCCTTTGGCCACTGGCATCGACTCGCCAGTAAGCATCGATTCGTCGACGAGGGACTCGCCGGTCTCGATGATGCCGTCAACCGGAATCTTGGCACCGGGCCGGATGACTACAACGTCGCCCGCGAGCACCTCCGCCGTTGGCACCTGCACTTCGACACCGTTACGGAGCACGGACGCCATCGCCGGCGTCAGATTCATCAGTGCCTTGATAGCCGATGAGGCGCCCGCCCGTGCACGCATTTCCAACCAGTGGCCAAGCAGTATGAATACCAGCAAGACGCTGACGGCCTCAAAGAACTGGCCACTGCTTTTGAAGAAGAACGTGGCACCGACGCTAAAGAGATATCCGGTACCCACGCTCAAGACGATCAGCGCCGCCATCCCCAATGTGCCTTTGCGGAGCCCGCGCCAGGCGGAGACGAAGAACGGCCAACTGGGATAGACAATCGCTGCGCTGGCCAGGAAGAACAGCCACAGGTTGAGCTCTAGTCCAAATGGTGGAGCGGGCGGCGAAAACGCGCCTCCCATTGGCGCATAGATGAAGATTGGCACGGTGAACAACAGACAAATCCAGAAACGGTTCCGCATGTCCCGCACCATGGCGTCGAGGTCGGTCCCGCCATGCCCCATGTCGTGCCCCATATCGTGCGCCGTATCGAGCGCCTTAGCGTGCGCCATATCGTCATGTACGCTCGTCGTCATCGTGCCTCTGGACTGAGGGATAGTGCATGTTGCAAGGGCAATCGAATCCGTGCGCTCGTGTTGGCCACGCGACGTGTTCGTACGTCGCCCCCGATGGTCGATCGACGCGCCGTTCGTCCAAAGTCTGGAGCGCCAACGGGTCGCCCGCCATCGCACAAACGAGCGAGTTTTGCGCTGCGGAGAATAGCGCGCAGGAGGCAGGAATCGCACGCTTCGACTGCGGCAACTCACTCATATGAGCGATTGTGCAACGCACCTGAGTACTGCGTATTCCGTGGTGCGTA
>JANOPS010000263.1:0-16878 GCA_031421995.1 Gemmatimonadaceae bacterium
TGATCACGTTGCCCTTCGATTTCGACATCTTCGCGCCTTCGCGAATAATCATGCCGTGCGCGCGGAACTTCGTGAACGGCTCTTCGAAGTCGATGTGCCCGCCATCTTTGAGCACCATGGTGATGAACCGCGAATACAGCAAATGCAACACCGCGTGCTCGTTGCCACCGATGTACGAATCCACTGGCAACCATCGCGCGGAGCGTGCACGATCGAAGGGTACGTCGTCGCGCGTCGCACTGGGATAGCGCAGAAAGTACCACGCGCTGTCGAGGAAGGTGTCCGACACATCCGTTTCGCGGCGCGCCGATCCGCCGCACGACGGACACGACACGCGATACCATTCTTCGTGGCGCGCGAGTGGTGAGATGCCCGAATCATCCGGTTTGAAGTCGGGGATAAACGGCAATTCAACCGGCAACTGCGACTCGGGCACCGGCACCGTGCCGCACGCATCACAATAGATGATGGGAATCGGCGGCCCCCAGTAGCGCTGACGCGAGATACACCAGTCATGCAAACGATAGTTCACGACCGCCGTCGCATGGCCGTGCTCCGCCAGCCATGTCGTCACCCGCTGCTTGCCGTCAGCCACCGACACGCCGTCAAACGCACCGGAGTTTACCAGTCGTCCGAGCGCGTCGTCGGTGTACGCCGCGTCACCGAGCGGCGTCTCTGCAGCGTCGTCCGGGCCGGCCACGACACGCACGATGTCCAAACCGAACACGCGCGCAAACTCGAAATCGCGCTCGTCGTGTCCGGGAACGGCCATGATTGCGCCCGTGCCGTACTCCATCAGCACGTAGTCAGCAATCCAGATTGGGATCGTTGCGCCAGTCGCGGGATTGATGGCCGTCGCGCCCGTAAACACACCCGTCTTCTCTTTCGAGCTTTTGCGCGAAATGAGATCCTGCTTGCGCGTCGCGTCCTGATACGCCTGAACGGCCGCCTGCTGCGCAGTCGTCGTGATCGACGCCACCAACGGATGCTCGGGGGCCAACACGAGGTAGGTGGCGCCGAAAATGGTGTCGGCACGCGTGGTAAAAACACGTACCTCTTGCGCGCTTGGTCGCTCAATCGTCGTGGCGGGCGTACCCTGGCTGAAGAGTGGAGGGCCACCATCGGCTACACGAAACGTCAACTCAGCGCCCTGCGAGCGACCAATCCAATTCCGCTGCGCTTGCGTCGTGACCGTCGACCAATCGAGCGAATCGAGATTGTTCAGCAATCGCTCGGCATATTGCGAAATGCGAAAGAACCATTGCTCGAGGACGCGCTGCTCTACCGCCGATCCGCATCGCTCGCACAAGCCGTTCTCGACTTGCTCGTTAGCCAGCACGGTCTTGTCGGTCGGACACCAGTTGACTGCCGCTGCCTTCTTGTACGCGAGGCCTTGCTTGTAGAGTTGCAAGAACACCCATTGCGTCCACTTGTAGTACTCGGGGCGCGACGTGTCGACCTTGGCACGCCAATCCACCATGAGGCCGGCGCGCTCCAATTGCCGCTGGAAGTTGCCCACGTTCTTCGGCGTGAGCTCCATCGGGTGCGCGCCGATTTTGAGCGCGTAGTTTTCCGAGTGAATGCCAAACGCATCGTAGCCGAGTGGCTGAAACACGTCGTGGCCCTGCAGCCGATGAAAGCGCGCCGAGATATCGCTGCCGGTGAAGGCGAAGAGATTCCCGACGTGCAGCCCTTCGGCCGACGGGTAGGGAAACATCATGAGCGCGAAAAACGGGCGCGCAGCGCCGTCGAGATTCACCTGATTGGTGCCACGCTCGGCCCAGCGCTGCTGCCAACGGGTTTCGACTTCGGAGGGGATGTACGGCGTAGGAGGCGTCGATTCAGTCATAGCTGCGAAAGCTAACCAGCCATCAACGCCTATTCGACCGGAGCCGACCGGCCAGCCTCCAACGAGCCTGCCGATCAGCGCTTGAAGAGAAACGCCGCCGGCTCCAGCCGCGCCCCCTTCTCATCGCACACCGCATACCGACCGCCCGAATACAGCGTCGCCCCCGCGTGCCGACCGTCCTTCGCGACCGCGTAGAACTCCAAATCGAACTTCGGCCGACCGTTGGCATCGAGCAGCCGCTTCTCCGTCGTCGCGACCACGCGCTCCAGCACCTTGAGCAACGCGGCCTCTGGGGCCAGTCCTTGGCGCATGAACTCAACGGCCAGGAACGACGCGCACGACTTGATGTTCGCTTCGCCACGCCCGGTGCTGCCGGCCGCGCCCACATCATTGTCGCAGTATTGTCCGGCCCCAATGATCGGCGAATCGCCGATGCGACCTGGCACCTTCCACGCCATGCCGCTGGTCGTGGTTACAGACGCCAAGTCGCCGGTGGCCGTGACACAGTTCATGTTGATCGTGCCGGTCGTGAACTTGATCTTGATATCGTCGTTGTGGTCCAGCCACGCGTCGTTGGCGTTCAGCCGCGACTTCCACCGCATCCAATCCTGCCGTGACTTTTCGGTCAGGAGATTCTGGGTCTTGAACCCCATGGCCACCGCAAACTTCCGGGCGCCAGGGCCGACCAGCATCACGTGGTCGGTATAGTCCATCACTGCCTTGGCCACCAGCGATGGCGTGGCAATGTCCTCAATGCTTGAGACCGATCCGGCGCGCTTGGTGGGCCCATGCATGCAGGAGGCGTCCAGCTGGACGACCCCTTCCTCATTGGGCAGGCCACCCAGGCCGACGCTCTGGTCGTCGGGGTCCAACTCCTGAATGTTGACGCCGGCAATGATCGCGTCGAGCGGATCTTCGCCTTGCCCCAGCTTGTCGTAGGCCACCTTGACCCCCCGGAGTCCGTTGACGGACGAGACAATGGTCGGCCGGCCGCGGAAGATTGGGGCGGGGCCGACGCCCACACCCGCCATGCTCGAAGCCCCGGATTCCAGGAATTCCACGCGAGGAAGGAAGCCGGCGGCACTGAGCGCGGCGGAGCGTTCCAGGAACTCACGGCGAGAGAGGGGCACGGGCGGACTCCAAGGCACAGGCGTGTGGTGGTGGTACGGGAACCCCGAGAATACCATCTCGCCGCCTCGCTGGCGAGAGGCGACGGTCGGGCTCCCGACGATGTGTCGCCCATCTCGGTCGATCGTCATCAGTCAGGCACGATTTTTGAGACGTTCCCCTTGCCAACCGTCACGAAGTGTGGCTCGCGGTGTATGAGTTCCGCGTCGTAGAATTGAGTAGGTGCCCTCGTTCCCCTTTGCCTTCCACATGACCACTCCGGCACAAATCGCCGACTGGCTCCGCTCGATGTCGTTTGTCGATGGGTTTACAGACGCCAACCTTTGGAAGCTCGCGCGCCACGTTACGCCGTTTGAGCTCGTTGCCGACGCGACGCTCTTTCAGGAGGGCGAGGAGCGACAACGGTGTGCCCTGCTGGTCTCGGGCGCGGTTGCCATCGAAAAGCAATCGGACGGACGATCCACACGCCTCGTGACGTTCGGTGCCGGCGAAGCCGTTGGCGAGGGACTGTTGCTCGACGACTCGCCCCACGGGACCACCGCACGTGTCATCATGCCGGGTACAGCGCTCCTCATCACGCGCGCGCAAATCGACGAAATCACGCGCGAAGCACCACAGCTCTACGCCGCGCTCGTAGCGCGCGCCGCCCGCGCGATCTCCGCGCGACTGCGCAAAGCCGACGCGACGCTTGTGGGCCGAGGTCGCACGCTGGGTTTTGGTGGCCATCGCACCCGGACCGAGCACGACTTGCTCGGCGATCGCGAGGTGCCGTTCGAAGCGCTCTACGGCATCCAGACGCTCAGGGCACTGGAGAACTTTCCCATCACCGGAATTCCGCTGCGAGAGTTTCCGCTGCTCATTGAGGCAATCGCCGCAGTGAAGGAGGCCGCGACCGCGACCAATCTGGAACTCGGCCTCCTTGGACCAACCGAAGCCGATGTGATTCTTCGTGCCGCGCGTGAAATCCGCGCCGGGCGCCACCACGAGCATTTTTTGGTGGACATGGTCCAAGGCGGCGCTGGCACTTCCACCAACATGAACGCGAATGAAGTCATCGCCAATCGCGCGCTTGAATTGTTCAACAAGCCACGCGGTTCCTATGACGTGATCTCGCCAAACAGTCATGTCAATCTGAGTCAGTCCACCAACGACGTGTATCCGACGGCGGTACGTTTGGCTCTGCACAAAAGCCTGACGATATTCAATGCCGAACTGGAGCGACTGTCGGATGCGTTCGCGGTGAAGGGACAGGAGTTTGCCTCGATGCTCAAGATGGGTCGGACACAGATGCAAGACGCAGTGCCAATGACACTCGGACAGGAATTCCGCGCGTTCGCCAATACGCTGCGCGAAGACGTCGATCGGATTCGCGAAGCGCAGTCGCTGATTCGCGAAATCAATTTGGGCGCGACCGCAATCGGGACCGGGATCAATGCGCCACCGGGCTACGCGGAGTTGGCGGCGAAAAAACTCTCCGCGCTCGTCGACGTCGAAATGATCACTGCCCCGGATCTGGTCGAAGCGACCAGCGACACCGGTGCCTTCGTGCAGCTGTCCGGTGTGCTGAAGCGTACGTCCACCAAACTGTCGAAGATCTGCAACGACCTCCGCCTGCTGTCGTCAGGCCCGCGGGCCGGATTTGGCGAAATCAACCTGCCACCGATGCAGCCAGGCTCGTCCATCATGCCGGGCAAGGTCAATCCGGTCATTCCCGAAGTAGTCAATCAGGTGTGCTTCGACGTCATCGGTGGTGATGTCACCATCACGATGGCCGCCGAGGCGGGGCAACTGCAGCTGAACGCGTTTGAACCGATCATCGCGTATCGCCTGTTGCGGAGCATCGACATGCTCCGCGCCGCGTGTCTCGTGCTCCGTGAACGCTGTGTGACGGGCATCACGGCCAACGTCGACCGAATGCGCACGTTCGTGGAACAGTCGATAGGTATCGTGACAGCCCTTGTGCCAGTGATTGGGTACGAGACGGCCACAGAGATCGCCAAGATCGCGCTCGAGAGCGGTCGCGGTGTGTTTGACGTAGTGCTTGAACGCGGCGTGCTAACGCGCGCGCAGCTCGATGAGATCCTCAACCCAGCGGCGATGACTGCGCCGCGCTCCGTGAGCTGACCGACATGTCTGAAACCTTTCGCACTGTCTTCGCTGCGCTTCGTCGCCCGTCTCGCGGGGTGTCGACACCGCTCGTTGCCCTCACCGTGCTTGGCGTGCTGACCGCCTGCGGCGGCGGTGATGGACCCGCAGGTGTGGGCCCGGTCGCTCGAGTCTCGGTGTCGATCGGCAGCGTCACCTTGAACGCCATCGGGGCGTCCCAAGCAGCGACCGCGACCGCGCGCGATGCCAATAACGTCGTTGTGCCGGGAGCCGTCTTCTCGTGGACCTCCGATGATGCCACCATCGCCGGCGTCACGCCGAATGGCTCCTCGGCAACGATCACCGCGGTCGGCAACGGCGCGACGGTCATTCGCGCGAAAGTCGGAACGATCAGCGCCGATATCCCGGTGCAGGTGCTCGGTGTGCGGGCGATCCAGGTCAATCCCGTCACGGCGTCCATTCGCGCGGGCGACTCGCAGCCTTTCTCTGCCACGTTTGATGCGGACGCGGGCGTTTCCACGGCGGTGATTTGGACATCGAGTGAACCCTCGATCGCGACGGTGAACACGTCGGGTATCGTGACCGGCGTTTTGCCGGGCACCGCAGTCATCCGTGCGACGTCCGTCGCCGATCCTCGCAAGTCCGCCGCCGGGACCATTCTGGTAACGCCCGCGCGCGGTGTCGTACTGTCGCCGGCATCGGTCAACCTTGCAACGGCGGAGACGCGCACCCTGCAAGTCACGGTGAACATCGAAGCCGGCCTGAGTACCAACGTGACGTGGCGCAGCAGCGCGCCTGCGGTGGCAACCGTGTCGAATACGGGACTGGTGCGCGCGGTCGCGTTTGGCACCTCGACGATCACCGCCGTGTCCGTCGCTGACACGCTGCTCAAAGGCACCGCGACGATCAATGTGGTTCCGGTAATCCGGAGCGTGGCCGTCGCACCCACGACCGGGTCGCTGTTCATCAATCTGACGCAGCAGCTCACTGCTACCGTCGTCGCCGAAGGCAATCTCGCGAACACCGTAACCTGGCGTTCCAACAATCCCGGCGTGGTATCGGTCAACGCCGCAGGGCTCGCGACCGCGGTCGCTACCGGATCGGCGACCATTACGGCGTTGTCCACCGTCGACACCACGAAGCAAGCGTCCGCGACGCTGACCGTGAATGCGCGCCCAATTGCCGTCGCGATCGTGCAGCGCGTGATCGGCATCAACCCGGGCACCAGCACCACGCTCACCGCCAACGTCACCGGCGACCCCGGCGTATCAACTGCTGTCACGTGGACCTCTTCAACACCAACCGTAGCCTCCGTCTCGACCGCGGGACTGGTGAGCGCGATCGCCGGCGGCACCACGCTCATCACCGCGACATCTCAGGCTGACGTCAGTAAGCGCGATACGGTGACCGTGATCGTTGTGCCGAAGTTGGCGACGACATGGACGTCCGCACGCGCAAATGGGATTCTGTATGACGATCTCGTGTCGGTCGTGGCCTTCAACAACTTCGCCGCATTCGCCATCAACTCGATCAACGGCGGCGCGAGCGGCGGCGACATCTATCGCTACGACGGCACCAACTGGACGCTGAGTGCCAGCGGCAGCACGTTCAATACGCGTTTTCTCGAAGTCCATGGAAACTCGGCGAACGACTTGATCGCCGTTGGAACAAACGGGGTCATTGCGCGGTGGAATGGCACCACGTGGTCGCCGATGCCGTCGGGCACAACGCGAACACTCCGTGGTGTATTTGTCGAGAATGCGACCACCGCATTTGCGGTTGGTGACAACGGCACGGTGCTGCGATTTGACGGTGTCGTGTGGGCACCAGTGACGTCCGGGAGCACGAAACAACTGAACGGTGTCTGGTCGTCCGGATTGACCGCGTTCATCGTTGGGGATGGAGGCGAAGTCCTGCGCTACAGCGGTACGACAATTACCCGTCAGACCGTGCCCTTCGCCGATGACCTCAACGCGATTGGCGGCGTGTCCGGCGGCGCGATCACGGCGGTTGGCGACTTTGGCGGCATTCTCCGATTTGACGGCACCACCTGGACGCTGGTCAACAGCAATGGCGTGCTCGATGACTTCTCGAGTATCAACGGGAACGCGTCGAACGGCAGTCGGATGTACCTCGGTGGACAGAATGGCGTGTATCAACTTGACGGAACGACCCTGACCTCAGCGGCCGCGAACTATCCCGTTTCCGTTTTCGGGGTGAGTGTTGACCCGTCGGGCAGTGCCTGGGCGGTTGGCCAGCGCGGCAGTATTCAACGCGTCACGGGGTCCACGTGGACCACCTTGAACTTCGCGCCAGACCTGCTGGATGTCTGGACTACGTCGGCCACGAACGCGTGGACGGTGGGCGAATACGGATTCATTTACCGCTGGAACGGCAGCGCATGGACACGCCAGGCGAGTCCCTCGCTCGCCAATTTGTACACGGTGTGGGGCGCCTCGGCGTCTGACGCTTTTGCCGGCGGCGACAACGGCACCATGTTGCGATGGAACGGCAGCGCGTGGTCGGCCATGACGTTCCCGTCAACGGGGCGCGTGTTTGCGCTCTGGGGCAGCAGCAGTAGCAACGTCTTCGCGGTCACCGACGTGGGCGAGATTCTTCGCTTCAATGGCACGACGTGGACAACGCAGACCACGGCGCCTGGTGGTGCCACGTTGCTCTCCGTCTATGGCGTCTCCGCAAACGACGTGTACGCGACCGGTACCGGCGGTTTGATCATGCGCTTCAATGGCACTGCGTGGTCGACCCTCGCCACGCCGAGTGTCACCACCACGCTCTTTGGTGTCTGGATGAGCGGCGGCAACAACATCGCGGCCGTAGGCGCCAACCAGGACGGGACGTCTGGGTTCGCCTACAACTTCAACGGCACCGCGTGGGCACCGTACGGCATTGGCACCGCGAAGGCACTCACGTCCGTTTGGGGACCAAGCGTCTTCGACATCTACGCCACCGGCGATGCCGGCACCATTCTCCGCTACGACGGGGCAACGTGGCAGACGATGGCTTCGGGTACGGTAGACCTCTTGTGGGCGATCTCCGGAGCACCCGACGCAACCGGCGGTGCCTTCGCCGTCGGCTACAACAGCACGATCAGCACGGGCAGCACAGCCGGTGCCTCTGCCGCGGCCATGATGGGCAATGGGGGTCGCATGTTGCGCGGTTCACTCGAACCGTCCAGCTCCGCGCGCGCTGACCGAAAGGCCAGCGGCCCCGCCCCGATGGGCATTGAACGGCGCAGTCGAGTTGCCTTGGCCCGTTCGTCACGCGCGCCGATCGGTCCGCGCCGCCGATAGGCAAAGCCACGCACCACAAACGTCAGATGGGCAATGTTCGCACGAGCGAGCATTGCCCATCGAAGCATCCCCCCCCAAGTTCCTCAGTCCACCCCCCACCCGCAGTAAATCAGTCCACCCCCCACCCGCAGTTAATCAGTCCAACCCCCACCCGCAGTTAATCAGTCCAGCCCGCAGTCAATCAGTCCAGCCCGCAGTTTCACTCCCTCGTGAACCCCGCCATCGTTGGCCCCATCGCGTTGATAGACTCCAGCGCGTGCCACCGATCGGTGCCGTTGTAGACAAACGAGAATGCCAGAATCTCGCCGTTCTCCGCCGTCACATAGCCCGACAGCGCGATCACTTCGTTGGTCGTTCCCGTTTTCGCATGCAGGTTGCCCTGCGCTGGCGTGTCGCGCATACGGCGGCGTAGGAGCTCCGACTCACCGGCTACCGGGAGCGAGGCGTGAAATGCACTCCCCCACGGCGCCTTGTGCGCGTAGGACAGCAGCTGCACCAACGAGCGGGCTGTCACGCGATCCAGCACTGAAAGCCCGCTGCCGTCAGTGGCTGTCACCGCATCAGCCTCTGCGCCGACGCGGCTGACCAAGAACTCCTGCAGGGTGCGATTCGCGATTTCGGCCGATCCGAGGCGCGAACGATCCACGCCGCGAGCTGCGTTCCGCCACAAGAGCTCGGCGTAGATGTTGATGCTTTCCCGGTTCATCGATGAGATCAGTCGCGCCAATGGCGGCGACGGCAGACTGGCCACAAGCGTCGCCGTCGGCGGTGTCCGACCGACCACGATGTCGCCGTCGACGGTGATACCCCGGGCCTCGAGCGCCGAGCGAAAGGCACCCGCAGCGAACCGGGCCGGATCCCGCACGACCAGCTGGTACTTTCGCGTACCGGCAGCCGCACCGATCGTTCCTGACACCATCACGCGATCGTTGCCGGCGAGACTGATCGACAACTTGGCCGTGCGACCACGGACGACACGCACCGAATTGCTGAAGCTCAGTGCCTTGTTGGACGGCTCCAAGGCGACAGTTGCGCGCCCATTGCCGGTCGGCGTGATGCTCACAACGACGATGTTCTCGTTCAAGGAAAGTGCCGAGAAAGGCGCGGCGTACGCCGAGCCGGCGTAGCGTGTCAGCCACCCTTCAGGGATCTGCCGAGCCTCGAACGCACTGGCGTCCGCAATCAGGTTTCCCGTCACGCGGGCCACCCCAGCGCCTTCCGCGAATTGGGCGAGCAGTGCCATGGGTCCCTCGGGACCGCCGCGGACATAGCGCGGCGACAGCGACGGATCGCCATCCCCGCGAAGAATCAGATTGCCGTGCACCACACCATCCTTGTCCATCGCCCCGTCGCGCAACACATCGGTGGAGAAGGCGTGTGTCGGTCCAAGACGATCCAGGGCAATAGCCGAGGTGAACAGCTTCATCGTCGAGGCCGGGAGTAACGCCACGTCGGGATTGGCCGCGAACAGGGTGTCGCCGCGGGTAAGGCTGACGACCATGGCGCCCCACGTCCCTGAACGGGTGCGACTCGCGAGGAGGGCGCCAAGATCGTTGGTCAACGCCGACGCATTGCGGGGGCTCGTGAACATCAACGGCGGCACGACTGGTGTCCGCGCGACGCGCCTTCCTTTCACTTTTCGCGAGGCTTTCGCTTTTGACGAAGCACGCGCGCGACTGACCGTGGTCACGGACGGTTTTTTCTTCGACGCCTGCGCTTCCGCGACGGTGTGCACAAGGAGCACCGGCAGGATGACGAGGAGAATCCGTTGTCGAATCGTTGAAAGGCGCATCGCACCGCGGAACAGGGAGAGGTGATCCGGCGTGCGTACGCACGTCAGACCTTCAAAACGAATCCTCGTTTCCACGCAGCCCACAAAATCAAAAACCACAGCGACACAAAGCTCAGCGCGTACGCGAACGAGGCCTCGCGCGGCGGGAGCCACGACGTGTACAACCTATCAAACAGCAAACCCTGAATGGAGATGCGGGTTCCGTTTCCCGCATCAACCTTGATCAACGATACGGTTAATCGCGCCATTAACCCCGATCCGAGAAACGCCAGCATCGGGTTCGTCCCATAAATGACGAATGGGAACGTCCAGCGTCGCAACTGGCAGACGTCAATGAGCCATAAACACGTGGCCAAGGCGACCGCTCCCATGCCCGCGGTGAAGAGCACATAGGAACTCGACCAGATACTCTTGTTGATCGGGAAGCCCCAGTTCCACACGAGGCCCATCATCATGACGAGCGCGCCGACGGCGAAAAGGCCGGAGAGTCGGTCGGTGAGCGGCCGCTGTTGCTCGCCGATCCAGCGTCCGGCAAACGTCCCGAGCATCATCGTCGCGATCGCGGGGAGCGTGCTGAGCAATCCCTCCGGATCCCACGTCTTGGTGCCGGAATACAAGTGGTTCAGGCCAAGCACTGTGCGATCCAGCCAGGCGCTCAGGAGTTTGTCCGGTTGGTCAGCAACGAAGCGACCAGCGATTCCCGTATCGGGGACCGGCACGAGGGTCATGAGCGCCCAGTAGCCGAAGAGCAGCACCGCGAGAATGCCCAGCTGCTGGCGCCACGACGTGCGGAGCGTGAGTAGCGCGCCGAACAGATACGCAATGCCAATGCGCTGCAACACGCCAAGCACTCGGAGATGCTCAATGCGGTGCACGACCCGGTCCAGGAACGTTGCGTCGGGCAATTCGGCGATGGGCATCCACGTAAAAAACGGAAACGCCGACAGTGTGAGGCCAAACAGGAAGATCAGCGCCGCGCGACGAAGCACCTGCCGGACGATTGCGCCTTCATCATCGCCACGCTCGCGTCTCGAGCGCAGCGAAAGCTCCGTGGTGATGCCAACAATGAAGAGAAAGAACGGAAAGATCAGATCGGTCGGCGTCCATCCGTTCCACGCCGCATGCTCCAAGGGCGGATAGATGGCGCTCCACGTACCCGGGTTGTTGACGAGCAACATGCCGGCCACCGTCATGCCGCGAAAGACATCGAGCGCGATCAACCGCTCGCGCGTGCTCACTGCGGGGGACTCGCAGCCACCGCGGCGACTTTCCATCCCGCCTCACCGCATGCGACGGTCATGGTCTTGCCAGCGGCGGCGGTGCCATTGAGCTCTCCACCGATGAAGTGTCCCCGCAACGACACCACCACGGTATCACCTCCCGCCGACGGAACGGCGCCGCGATGCGCAATCAAGAGCGAGGCATACGGCCCAACGGACGCCAGCTTCTCACGCACCTTCCGCTGCGCAATACTGTCGCCACCGTAGTAGTAACTCGGTCCCTTATCCTGCATGGCGCGGAAGCCGTCTTCCGGCGCGGCGGAGTCAGTACCTGCCGCGGTGAGAAATCGCTGCGCGGTCGGCGTCGTCACTTTGATGAACTCGCGATACGCGACGTAGAACGCGGTGGTATCCCCGCGTCGACACGATGCCACCTTTGCCGCCGCCGCCGCGCGAGCCTTGGGACTGGGTTTGGCGTTTCCGGACTGCGCACCGTCGCCTCCGCACGCGGCAAGGACGGTGAGTGTCACTGCACCAATGGACCACCTGGCGAGCGAGCGTCTGCGAGCAGTGTTGGCCATGCGTCGAAGCCCTGGTCGATAAGCGGAAAGAAAGTGAACCACGAACACGAGCGAGAGGCTACTCGGTGAGCATCCCCGCCAAGCGCGCAAGCGCATCGCGCCATACCGCCTTTGCGCGATCAGCGGCGGCGACGTCCGGGAGCTTGCTGTGTGCGATCGTCACCGAACAGCGCGTGTTGCCTTTGCGATCGATCGCCACAGCGACAAGGGTGCCGTCGGGAAGACCAAGCCGCAATGAGCGTGGTGCGATCGCCGTACGGACCAGATACTCCTGGCCCGCGCTCCACTGTCGCCTGGATGCATCGTTGAAGGCGCGAAAAACATCTGATGCCGAGGCCTCCATCGTGCGCGCGACCGAGATCTCAAGGCCGGTGGTGTGCTGTTGGGCCACAAGGGGCTGGCTTCGGGCTTGCTCGTAGCCGGCGCACACCATCTGACTCCACCATGCCGGCAACCGATGCACTGTCGCCAGATGATGCACAACATCACGATGCGTTTTCCCCCGCATCCCCTCTTCGTCAAGCGTCTGCATCCACTCATCCCACGTTCGAGTGGTCGCGCGCTGCACGGCCGCCGACCCGATCTTGCTGAGAACCGACTCCCGAGACTCGGGCCGCTCTGACACCTGCCACGCCGTCGGCTTGCGACCAGAGCGCTCAGCCGCGCGGCGAACGCCCTTGCCAAACTCCTTCTCGACGAGCGCGGCGCGCTGTTTGTCTTTCGGAGACATCTTTTTCGGGCCGGCGTTCGGTTTCGGGCCGGCGCTCGGCTTCGGGCCGGTGCTTGGCGCGGAGCTTGGCGCGGAGCTTGGCGCGGTGCGCTTGGCTGGCTGCGCAGGTCCGCCAACGGGTGACGCCTTCGGGGAGGAAGGCCGCGGTCGGCCAGACGCCGATTTCTTTGCAGGCATACCGAAGGATACGCGGCGGACGGCCGTTTCACACGGTCGGCGCCACCCAACCAACCTGCGCGCTCTCCTGATCGTCCTGCCCTCGTCCCGACCATCGAAAGAACACGACGGACATCACGGCATAGAAGAAGATGCCGCCAGGAATCCACATGATGAGCCCACCGTACTGCTGATCCATCATCGGTGTGATACCGAGAATGCGCGGTGCCGTGGCATATGCCGGATACAGCGTGGCGTCCGCCATCACGATGTAGATCGAGATGACCGACATCGGAATCACCATGAGGAAGCAGTACATCATCTGCGCCGGATACGCTGCGCGCGGAAGCTCCGGCAGCGGCGAGGTGAGCGGCCACCACATCAGCACTGAGGCGCTGATGAACATCAGATGCTGCACGATGTGCACGGGGTGGTAGGCGAGCGCCAGGTTGTACATCGGGGGCAAGTGCCAGAAGGACAACACGAGGTTGAACGCGGCAAAACACGCCGCAATGCTCGTCAGCGCTCTGGCTGCGCCGAACGCACGCGGCGATCGGAGCAACGGACGCAGCATCCAACCCGGCGTGCCAAGGATCATGAGCGGCGGCACGACCAGCGTGAGGATCAAGTGCTGAATCATGTGTGCGCTGAACAGGTAATAGTCGCTCAGATCGTGCAGCGGCCCATTCAACGTCAGGAACAGCAAGAGCAGCGAGGAGAAGAAACTCGCGCGCTGTGCCGGCGTCGGTCCTGGCCGGGCGGCGGCGGCGTCGATTTGCGCCGCGCTCGCTGCGGCAACATCCACCACGGTCACGGGGAACCGATCAGACGCAGACGGCCCTCGGCGCGCGCGAAGCAGATACGCGACACCGAGGGCCGTGATCCCGATCGCGGTGCTGGGATGGACCGTGAACTGCGTCCACGAAAGCTGTGCGACAGGATGTAAGAGCATGACGTGCGGAAGAACGAGAGAGAACGATCGGGGCGCGGCGGGCCCCGCGTCCGTAGGCTACGCCAACAACCCGATGCGAATGGCCAGCTTACTGAACAGGAACAGCAGTCCGATCAGCGTGAGAATGGCGATAATCAAGGGGCCCGTAAAAAGCGCCCGGAAAATCTTGTGATCGTAGCCTAAATGCATGTAGTAGTACACGACCACCGCGAACTTGATCGCCGACATGATCAGCATGCTCGGCACATAGACCCACGACGTTTCCCACGCCGGGATGTAGTACGCCGAGACTTCGATAGCGGTGACGATGGTGAGGAACAGCGCGACCTTCCAGTAGATCGACCAGGTCGGATGATGGTCGTCGTGCGCATGGCCTGCGGCCGGAGCGTTATCAGCCATATCAGTCTCTACTTGATCAGGTAGACAAGCGTGAAAATCGCGATCCAGACCACGTCAACAAAGTGCCAATACAGCGCGGCGATATCGACGATCGTGGCGTCCTTGGGTTCCAGCCCACGGCGATAGTCGATCGCCAGCAGCGTAAACAGCCAAATCACGCCGGCGGTCACGTGCGCACCATGGAATCCGGTCAGCGTAAAGAAGCTGGACCCGAACAGATTGGTACGAATGGTCAGGCCTTCGTGAATGAACGAGGTGAACTCGTACGCCTGGCAGCCCAGGAAGCCGATCCCGAGCAAGCAGGTCATCCACAGCCACAGCTTTGATGACCCGAGAATGCGATCCCATGCGCTGTGCTTGGGGACATGGCGATTCTGCACGGCGGCCAGTGCGAGCACCATGGCGAGCGACGACATGAGCAGCACGAACGTCGAGGCCGACGTGACAGGAATATTGAGAATCGGCGGGAAGACTTCACCCGTGCTGGGATTGGTCCACGTCTCGTGTGGGAAGGGGCCTTGGGGGCTCTTTCCCTTGTAGATCAAATACGTCGAGATGAGCGACGCGAAAAGCATGCACTCGGACCCGATGAAGGTCCAGATGGCCACTTTTCGGTTGTCGAGTCCAAGCGACGTATAGTGACCGCCGCCATGCGCGTGGGCGTCTGCGGCGTGTGTTGGAGCGTTGGTAGCAGTCATTCTAGTGATGGTCCTCGAGCGGCGTGAGCAGCCATGTATAGAGTGCGCCGACCCACCCGAGCGTGCCGACCAGCATGATCCCAATGGCGAGCGGGGTATTGCTTTCCATGAACAACAACCCGCAGAACATCACCAGCATGCCGGCGGCCGTGACGAGCGGCCAAATGCTGGGATTTGGCATCACGATACCCAGCTCTTTCGCCGTCGGAATACGACGATCCTTCTCTTCGGCGTGAGTGGTTTCGTGCACCAGCGGTTCGTTCTCCTTCAGATTCCACAACGGATAGCGCGACTTGATTTGCGGGAGGTCGGCAAAGTTGTAGTCGGGCGGTGGTGACGGGATGGCCCATTCGATGGTTGGCGCGCCCCAAGGGTTGGATGACGCGTGTTCGCCGTTCCGCCAGCTCTTGATCATGTTGATGAGCAGGAACGTGGTCCCGATCACCAGCACCAGGGTGCCGATGGTTGAGAGCATGTTGAACAGCTCAAGCCCCTGCCCGGCATCGTACTGATACACGCGACGCGGCATACCGAGCAATCCGGCGAAATGCATCGGGAAGAACGTGAGGTTCATACCGATGAACGACAGCCAGAAATGCCAATTGCCGAGTTTCTCCGAGAGGAATCGACCGGTCAGTTTGGGGAAATAGTAGTACACGCCGGCAAACAAGCCGAACATCGATCCACCGAAGAGCACGTAATGAAAGTGCGCGACCACGAAGTACGTGTCTGTTTGCTGCAAGTCGTTGGGCGGCGAGGAGTGCATCACGCCCGAGATCCCGCCGATCGTGAACATGCCGACGAGAGCCACGGCGAACTTCATCGCCACGGTGAAGCGCAACTGTCCGCCCCACATCGTGGCGATCCAGTTGAAGATCTTCACGCCGGTGGGGATGGCGATCAGCATGGTGGTCAGCGAAAACACCGCGTCGGCGATTGGGCCCATGCCCACGGAGAACATGTGGTGCGCCCACACGCCGAAGCCCAGGAAGCCGATGAGAATACCCGAGTACACCATGACGGGGTACCCGAACAGCGGCTTCTTGGAGAAGGTCGGCAACACTTCGGACACCAGCCCGAACGCGGGCAGGATCAGGATGTACACCTCGGGATGTCCAAACACCCAGAACAGGTGCTGCCACAGGAGCGGATCAGCGCCCTTCGCCACCGTGTAGAAGTTCGTCCCGAAGAATCGATCGAACTGCAAGAATACCAGTGCTGCCGTGATCACCGGGAAGGCCAGCGCCACCAGGAACTGCACCACAAACGACATCCACGTGAAAATCGGCATGCGCATCAGCGACATGCCGGGTGCCCGCATGTTGATGATCGTGGTGATGAAGTTGAACGCGGCGGCGAGCGACGAAATACCGAGGATCTGGAGGCCAAGCACCCAGAAATCCATGTTGATCTGCGGCGAATAGGCCTTCGTGCTCAGCGGCGCGTAGCCAAACCATCCACCATCTGGTGCGACGCCAAAAACGATGGGGAACGAGATGAAAAGCCCGCCCAGCAGATAGACCCAGTAGCTGAACGCATTCAAACGCGGAAAGGCCACATCGCGCGCGCCAATCTGCAGTGGAATCAGCAGGTTGAAGAACGCGGCCGACATAGGCATGATGGCCAGAAAGACCATCGTGGTGCCGTGCATGGTGAACAGCTGGTTGTACATGTCGGCCGAAATCAAGTTGCCATTCGGTCGCATCAGCTGCGCACGCATGATCGACGCTTCCAGCCCGCCGACAATGAAGAAGAAGATTGCAGATACGAGGTACAGCGCACCGATCCGTTTGTGATCCACGGTGGTGAGCCAGCTCCAGACGCTGTTGTCAACAGCCTCCGTGCGAGCGGCAGTGGTGTACGTGGGCGACGCAGCGATAGTTGCCATCGGGTTCGTCAGTCTGTGCGTGAGGTCGACTACTTGAGAGCGAGCAGATACGCGACGATGTCGGCGAT
>JANOPS010000264.1:0-5810 GCA_031421995.1 Gemmatimonadaceae bacterium
GATCAGGGCGCGTTGGCGTCTATCGGGCGCGCGGAGTTGGAGCTGCTGCTGGGGTAGTGCAGGCGTTGGTGAGGCCCGCGTCGTTCGCGTTGGTGCGGCCACGGTGGTGGGCCGTGGCTATGTCGGAGATGGTCGGCTCGCCCGGGCTATTGCAAGTGCTGTGGTGGAAAGAACGGCGAGGGCTCTGCCTCCTCAGGCCAGAACTGTTGTCGTCCAGCCTCGGCTCGTTGCGCGACGAGCTCGTGATCGACTTCCATCGCATGGGCGACATCGTCGGCATCGTGGGCGCGCAGGTAGGCCACCTTTAAGGCCAGTGAGCGACGGTCCCATGCCGCGCTGAGTTCGCGCCACTCGCGTGGCCCTTTCGACACGAGGAAGGACTCGAATTCCGATAATCCATGGGCGGCTTCGATGGCTACCATCTCGTCACTGATGCGCACCAGATCCGGATCGACCGCACTGAGCCTATAGACAATCGCCTCAACGAAGATCGTGGCGAGATACCAATACACGTCGGTGTCGATGTCGCCCGACACGTGCAGTGCGCGCGCCGCTTGAATCCACGGGCCAGGCGTGTCGTCGACATCCTGTCGGATGCGCGAGAACATCCGCGATTTGCGTTCGGGCCCCGGCTCGGCGATGAAGGCCGACAGGCGCGAGGCGGGGGTCCGGTTGTCGGCGGTGGGCGCCGTCTTTTTGGCGGGGCGGGCTTGTCGTCGCATAGGGGAAAGATAGCGTCGGGAGCGCAGCGGTCATCGCTTCACGTCCGGTTCTCACTGCGGCAAAGACTGCGTGCATCGCAGGGGTACGGGCGATGGACTTCCGACGACCGACGCGACGACGTTGCCTACGCGTTTCTCTCGTTAGGGTCCAGAAGGTCGGCGCCAGCGAAGCCCAGCAAATCGTGCGAAATCCGAGTCGTCCGAGATCCATTCACAGCCATGCTCAATGGCCAACGCGGCGTACCACGCGTCGGACACGAGGTTGCCGATCGCGTCCGACTGTTCGAGCAGCGACACAAAAATGCCCCAATGCCGAGCGCCAGGCGCCACGATGACGGCGTTGGGAGACGCGCGAAGCGACAGCACAAAGCGGCGTGCGAGGTGTGTGGGCGTTGGGGGATTGAAGACGCGAGGGTGGGTAAGCACCCGCAACGTGCCGCTCAGAGCCACGTCACACAGACCGAACGGCTCTGGTGATGTACGCAGCGACTCAACGTACGCGGCAACCTCGCGATGCCGCGAGGCGTCTTCGCGCATCGCGTTGACCAAGACGTTCACGTCGAGTAAAACCACGCGAGGAGCCGGTTAGCGACCGCTCATGAGGTCTTCGAGTGCGCTTGCGTCGGAGAGGTCAACGCCGGCCTGAAGCCCTTGTCCGCGATAGGTGGGCAGCGGTTCATGCACACGCGCTGGCGTGATCGGTCGCTGCAGTTCGTACCGGAGCGAATCGGCGAGCAGGTCGGTGAACGTGCGGCCCGTCGCTGACGCACGGGCCTTTGCTGCATCGAGCAGTTCTTCGGGGAGGCGCACGGTCGTTCGAATCATATGTCGAGAATCGTATTTGATTGACATATATATGTCAAGCGATGCGGCTCTGGTCAATTGGTCAACCCGCCGTTCGAAATTCGAACACTTCTGCGCAGCGTCAACCACGCCGTCGATGCGAAGGATCGTCTGATGCCATGGGACGACGTGTGATGAGAGTTCCGGGGGGTGAACTGGCCGCAAGATCAGTCTCGTGCGTGGGGTTTGGATTGTGTCTCGACGGGCACCCGACCTGGTCGGCGGCGTTCGCCGTAAACGCGGCGGCCGTGAAACCGCGATAGTTCATGATCGCGTTGAAATTGTAGTCGCTGATCCACCGCGGCGAACAATATCCCATCAAGTCGGCCGTCGTTGACGAGATCACGGCGTTTGTGCGCTGGACAGATAGTCCCAACCGATCGACGACGGCGCGCCGATGTATCCCATGCCGGCCACGCCAGACGAATAACCCACCTTGACCACGCCGTAGTAGGGGCGGTTCGACCCATCGCTGCTGCGAAGCGCATACACCTCGCTCAGGACCTGGCGAACGCCTCCGTGTACGCCCACTGGTGATCGGCTGTGACAGTACTGTCCACGCGGCAAACGCCGTGGGTGTCGCGTGCCACGCAACGTACATCATGTGCCCGCCGCGAAACGCACAATCTGCGAACGTCGTGCGCTGCGTCACCGTCGATCGTCGTTCGTTGTGTCAGACTTCTCTCCACGGTCCGATCGCGTCATCGTCCGATGCACGACATCGATCCAATCGTCTCATGAGATCACTGTCGGACATCACGTCGATAGATGGACGGCGTTCATCACGTTCACTTGCGGAGTTTCCAATGCGTCCTCTCGCGCTCAGTCTGGTCGTGCTCTCGCTTGCGGCCTGTAACGCCGGCACCGGGCCGGAGGTCGGCAATCAGGTGGGCCTTGGGTTTCAGTTGGCCCGCACACCGTCTGCGTCCGCTCTGGCCGCCGCTCTCGCCAGCCCCGATGGGCCGCCGCTGGCAGGCGATCCGCCGGTGATTACGACCACCGCGGCTGGTCTGCGCATCACTCGCGATGCCGACGTCATTCTCATCACGAAAGCGCAGTTTGTCGTCCGTAACGTGTCACTCCGCAGCGCCCTCGCGACGTGTGCAGACGATGATGACATCGGATCGTCGCTGCGCGCCAGCTCCAGTGACGATGACGACGATTGTCCAACACTGCGCGTGGGTCCGTTTCTGGTCGACATGTCGGTCACCGGTCCCGGTGACGCGCGCGTTGCGGTGCCGGTTCCCGCCGGGACGTATTCGTCGCTCAGTCTGCGTCTCCACAAGGTGACGTCGAACGACTCGTCCGATGCGGTGTTCCGACGCGCGAATCCCGATTTTCGCGACATCAGTGTGCGGCTGGAGGGGACCTACAACGGCACGGCGTTCGTATTCGTGAACGATGTGAATGCGAAAATGACGGTACCACTCCCCGAGCCGCTGACGATCGGCACCGGAGGCAGTGACGTCACGGTCAGCGTCGACGTGAGTTCGTGGTTCTTGCGTCCACAGGGCGGACTGTATCCTCCCGCTTCAGCGAACGTGCCCGGCGCCGTCCGCGCGGCCGTGCAGAACAACATCAAGAGCGCCTTTCGCGCGTTTCGGGATCGCAATCGTGACGGGCGGCAGGATTGATCGCGCCCCATCGCACGTTGGCGCACGCACGCGCCGCCGTCTTTCCGGCGCGAGTTGCAGAATGAACATCGCATGAGGCTGCGTGGCGCTGTTCGTCAGACTGTCGGCGCCAGTCGCTCTCCCATCTACGGAGAATGAAACGAAAACAACACATCTCCCATTTCTATCTGGTCTCCATCGCGAAGTGACCGCCGTCGAAAGGGCGGCAAAGCCGCGCCGTTGATCGTGATCGGATGTGCACGCGAGTGGCCCTCCACGAGCCAGGACACGCCGTCCCACTGCATCTCCGCGTGCCGCGCGTCTATCCGCTCATCATCCACCTGCACGTGACGGAACAGGTCACCGGGCTCCCGGCCGAATGATACCGAGGTGTTCGCATGCATGTCGAACCGCACGAATCGTATCACGCGACCATTGTCCAGTCCCGACGAGATCACCAGCCGACCGGGAATGTACGGCACCGTGTCATCCACCGGGGCACCGAAACTCACCAAGTGCGCGTTGACCATGGTGCCCTCAATCGCGAGCCCGGGGCGCACGACGTATCGTTGCGAGCTCGGAGCCGCATCATGCTCCGCGTGGTGTTGGCGGAGCTCGGCCGCCCGACGCGACGGCCGACTGAATGAGGGCAGCGGCGACGGCGTGTTTCGACGCGGCGTCCATGCCGAACGGACGCTCGGTGATCGACCGATGACCAGCGGCCCACCGTCAGCCGTTTCGCGTCCGACGATCAGCGGGACTCTCGCATTTTGTCGCGTCGCATCGCGCGAGCCGACAAACAGCAGGACCGCAACGAATAACGACGCGGTTCCCAGAAACAGGAGGCGCAACTGGCCCAGGAACTTCGTGCTCAGTCGCGTTAACACCGGTGTCGTGAATTCCTCGGTCTCCGACGGAGGCTGCGGGAGGAGCGCGAGTGAAGGGCCAGCCGTCCATTCCAGCTTCGGCCAACACACCGTAGTCGCCAGCCACGCAGCGCAGAACGCCGACGAGTCAATCCGTGGAGCTCCTCCCATCGATGACACCGACCGGACAGCTCCGGGGAAGGGAGAATGGCGTCCGACAAGGGTTTCGTTTGTCGCGCTCGGCGAGTTCGACGCTGGCGCGTACGCGGCAATTGCGGCGATCAGCAAGCCGATCAGCAACATCGCTGGCCCTTTCACTCCAAGCTGTTGCCACCACGGTCGCGGCACGCCCCAGCGTCGCGCCAACGACGTCGAACGCACCGGCGGGGAATGTTTAGCGTGATGCTTTGCGGAAGCGGTCGTCGAATTCGCTGGCACGTCGACTTCGCGTGTGCCTGACGTGCGAGAGTTCGAATCCTGTGATCCCAACGTCGCAGCCCGGTTCGGAACGGGAGCGCGTCGCCGAGCCGTGCGTTCCCACTCTTCCCATCCGCTGGGCGGGACGGCGGTGTTGAGCGCCTTCAGCAGGGCGTCGGCCCCTGCCCAGCGTTCGCGCGGGTCAACGTGTAGCATGCGCTCAACGATGAAGCGGAGCCGCGCCGGCACGTCGTGTGGACTGACCAACTCGATTGCGGGAAGAACGTCCCGAGCAACTGCAGCATCCGCGTCGCTCGTGGCCCAGGGGACTGACCTCCCGGTCAGCATCTCCCAAGCCACCAAGCCCAGACTGTACACGTTCGCTCCGGCATTCGGGCGAACGCCGAGTCCCTGCTCGGGCGCCGCGTAGTGTGCGAGCGATGTGGGCGCGCCGTCAGGCTCGGCAATCGCGTACTCCACGCCAAAGTCTGTGAGCAGCGCGCATCGGCTGCCATGCTCGAGGAAGATGGAGTCAGGAGACAGCGCCAGATGCACCTCGCCGCTGGCGAGCGCATGAGAAAGCGCGCCCGCGACATGTGCCAGTACGGTTTCGACAGCCTCAGGAGTAAACGCGCCGCAGAGCAATCTCGCTTCACGCAAACTTTGCATGGGTGCGTACGGCATCACCAGTGCCAGGCCTCCGTCTTCCAGCCGTTCGACGGCCAGCACCGGGACGATGTTCGGGTGTCGCAAACGCGCAACTCTTTCCACCGCAAGAGCGAGCCGACTGCGCGCGGCCTCAGAGCCCGTCGCGCTGGTTGAGCCCGCTGGTGTGGCGCTCAATGCCTTGATCATCACCTCGCGCGCATGCCCGCGATGGCGCGCGCGATACACCGTCGCGCCGCTCGCCAGGACACGTTCGCTCAGCAGCGTATAGTCGTCCAGCAAATCCGTGAGCCGAAACCCTTCGAGCACTATGCGAACGCCTCTACACGTTGTGTGTTGGCACCGTCGGATCGTCACGCCGCGAAACGCACAGGGTCGGCGCGGATTATCGCGTGACATTCCGGGAGCATATATTCGCCGCACTCAACGCATGTAGCAAGAAGCCTGCCATTCTCGGCCCGCCGTCCCAAGTCCGTCCTCATCTGGCGCCACTGGAGACTCTTGGAAGGTTCGGCAGCCTCCATCGTTCCATCATTGTTGATGCCCGCCGCTTAGCGCTCTCGCGACAAAATCCGTACGAGGCGATATCGAAAGCTGGATCCGTCGGCCGGCGGGCGGACGACGACCCGACGCTCAAGCAACACTCGATAGCGATAGCCAGCCTCATGGGTGAAGCCTTCAAT
>JANOPS010000265.1:0-3119 GCA_031421995.1 Gemmatimonadaceae bacterium
ATCGATGCGGCGTTGGCGCGTGCACTGGCGCGGGTCCCCGACGACCGATTCGCGACGATTGCCGAGTTCGCCGCCGCCCTGACGTCCACGGACGCCCCAACGCGCGACACCATCGGCCGCTCGATCGCGGTGCTGGCCTTCGCCAACATGAGCGATGATCCGGACACGGAGTACTTCTCCGACGGCATCTCCGAAGAGATCATCAACGCGCTGGTCCAGATTCCCGAGGTCCGGGTTGCGGCTCGCACCTCCGCCTTCTCCTTCAAGGGGAAGAACGCGGATCTTCGCAGCATCGGCGACCAGCTCGGCGTCGCCACGGTCCTTGAGGGGAGCGTGCGCCGGGCGGGCAACCGGCTCCGTATCACGGCCCAGCTGATCAACGTGGCCGACGGACTGCACCTCTGGAGCGAGCGGTTCGATCGCGAGATGACCGACATCTTCGCCATTCAGGACGAGATCTCGGGGGCGATCGCCCATCGGCTGAAGCTGACCCTGGGCGCAAGCGGCGGAGACGACGCCAAGGCCCCGCCACCGACGTCGAGCATGGAGGCTTATGAGCTCTTCCTCAAGGGCCGAGCACTCGAGGAGCGTCGCGGCCCCGGACTGCGAAACGCCGTGGCGCTGTACGAGCAGGCGATCGCCCTCGATCCGGAGTTCGGCGCGGCGCACGCCGCCCTCGCGCACGCGTTGGTGCTCACCGGCTTCTACGGGATCTATACCACCGAACAGGTGGGCCCACGGGCAATAGCGGCCGCCCGCCGTGCGGCCGAAGCCGCACCGGCATTGGGGCAGGCGCATCGCGCCGTGGCGATGGTCGCGCTGATGCTTGAACAGGACCGCGACAAGGCCACCCGAGCCTGGGCGCTCGCGATGGAACTCAGTCCGTCGGATCCAACCGTCAGGATGGAGCACTCCTTTTACATGCTCTGTGGCGTGAGGGGCGACTTTGCGCGTGCCGAGCAGGAAATGCAACAGGTTCTCTCGCAGGACCCGCTGAATGCCCTCGCCCACGCCATTCTGGCCCTGGTGAAGGGCTTCGCCGACAAGCATGCCGAGACGGTGGCCGCGGCCCGGCGGGCGTTGGAACTGGACCCGGCCTCGTTCATCGGCTTTTACCAGTTGGGCCTGGGACTGGTCCGGATGGGCCAGTACGAGCAGGCGATCGCAGCCATGAACCCGATCCTCGGTGCCAGCGGCCGGCACCCTTGGATCATGTTGGTGATGGGCATCGCGTACCACAAGGCGGGACGTCCCGACGCCGCGCTGGCGATCTATCACGAACTCAGCGCCCGCGCCAAGGTCGAATTCGTGCAGCCCTCCTTGCTGTTGCTGGTGACCAACGGCCTAGAGTTGCACGACGAGTCGGCCCGTCTGCTGGCCCTCCCTGCCATGGAGCATGACATGACCATCCCCGTGTTGCTGCTGCATTTCAACGAATATCGCGGATTGAGTGCGACGCCCGCGGGGTTGGCGTTGCTCACGACGATGGGGTGGCACGACGAAGTGGCGCGGCTGTCATGACGGGGGCAGCGCCGGGCAAGGATGCACGCATCGCCATCGTCGGGGCGGGGCCAGCCGGCCTCTCTGCGGCGTACTACCTGAAGGCCAACGGCTACCGCAACGTGACCGTGTTCGAGAAGGCCAGCCGGGTGGGCGGCCTCTGCCTCTCGATCACCGAGAACTATGACACCTACGACATCGGCGCGAACTACGTCACGATGGAATACCGCGAGACGTTGAAGATCGCGCGGACCGTGGGGGCCAAGCTCTACTTCGAGGATCCCTACAGCGCGATGTTCGTCCCACCCGACGGCGGACCGACCCGGTTCGTGGACTTCCTCACCGCCGTCCGCACCGACGACGAGACCGGCAAGGTCACCTCGGTGCCTCGCTTCATGTTTCTGGCGCTCAAGTACCTCTGGCTGCGCCTGCGGCTCGGTCCGGTCATTGACCCGCCAACGTTCGCAAAGGTGGCCGAAGTGGCACCTGAGCTTGCGGTGCCGTTCTCACAGTGGTTGGCACGGCACGGACTCGAGCCATTGTCGCGCCTGTTCGAGATCCCGGTGACCATCATGGGTTACGGCCACCTCGACGAGATCGCGGCGCCCTACGTGCTCAAGTACATCGGGCCGAAGACCATTGTCCCGATGATGTTCTTCCCCGTGCCGGTGCTCCGAAACCTCTTCCCCTGGCCCAAGCGCTTCGTGGCTGGCTTCCAGCGGATGTGGCAGCAGGTGTCGTGGGGGCTCAACGTGCGGTTGAACGTTGACATCAGCGCGATCACCCGCGACGCGCACGGTGTGCGGGTGAGCTTTCGTGAGACCGGGCAGATGCTCGACCGCTCCGAGTCAGTCACCGAGGAGATGCCCTTCGACTATCTGGTGATGGCGTGTCCGCTCTCACCGGTGGTGACGGAACGCTTCCTAGACCTCTCGGCAGGGGAACGCGACCTCTTCGGCCGGATCAAGACCCACACGTACACCATGTACACGGCCACGGTCACCGGCCTGGACCTGCCGACGCCAATCGCGGTAACCTATCCGCTCACCACGATCGGCACACCGTGGGGCGTGACCCAGCAGTGGAAGTCGAAGGAGAGCCTCGTGACCCAGTTCTATGTCCAACTTCCGGGGGAGGAGGGCGAGGCGCCGCCGACTGAACATTTCCGCGAGCAGGTGCGACGGAATTGCGCCGACTTGGTACAGCGGATGGGGGGCGCTATCGTGTCGGAGCACGACGCCTGGCAGACATTCGACGCCTTCCCGTATGGCCAGCACGTGACGACGGCGGACTTCGGGGCCGGTTGGTACGCCCGGCTGGAGAATCAGCAGGGCGTCAACCGCACGTTCTACGTGGGTGGCGCCACCAACTTCGAGCTCATCGAGCCGATCGTCCGCCACTCACGCCACATCGTGGACAGCCACTTCCCGGCCATTCGCTGAGCTGCACCTAGCTTAGCTAGGTAGTGTCCATCCTGAAACACCGCGAACAGTACGCGGCACTGCGAGGGGTGAGCGACAGCATGGGAGCAGGCCTGAGCGCTCAGGCCTGAGGAAAAGAAGGGGTGAGGCGCACCACAGGCGTGGGCTCTGAGCTCTCAGCCGGTCAGGGGAGAGCTC
>JANOPS010000266.1:0-4685 GCA_031421995.1 Gemmatimonadaceae bacterium
CGCGTCGAAGTCATCGTACGGCAGCTTGTTGCCCAAGTAGTACTGCCGGTTCCGCTGCACGTCACTTTGCGCGTACATCGAGACCCAATTGGACGTCCCCGCCCCCGAGCTGATGCCTTTGAAGCGATTGGTGTGGGTCAGGATCCAGTTCGACCAGTGCCCCCCCGCGCTCCATCCAAGCACGCCCATCTTGGTGGAGTCGACCATGCCTTGGGCGATGAGCGCGTCAACGCCGGTCATGATGTCGTCGAATCCCGGAGGAAAATAGTTCCCCACAATACCATTTTTGTGGGCCTCGCCGTAGTTGGTCGAGCCGCGATAGTTGGGCTGAAGGACAACCCAGCCGTGGCCGGCATACACCTGCGAGCCGTATCCCCCGTTGAAGCTGAGCAGATCCGCGGCGGCGGGACCGCCATGGATCGCGACCAGCAGTGGATACTTCCTGCCTGGCGTGTAACCCACCGGCTTCACCAGCACACCGCCAACCGTCTTGCCGTCCTTCGACTTCCATGTCACCTCGGTTTCCTCGCCGAGCGCGAGCTGCTCGCGGATCCACGGATTGGCGTCGGTCAGCGTGACCCACTTGGCGCGGGAACCAACGTCGTCGACTGATGGAACGGTGAAGAGCGTGGTCGGCGTCGTGGGATCCGCATAGCTGATCAGCAAACGCTTGGTGTCTTCGTCTTCGGTCACCGACAGGGTGGCCTTCACATCGGTCACCTGTCGGACCTTGCCCGTCGCCACGTCGAGGGCGAACAACTGCTGCGTGGCCCGCCAGCCCTCATCGAAGTAGATCGTCTTCGCGTCCGCCGACCAGAAGCCCACACTCACGTCGCCGTCCAGATCGCCGATCTTACGCCATGGTGCCGCCTTGTCCGACACGGAGCGCACATAGACACGACGGTTTTTCATGTTGTAGGCTGTCATGTCGTCAGACGCCGAAAACGCCATCAGCTTGGAGTCCCGCGAAAACGACAACGCACTCTCACCCGACTCGGCATTATTCGTCAGTCGCTCGATGCCGCCTCCCTGCGTATCCAGCAAGAAAACGTCGCCGTAGAGCCCCTGCTCGGTCACGTTGCGCTTGTAGCGGTTGTTTGCCACGCCAATGAAGCCCACGTACCGGCTGTCGGGCGACAGCGAGAATCCAGTGACGGCGTAGCTGGAGTCTTTCGTGAGTCGAGAGGTGGCCGGCGTCGGCGACGTGAGGTCGACGGCCCACAGCGACGAGACCGGCGCCTCAGCGTTCCGCACGGCCACGGTGAACTTTTTCTCGACGCGCGTCTTCTCATCCCGATCGACCGTATCCGCCGTGATGAAGTAGAGATGTTTGGCATCGGGAGCAAATCGCCACTGCCCTACGCCGGTCGGATGCTTGGTGAGCGCGACCGGCTTGAGCGAATCGACGGGAATACCGCCGATCAGGTCGGCGATCGACAAGCCGAAGAGCTGCTCTTCGTCGCTTTTGCCACTGCGATACACCAGCCAGCGGCCGTCTGACCCAATCGCGAACGTGGACACGCCGTCTTTCGCATCGGTGATGCGTCGCGCCTCTCCGCCGTCCGGCCGCATGACGAACAACTGCTGCTGCGCCGACTGCGCGACGGAGGCGTCGCGGTTTGAGCTGAACACAAAAGCCTGGCCGTTTGGCAACCATCGGGGCGACGATTCGTTCTTCTCGCGAGTGAACGTGAGTTGGCGAGTACTCGGCAGGCCGCGTTCGGCGGATACGAGATACACATCCGATTGCGTCCTGGCGTCAGTCCAATCGGGGGTCGTGATTGTGTACAGCACCCATTTGCCATCCGG
This sequence comes from Gemmatimonadaceae bacterium, assembly GCA_031421995.1. Classification (GTDB taxonomy): domain Bacteria; phylum Gemmatimonadota; class Gemmatimonadetes; order Gemmatimonadales; family Gemmatimonadaceae; genus Gemmatimonas. The sequence continues at coordinate 1,810 of JANOPS010000266.1, forward strand.
CGACACGGCCGGTGAGCCAGCGCTTCGCGTGCGCTGTTGATCCATCCACGTCATCGGGCGCTTCGCCGTGGGCTGCGCCGTCAACAGCATTGATGGCACGGCGGTGAGCACGAGCGTAGGCACGAGCGTAGGCACGAGCGCGCGAAACAGGGCGGACGTGATGGGGCATGCCAGCGGATGCGGACTCGTCTGCACGAACGACCTCGTGGATAGGAAGGAGACGGAATGCAACGGGCGGTTCACTCCCGCAGAAGCTACGTCGAATTCCGCATGCCCTCCAGCGCACCGCCTGGATGTTTGGCCTCACGGGTTGACCGACCGCCGCACCCCTGCGAGACTTAAATCCGAATGACCGTTCGGATCCTTAACCGTACCGCATGCATAAACCCCGAGTCGATAGCCCGATCCCCGCCCAGCAAGCCCGCAGCCGGGAGACACAGGAATCGCTGCTGTCAGCGGCGGAGCACGTCTTTGCCGACGTCGGGATCGCGCAGGCGACCGTGGCGCAGATCTGCGAACGGGCCGGCGTGGCGGTAGGGACGTTCTATGGGCGGTTCCCCGACAAGGACGCGCTCTTGGTGTTCTGGTATGAGCGCTTTTTCCGGAGAGGCCGGATCGCCTTCGACCGGGCCTTTTCCGATGCCATGTGGGAAGGACGCGCGCCGGCGGACATCGTTCGCGGGTGGGTGCAGGCGAGAGTGCTCCATTATCGACGGAACCGCAAACTGCTCAAGGCGCTCCTGATTCACGTGCGAGGGCGTCCGAATCCGGACTTCAAACCCTTCGCCGCCCTCCTCTTGCTCCCCGCTCTCCAGCGCCTGTCGCTGTTGCTGCTGAAACGCGACGGCGCCCTACTGCACCCCGAACCGGCCATCGCCTTGCGCATGGCCGTGATGATGACCGAGTCCAGCATACAGACGATGGTGTTGTTCAACGAGCCAAGCGGAGAGGACCTTCCGCTGTCGGACGACGTGCTGGTGGAACAGCTCTCTGATGCCATGTGTGCCTATCTCCGCGTCGGCGGTCGATCGGCGGTTCCTTAACTCTCGAGAGTCGGCGGGCGATACTTTACCCACATGCGCACTCTCTTTGTCGGACTCTCGGTAGCAGTACTGCTCGCGGTCGCCTCGATTGCCTTCTTCTGGCCGCCCGTGCTCTGGTCCCTGGTGCTGTTCGTGCCGCTGATCGCGCGCGGCGTGGCGGACATGGTGCAAACCAAACAGGCCATTAAGCGCAACTTCCCCTTGGTGGGTCACGCGCGCTATCTGCTTGAGATGATTCGCCCGGAGGTGAATCAGTACTTCATCGAGTCCAACAGCGACGGGAAACCCTTCAGCCGCAACGATCGCTCGCTCATCTATCAGCGTGCGAAAGGCGAGCTGGACACCCTGCCGTTTGGTACGCAGAAAGACGTCTACGCGACGGGCTACGAATGGATCAATCATTCACTGGCCCCGGTGCATCCAGACGCGCAGTATGCGCGCGTGCTGGTGGGCGGGCCCGATTGCCGTCAACCATACAATGCATCCATTTTCAATGTGTCGGGCATGAGTTACGGCTCCCTCAGCAAGAACGCCGTACTCGCACTCAACACCGGCGCAAAGATGGGCGGCTTCGCGCACAACACGGGCGAGGGCGGTCTCAGTCCGTATCATCTTGAGCCAGGCGGTGATTTGTTCTGGCAGATCGGCACGGGCTACTTCTCCTGCCGAGACAAACAAGGGCGGTTTAATGAGACCGAGTTTGCGAAGAAAGCGGCGCTGCCGAATGTGAAGATGATCGAGATCAAGCTCTCGCAGGGTGCCAAGCCTGGACACGGCGGCATTCTGCCGGCGTCCAAACTGACACGGGAGATCGTCGAGATTCGCGGTGTGGAACCGGGGCATGACGTGGTGTCGCCACCGGCTCATTCCGCGTTCTCCACGCCAACGGAACTGTTGCAGTTCATCAAGCGGCTGCGCGACGCGTCGGGCGGCAAACCGGTGGGTTTCAAGTTGTGCGTCGGCAAGCGCCATGAGTTCCTCGGCATCATCAAGGCGATGATGGCCACAGGCATCACACCAGACTTCATTACGGTGGACGGTGGCGAAGGGGGGACCGGTGCGGCGCCGCTGGAGTTCTCCGACTCCGTCGGCACCCCACTCAACGAGGGCCTCTCGTTCGTACACAACGCGCTCGTGGGCGCAGAGCTGCGCGATCGCATTCGCGTCATTGCGTCCGGCAAAGTGAACACCGGCTTCGCGTTGGCCACGAAAGTGGCGCTTGGCGCTGACATGTGTAACGCCGCGCGCGCGATGATGTTTGCCATTGGCTGCATTCAGGCGTTGCGCTGCAACAGCAATCAATGCCCGACCGGTGTGGCGACGCAGGATCCAGCACTGGTTGACGGGTTGCACGTGGGCGACAAATCGCATCGCGTGGCGCGGTACCATCGCGAAACGGTCAAGAGTTTCTTCGAGGTCCTCGGCGCAGCGGGGCTGCAGAAGCCCGAGGAGTTGAAGCCGTGGTTTGTGATGAAGCGCGTGAGTGCGATGGAGATCCGGAGCTACGCCGACATCTACCCGCAACTCGTGCGTGGTCAGCTACTAAACGATCCTGCCACGACGGGTATGTCGCGGGCCTGGGAGCACGCGAACGCCCTGGCGTTCTAGCTCGTGTCCATCCTGAAACGCCGTGAATCGCTGTGAGGGGTGAGCGACAGCGTGAAGCAGGGCTGAGATATCAGGGCTGAGGAACGGAAGGGGTGAGGCGCACCACAGGCGTGAGCGCTCAGGCTTCAGCACTCAGGGGAGAGCGCCTGCTTGAGGCATGAGGAGCGAGCGCTGAGCCCTGCTCAGAGCTGAGGCCTCAGGCTGGAGCTCTCACCTGACCGGCTG
>JANOPS010000267.1:0-2414 GCA_031421995.1 Gemmatimonadaceae bacterium
CGACCTCCCAGCCGAGTGCGACCGGGGTGATGTCGGTGACACGCGTGTCCATGCGCATCTGCACGCCCATCTCGCGGGCGTAGCGCAGCAGGCCATCACGCACATCACGGGCTTTGTGCGAGGCCGGAAACAACTTGAGCGATTCCGTTTCCTCTTCAAGCGGAATGCCCAGCGTGTCTTCGAAGAAGGCGCGCTGTTCAGCCAGCGGCCAGGCGCGCACCATCTTGCGCAGCAGATTGGGCGACGAATCGGTGACAAAGCGCGACTCGTTGATGACCGAGGGCAGCACATTACAGCGCCCACCGCCGCTGATGAGAATTTTGCGGCCACCATCTTTGGTGCGTTCGATCAAGACGGTGTCTGCGCCCGCTTGTGCGGCAAAGATCGCCGCCATCGTTCCGGCGGCCCCGGCGCCAATCACCACGACTCGTTTTGTCATAGTGCAAGATAGACGATGTGCGCGACTACCGTATCGGCACGACGGTAATGGTCGTCGATCCCGTTTGCGCGCCCACCGTTGCTTGAATTGATACGGGACCACCGGCTGCGCGCGCGGTGATAAGACCCGTCGTGCTGACGGTTGCCACCGCGGTGTTATTGCTGGCCCACGCAATGGTCGGAACTGGAGAGCAGTTCTGTACGGTGTACTGCGCGTTCGCTTGCGCCGTTTGCCCAATGGCAAAGTCCATAACAGGCGTGACGACCCGTACGGCGCTCACGGTGCAGGCCGCCGTTACGTCGGATGCGCCACAGGCAAAGCCTCCAACCAGCGTAAACAGCGCAAGCACAGCGCGGACGAATGGTTTCAGTGGCACATGCGTCATCTGGTCCGTTTCCTGACAAAGTTGAATGTTGGGAGATCGTGGATCGCCTTCGCATTGAGTTTCAACTGCTAGTGTGCCTAGCTTTCCCAGTCATGTCAATCCTCTTCACTCCGCTCACGCTTCGCGCGCTCACGCTGCGCAACCGCATCGGTGTCTCGCCGATGTGCCAATACTCCAGCACCGATGGCTTCGCCAACGACTGGCATCTGGTGCACCTTGGTGGATTGGCCACGGGCGGCGCAGGCCTCGTGTTCACGGAGGCGGCCGCGGTGCTGCCCGAGGGCCGCATCAGCCCGCACGACTTGGGGCTGTGGAGTGATGCACATATCCCCGAGCTGGCCCGCGCGGTCCGTTTCGGAAAAGCACAGGGCGCCGCGATGGGGATTCAACTCGCGCATGCCGGTCGCAAGGCGTCCACCAAACGTCCATGGGAAGGCGGCGGCATCGTCCCGATCGACGCGGGCGGCTGGGACAACGTCATGGCACCCAGCGCGATCGCCTTCTCCGAGCAGTATCCGCTCCCGCACGCGCTCACGCTCGACGGCATCGCGCACGTTATCGAGGCCTTTCGCGACGCCACGCGGCGTGCGCATCGCGCCGGGTTTCAGGTGGTCGAAGTCCATGCCGCGCACGGCTACTTACTGCATGAATTTCTGTCGCCGCTCAGCAACCATCGTGACGACATCTACGGAGGCTCGTTCGACAATCGCATCCGTCTCACGCTCGATGTTGCTGCGGCCGTGCGCAGTGCATGGCCGGCGGATCTTCCCGTGTTCGTGCGGATCTCCGCCACCGACTGGGCCGACGGCGGATGGACGCTTGATGAGTCCGTGCAACTCGCCGTGCACCTCAAAGCGCTCGGCGTCGATGTGATCGACTGTTCGTCCGGCGGACTGGCGGCGCATCAGCAGATATCCGTAGGCCCCGCGTATCAGGTGCCGTTTGCCCGTCGCATCAAGCACGACGCACAGATTGCCACCGCGGCCGTGGGGATGATCACCACCCCGGAACAGGCCGAGCGTATCGTGCACGAGGGCGACGCCGATCTCGTGTTGTTGGCGCGTGAGATGCTGCGCAACCCACGATGGCCGCTGGCCGCCGCGCACGCCTTGGGCGCAACGACCGCGTGGCCATTGCAGTACGAACGCGGACGCCCGCGATAGCGTCGCGATCGATGCGCAACCTGACCGAACAGATCCTCGAGTTCGCGGCACCGCTGCCGGAAGGCACGCCAGTCGCGGCGACGAGCTTGCTGCACCTCGGCAATCGTGCTGCGGTGGACCAGGCATTGTCGCGTTTGGCTCAGAGAGGGCAGCTGATCCGGGCCGGACGGGGCGTGTATTTCTTTCCGGTCGGGAGTCGGTTCGGAGCCAGCGCTCCGTCGGTGGAGAAGGCGGTCGAGGCGCTCGCCGCCCAGAGCGGCGAAGTGATCGTGCCGAGCGGCGCGGCCGCCGCCAATAGCCTCGGGTTCACGACGCAGGTGCCGATCCGGTCGGTCTATCTGACGTCGGGGCGCACACGGCAGCTCACACTGGGAAAGCAGGCCGTCGAGCTTCGGCATGCGCCGCGTTGGCAACTCGCACTCCCTCA
>JANOPS010000268.1:0-3075 GCA_031421995.1 Gemmatimonadaceae bacterium
TGATGGCCAAAAAGCCGCCGGTACAGCAGGTGCTTGAACGACTGCTCGCGCGGGTCGTCGACGTCCAGATCGGCGAGCGGACCAAGAGGACCGTTGAGAGCAGTCGCACGGTGTCCGTTCTGCTCACTCCCAGCGGCACCCGGGAGTTTGTGTGGGTCGCGCTGACCCCGGCGGTGCGTTCTCGCGTTCGAGAGCTTGTGCGGGAGGCAGGCGAGGTGCTTGGTGATGAATTTGAGTTCTGGTTGAACGAATCCGGGCAGATTGTGCAGTTCAACAGGCCTTAGCGGCGCGAAGCATGTGGTTCGCTATGCGCACTTCGACGTACCCGTTCGGTACCGCGTCGCGCCGGCAAGAAATCAGGCGCGGCGTCCACGAAGGCCGACGGAACGCCTGATCCGTTCAACGAAGATGCGCGGAAATCGCACGCCATGCGTGAATTAGGCCGATTGCCGAGGTCGCGCTGCTCGGGCAAGCTGAAGTCGTATCCTACCGGACGAGTGCGCCGTCGTGTCCGCGGGCGTCGTGACATGCCGTCCGGCCGACGGCCACCCTTGTGGGAATATCAAATATGATATACTCTTTAGACAGGGCGCACGCGATGCCTGCTTGCGAAATTCGTCGATACCAAGACCCTGATGGTTACGTTCCGTTTGACGCGTGGCTCCGCACGATGGCGAGTCCTGGAAGGACGCAGAATCTGCGGGCGGCCATGAAGATCGCTGCGGCACTCGTCCGTCTTGCCGCGGAGGGCCACGCGCTGCGGCGGCCCTTGTCCGCACCGCTTCGCGATGGTGTATACGAACTCCGAGTGAGGATCGGCACAGTCAATTTTCGCGCGCTCTACTTCTTCGCCGGCGAGGGAGTCGCCGTCATGGCGCATGGGTGCACCAAGGAAGCTGCACTGGATGAGGCCGACATCGACAGGGCGGTGATGCGTCGCCTCGCGTACATGGCGTCTCCTGCTCTCCATACTGCACCAGCCGCATAGTAGCTCGCTTCGCTTACTGGAGGGATACGATGGCATCGCACAAGAACCAGCGCGCCCCGCGCAACGATGCGCTGGCGGTCATGACAAAGATGTTCGGCGGCGAGCCCGGTTGGGAGAAGGGCGTTGCCGACGCCACTGCGGCGGCAGAGATCGCTGAAGAAGTCTACGCGCTCCGCGAACGACACGGTCTCACGCAGCGCGAGCTGGCAACGCGTATCGGGTCGTCACAATCCGCCGTGGCACGCATGGAAGATGGGGAGTATCGCGGGCATTCCATGTCCGTGTTGCGGCGGATGGCGGCCGCCGTTGGCGAGCAGGTGAGCTTCAAGTTCGTCGCTGCATCGCGCTCGAAGACACCGCGCGGAACTTCGAAGAGGGCCGTCGGCAGCAAGCGTTGACTAATCGTAGCGTATCGCTTGTTCTATAATATCTAGTTATAGTTTAAGAGTATCGGTGCTTGTAGTATAACGCCACGTAATAGAGCAATCCATGCCAACCACCGCCTACGAGACGGTCTACGACCTCGCCGAAGGTCAAATGGGGTACGTCACCGCCGCGCAAGCGGTGGCCGCCGGCATGCGCCAGCCAACCCTCGTCATGATGGCAAAGCGCGGCACGCTTGAGCGGGTTAGCCGCGGCGTGTACCGACTCGTGCACTTCCCGGTACACCCGCTCGCGCAGTACATGCAGGCAAGTCTCTGGCCGTACGACCGGGCAGGGCGCGTGTATGACCGGGTGCGGGGGGTGCTTTCGCATGAAACGGCGCTCGCCCTCTACGAGATGTCCGACGTGGCCCCGTCAAAAGTCCACATAACAGTGCCGACCGACTACCGGGTGCAGCGCGATATCCCAACCTATCTCGTAGTCCACCAGGCCGTCCTCGAGCCCCACGAAATTTCTGTGCACGAGGGGATGCCGATCGTCAGTCCGGAGCGGGCAATCCGCGATGGGATCGCGGCGCACCTCGGTCAAGCGCTACTCAGCCAGGCGGTTGACGACGGGCTTCGGTCGGGTCGGCTGACGCGCGTGGCCGCCGACGAGCTTCGGGCAGCGATCGAGGCGCCGAGCCAAAGCACGCGTCACCGTTCTCGCCGCTCCGGTGTGAAGGCCAGAATCTGAGACCCACGCCTCCGTCTGTCGGGAAGCTGGAGAAGTACGTGCTTGCGTATGCGATGGCCGAGGGGCTCGCAGTCGGTCAAGTGCGTCACTGGATCTCGTTCATGATGCTGAGCGGAGCCTTGGATGACGCGGCCCGTCGGCTGGACGGCCCACGCTTTGTCGTGAAGGGCGGGGTTGCACTGGAACTCCGGCTACCCGGACGCGCGCGGGCCACCGACGACTTGGACGTGGTGGTTGTCTGTGAGGAGTCCGATCTGGTCGACGCGTTCGATGCGGCCCTCCGTGTGGGCTTTGGCGACTGCACGTTCACGCGCCGCGCAGACGTTCATCCGCTAGGAGACAAAGGCGTGCGCGTCTGGGTGAAGGTGGCCTACCGCACACAACGTTGGGGGACCGTGCAGGTAGACCTCGCGTACCCCGACTCGGTGGATACGGAGACGGAGCGTCTCGGAGGAGTCCCCCTCGCCCGCTTCGGGCTGATTGGGCCGCCGGATGTTCCGTGTCTGTCGCTGCGCTACCACATCGCGCAGAAGTGGCACGGGATGACGCGTACGATGCCTGATGGCGTGCCCAATGACCGCTTTCGCGATGCCGTGGACTTACTGCTCCTGCGCGACCTTCTGGTGCCGGAGGAGCTTCCGCCGCTGCGGGATGCGTGCGAGGAAACATTCCGCATCCGCGCCAATCACGCGTGGCCCGAGCGCGAGCTTCGTGGTTTCCTCGACACGATTTTGAGCTGCTCTGCCTGACGGTCGCGAAGACCGTGACCGTTCGAGTTTTCGGAGAATTGCGCCATGCATGCCATTCGCACCACCTCCTTCGCCTGCGCGCTCGCCGCGCTGTTGCTGTTGCCCGGAGTGGCATGCAACGACGGTGACGACACCCCGACCGTGCCAATCACCGGCACGACGCGCACCCTGATCACCGACGCGCCGTTTCCGTTTCACCGCGTGGCGCGGGTCGACTTA
>JANOPS010000269.1:0-2210 GCA_031421995.1 Gemmatimonadaceae bacterium
CTCGCCATAAAACGACGGCGGGGCGATCCCGAGTGGAATCGCCCCTCCGTCCATTCCGTGGATCAGCTGGTCGTCAGGGCACCAGCGTCACGGTCACCGTGACCCGCGTGGCTTTGCCTTCCGGTTGGCCGTTGGCATTCAAGGCGCGCAGCGTCAGGATCGTGGTGCCGGCCGTATTGAACGTGGTGACGGTAACCACCGTGGCCGCGCCGTTGGCGGTGCCTTGCGCCACGCCGGGCGTGCTGCTGGTAATCGCCACTTGGCGATTGAACAGCTGGTTACCGGCGGCGTCCTTGAGCGTGATCGCGAATGTTTTGCTGACCGCGTTGGTGGCGACAGAATACGTCGAGTCGGCAACGATGGTGTCCACCGGAATGGGCTGGATCGTGACCGTGGCTGAGCCGCTCCGTGTTTCGCTGGTCGCCGAAATGGTGACCGTTCCCGGCGATGTCGTGCTGACCAGCCCCGTTGCCGACACCGTGGCGCGTGTTGCATCGCTGGACACCCACTCGATCACGCGATCGGTCACGGTGGCACCGGTGGAGTCCTCAACTGTTGCCGTCAGCTGCACAGTCTGACCCTGAATCACACTCGACGAGAGTGGGGAGAGGCGAACCGTAGACACGGGGACCTTGGTGATGCTAAACGCTACCGTGTCGACGGCGTTATCGGCTCGCACTGCGATACGCGCGGCTCCCAGCGACAGTCCCGTCACGATTCCCGTTGCCGATACCGTTGCGGTCGCGGGCGTCACGCTGGTCCATGTGACAACGCGTCCCGGCGGAATCGTTTGCCCAATGCTATCGGTGAGCGTCGCAGTGAACTGGCGTGGCACGCCGAGGCGCAGCGTGTTGGGGTTCGGGGAAATCCTGGCCGAAACGATGCGTGCGTCGACCGCCTCGAACGTGGTTGCGCACGAGATGTTCGGATACTCCACGGACGACGCGCGAATCTGCGTCGTCCCAGCCTTCACCGCCCGAATGACGCCAGTACCGGAGACGGTCGCGACGACTTCGTTGTCACTCGTCCACACCAGCGGGCGGCCCTGCGCAGGCATCACGTTGCTAGCGGGGGCGGTATCGCGAAGCGTAATCGTCGGCTGAGCCTGAGCACTTACCGTGACACGCTGTGTGGCGGGTGAGAGCGAACAGGAGCCAATCGGAGGGAGAGTGACCTGGAGTGATGCGTTGCCGGTCACGCCATCAGCCTCCGCCGCAATGACGACAGCGCCAGGCGACAGCGCGGTCACGCTCCCCGATTGATCAACCGATGCAATCGATGAGTTGCTGGACGACCACCGCAAGGTTTTGCCGGCGATCACCGTGCCAGCCGCGTTCTTCGGCGATCCGGTAAACACCTTCGTTTGCAACGTACGCAGCGTGAACGTGGCCGGCTACACCGTGACGGTGGTCGCCTGTTCCGCCGTGACGGTCACCTGCGCTGTACCTGTCTTCCCGTTGGCCACGGCGGATACCGTCGTCTGTCCCACCGACACGCCAATGACCTGACCGGCGGGAGTGACCGTAGCCACCGACACGTTGGCCGACGAGAAGTTGATCTTCTTGTCGCGAATCGTGTTACTACTGCAGTCGAAGGCGGTGCCGGAAACATTGACCGCGCCGTTGACCGTCACCGTGATCACGTTGGGCGCGATGGTTACCGAACAGGCTTCAACGTTCGGGTTGAGATCGCAGGCCGGTGACACGGCAACCGCGAGCGCGAGGCCGATCCAGGTCGGCGTAGCGCTCGCGAAGCGGCGCAAAGAAGCAAAAGGTGCGAAAGCCCGCATGCGGGAAGGCCCTGTGTGCAATAAGTGAAGTGACGCCCAGCGTGGATATCTGAGCTATAGAGTAGACGCACGGTCATAGCGAGCCGTAACCGTTACACCACCGGAATCTGTCGGGGAATCTGTCAGCGCCAATACCTCTCGCACCACTGCCACTTTCAGGGCCTGTGTCACAAACGCGAACCCAGTGCGAAGTGTACCCCCTTGGGAGTCCGCGCCTTATACCCGCGAGTCGCGGCAAGGATCATCGGCAAACCATCGACCGGATCAGCACGCCGACACGCCAACGTCGCTCCGCTGGCGCCCACCGCCAGCACAGTGTGAACTTACCAAACCTTGTGACGCAACCGACCGTTTCTGCACATCTGCCGCTCGCCAACAAACGCATGGCGTCGGCTGACTGGCGCCTTACCGTCGCCTGGGT
>JANOPS010000270.1:0-3440 GCA_031421995.1 Gemmatimonadaceae bacterium
ACGTACATAGCGGAATTCCGCCGCGACTTCTGCACCACGGCGAAGGAGGCCAAGACCGCGCCAGTGTACATCGGCGGCGCGGCGCTCGCGGTTATCTGGCTCTACGCGTTTGCCGACGCGGGCCCGGCCGCGGGGCGAGCCAACGAGCGCGCTAGCCGGGTCTCTCTCAGGGTCACGCCGTCCGGCGTCGCAGGGCGGGTGGCGTTCTAGCGGGCGAGCGTGATCACCACGTGAGCGGGGTGCACGTCGATCCCCGCGCGCGCCAGCATTGATGCGACCGCACCCGGTATCACCATCTGCCCGCTCAGCCACTTTCGCATCGTGCGCTCGTCGCGACCGAGCACGCGCGCCAGCTCTGCGGCGGAGAGGCCCGACGCGGTGAGCAGGGCCGAGAGTCGGTCGCGCGCCGCGGTGTCGATCGGATCGGCACCGACCGCGCGGGCGCACGCCTCCGCCAGCGCCTCGCGCTCCTCGGGCGACCACTCGACGCTGTGGTCTCGCAGCGCATCGCCGGCGACGCTCGCCACGCGCAGCTCGACGACAGGGCTGTCTACGCGAATTGCCCGCAGCGCGGCGATAGCGCTCGGTGCCGCCGCCGGGGATCGCCCGGCGACGAGTTGCATCAGATCTGTGTCGGTCACGTGCGCCACTCCGCAGGCCCGATCACGTAGCGATACCACGCGTCTGGCACCTCGGCACTCGGGCCGTTGTACTGCACGGGTAGGGCGCCGAGCCGTGCGCGCACTCGCTCTACTGCGGCGATCAGCGCTGTCACGTCGACGGCGTTTCTGGACCCGTAGGTCAGCGGGCCGCCCGGGAACAGCGGGTATCGTCGAGGCGTCAGGTCTGGCACCTCGCGGTACGGCACAAACTCCACCTCGCCGCTCGGCGTGTAGTTGTACCGAGGCTCCACCAACAGGCCGGGCCGTCCATGCTCGCGCCAGCCGCGGATCATGAAGTTGTTGGCGACGTGCGGGCTCGGTGCAGATGGAGCAAACGCGTCCCAGTGCGCCTGCAACAGCGCCAATTCTGCGGGCGACAGCGCGGCAGGCGACAGGCCAGGCACGACAGACTCAGTCGGCGTGATCACTGGGCGTACTCCTCGACGTTGATCTCCCACACCCGCCCGTCCTCTCGACAGCCGACGAGGACTACCGTGCCGCGGTCGTCCTCGCACGGGCGCAGTGCGGGAGTGGGCCAGCCCTGCAGGCGCTCAATCTCACCTGTGGAGAGGACCGTCAGAGCAATATCGTTGCTCGCGTCGCGCGAGCAGGACAGGGTACCGTCGGCAGCGCGGGTGTAGAGGTACAGTCCGTCAAACATTGTGTAGCTCCGGGCAGTGCCCAGTGAGGAAAGGGGTTGCTCCCCGCAGGCACGGGGAGCCTTGGACAGTCTAGCGGTCGCCGTGGTCGCCGACGTATTTCGAATCCGCCACGCCGCGCAGTTTGGCAAATTTGGCGCTGGCCCCGCTGCGGCCCTTGATCTCGCCGCCGATCACCGCGACCTCACGCAGCGGGAATACGGTGACACTATCGCGCGATCCGTTGACCGTGCCAGCCGTGGCGATCAGCTCAACACCAGCGGCAATCTGCGCCTCAATTTGCGCGAGGGACGGCACGCCGTGCTGGACGATTGCGGCGGCGGTAGCGAGGCGGGTCTGGCGGTCCATTTGCGTCTCCGGTCAGTGACCAGTGAGAGGTGGCGTAGGCGGGATCGTCCCGGCCCACACCAGAATACTAAGGGCAACTGCCCGGTACGTCAAGGGCGTGTTTACACCCACCACCACACAAACACGTACCGCGTCTGGCCGTCCGTCCGCCGCGCGCGGGCGCTACTCGCCTTGCGCTCGAAGACCCCCCACCCCTCGCGGGTGGGTGGGGCGTCTGGGTCGGAGGCGTTCCCTTCGATCGTCCCGAAGCGCGGCAGCTTGATTTGTTCGCTCACGAAACCGATGTGCCCCGCGTCGGTGTCGCTGTCGCCGTTCATCACGAAAAACAAGCACCCAGGCGCAGGCGTATCGCGCACCATGCCCTTCGCGCGCGCCGCGGCGAGGATCTCATCGCAGCTCGCGTGGTAAGGCAATGGAGGCTTGTCGTCGTGCACAATACCGAGAATCGCCGACGTCAGGCACGCGCACCAAGGTTGTCCTGGCACGGTGCCGCCGATGCGCTGAAGGGCCTCGACCCAGCGACCGAAGTTGCCTTTGCCGTTGCGTTTCGTCTCGCGTATGAACTTGAACTGCCGCGCGCGCGCGAGCGCCAATGTCGCGATGGCTGGTACTGGTGCGGCGGCGCTAGTCATTGAACACCTGCGGCACGCGGCCAGAGTTTTGTATGCCGAGTGCCACGTCACGCTCGGGTGCAGGCGTCTTGATCGCTTGGATAATCTTCGCCATGTCGCCCGTGATATTCGTCGTCGTCGTGGTCTCCGACGTGTCGGTACGCCGCGCGACGCCAGCCATATACCCTTTGAGCCCAAAGCCCGCGCCGATCACGATCACGCCGAACGACCAGACACTCACCGGCGGCACTTGCGAGAGCCGCGTGAGCGACCACCACACGGCAAACGCAAACGTGAGCAGCGCGCCCGCGGTGACGCTCTTGTTGAAGCTGACGCATCCCTCTCCGTCGCCGAGCCCCACGCGCTCGATGATGTTCACGGCGTCACCCACTCGCTCGTGAAGCCGTGCACGTTCACCAGCTCGTCCCGGAGCTGACGCGGCGTATACCGAGCATCGCGATTGTAGAGCAGCGGCACGCCCCACGCGCGCACTTCGCCCGCGCCTTGCTCGCTGCAAAAAACCTTGCGTGCAGCCGCGTTGCCCGCCACCCGACCAAGCCACCACGCCGACAGACAGCCGATCCAGTCGTAGTGCCAGCCGACGCGCTGCGCCGCGAGTCCTCGACCTGCCGCAGCGTGGACGTCGGACGGCGGCGTTAACAGCTCCCACCGGCCTGCGGCGAACCGCTGCGCGCGCGTCATGTGCCGCATGCCGCGGAACCCGACATCAAACACCGCGTCACTGTACAGAGTGCAGCAGTGCACGGGCGCGCCAGTCACGCGCGCGATCAGGAAGCGCACGTCGCGGCCCCAATCGTGACGGAATGCGATCTGTGGGCGCATCACTTCGCCGCACCGCGCGCGCCGCGCAGCTCTTGCGCCAACGCTTGCACTTGATCGCTCACGCGCTGCACGTCGTCTTTGGTGGCCATCCTTGCGGCGATCTGCACATCGGCCTGCGCCCGGGCTTCACCCGCCGCACGCAATCGTTCGATTTCTCGCGCGTTGGCTTTGACGTCGCCCGCGAGCGTCGCGTACGTCATGCACGCAATGGCGACAGCGACAACGGAGGACCAGTCAAAAAACAGACGCTTGGCGTTCATGCGTGGGGGTTGATCGTTGCGGAGATCCGACCCGTCGGCGTCGACAAGTGTGGGATG
>JANOPS010000271.1:0-1755 GCA_031421995.1 Gemmatimonadaceae bacterium
CGAGTTTGGTTGCCATGTTCCGCTCAGTGATAGTCTACGATTTCGACCGCGAACGCCGCACCGTCGCGCCAGCGAAAGCAGACGCGCCATTGCTGGTTGACGCGGATGCTGTGCTGGCCCGCCCGATCGCCCCGCAACTTCTCCAGTCGATTCCCTGGAGGGACGCGGAGTTCCTCGAGGGCAAGCGCCGCATCGAGGAGTAGCAGCTTGCGACGCATGACGCCGTGCAGCGTTGAAGGAAACCGCCGCACCCGCTCGCGATTGAAGAGACGCTCCGTATCGCGGTCGGCAAAGCTGGCGATCATAACCAAATAATAACGCTCACCGTTATTACCGTCAAGCCACCCAGAAATTGCGACCAGTTAACTTCTTATTCACCTGCACCAGAACCTACTACCCCACGTCGATCCCTGCAAGCAACGCCGCAATATCCGCTATCCACGACCCAGCGCGTCGGCAGGACTGCGCACGCCAAGCCGTCCCCGATTGAGGACGTGCGTGTAAATCATCGTCGTACTCACATCGCTGTGCCCAAGCAGTTCTTGCAGCGTACGAATGTCGTACCCGGCCTCCAGCAGGTGCGTCGCAAAGGAGTGTCGAAAGGTGTGGCACGTGGCCCGCTTCGTAATGCCCGCCTCGCGCACCGCCCGCTGGACCGCCCGCTGCACCGCCGTCTCATGCACGTGATGGCGCCGCTCCGTGGCGGCCGCGGCATCACGGTAACGACGTGACGCGGGAAACACCCATTGCCACGCGAAGTCAGCCGCCCAGCTCGGCGCCTTTCGATCCAGCGCTGTTGGCATCGCCACTCGCCCCGCGCCCGCCTGCAAATCCCGTTCGTGCAACGCGCGCACCCGCCCCAGATGGGCCAACAGCCCGGCGCGCGCGATCGTCGGCAACATGGTCACCCGGTCCTTCCCACCCTTTCCTCGACGCACGCGGATCTCATTGCGGTCCAAATCGAGATCCTTCACACGCAGCGTCAGACACTCCATCAGCCGCAGTCCCGCCCCATACAACAAGACGCCAATTAGACGCGACGTGCCGTGGAGCGCGCCAAGGACCGCACGCACCTCGTCCGGGCTGAGCACCGTCGGCAGTCGGGTGGGCGATGACGACCGCAGCACGCGACGCAGGTCGCCGATCGGCACGCCCAACACCTCACGGTATAGCAATACCAGCGCACTCAAGGCCTGCATCTGCGTCGGACGCGCGACCTGACGCTGGTCTGCCAGATAGGTCAGATACGCGACGATCTCGGATTCTCCCATCTCCGACGGGTGCCGCGTGTCGTGATATCTGATGTAGCGAACAATCCAACTCAGATATGCCTGCTCGGTGCGCGGGCTGAGGTGTCGGGCACGCATGCGACCTCGCACTTCGGCAAGCAGTCGGGGTTTCTTGACGGACATTGCGAGGATATCTGGCAACGGGACGGGTAGTGCGGCGGACCCTCCAGTATGCCAATGTTCTCGTCCGCCGACGTCATCCTTTTGTTGCCTGTCGAAGCGCGATGACCGCCGGCGCATGGAAGGGGTCGCTCAGCGTACGGCCTCCCAACCGATCAGGACACCGATGTCATGACCACCCGCAACACCTCACCCCTCACGACAACCCCTCAATCCTCCCGTCCGGATACACCTTCATCCCCTCAGCCGCCGGCACCTTCCCCAAACCCGGCATCGTCATCACATCACCCGTCTTCGCCACCACAAAGCCAGCGCCCGCCGACCCCCACACCTCGTTCACCGTAAT
>JANOPS010000272.1:0-11310 GCA_031421995.1 Gemmatimonadaceae bacterium
TCGCCACCGACGTTGGTGTAGGCGAGGCCGGAGGCGACGCCAACTTGATCGATCAGGAGCGGGTCGTCGGCATCGTGCGGCGCGGGCCCGAGAATCACGGGAAGGTCGGTTCGCTCAATCACTGTCACGCCATCAACGACCCGACCGATCGACGTGCCGCCAACGGTCGCGCGCGCTACTTTGCGCGCGAGCCGGCCCAGTCGCCGGTCAAGATCACGCACGCCGGCTTCACGCGTCCAGCCGCGCACAATGGCACTCAGCACCTCTGGCGCGACAGACACCAACTCCGGCGCAATACCGTGCGCCGCGAGCTGACGTGGCAACAAAAACCGTCGCGCGATCGACAGCTTCTCTGGTTCGAGGTATCCCGGAAGGCGTATGATCTCCATGCGATCACGCAACGCCTCGGGAATGGAGCCGAGCGAGTTGGCCGTCGTGATGAAGAGCACCTGCGACAAGTCGTAGTCGACTTCGAGGTAATGGTCATTGAACGCGTGATGCTGTTCAGGATCCAGCACTTCAAGCAGCGCGGCCGCAGGATCACCACGCCAATCACTGCCGAGTTTGTCCACCTCATCCAGCAGGATCACCGGATTGACAGTCTCCGCGCGACGCATGGCCTGCAGGATGCGTCCTGGCATGGCGCCGATGTAGGTGCGTCGATGGCCACGGATCTCCGCTTCATCGCGAACGCCGCCAAGGGCCATGCGCACAAAGCGTCGGCCGAGCGATTGTGCGATGGAGCGGCCGAGTGATGTCTTGCCCACACCCGGCGGTCCAACCAAGCAGAGAATCGGGCCGCGAATCGCGCCGACCTTGGCGAGGACGGCGATGTAGTCGAGAATGCGATCCTTGACGTCTTCGAGGCCATAGTGATCGCCGTCCAGCACCACGCGAGCGTGCTCAAGATCGATCGTATCGTCGCTGCGCGTGGTCCAGGGCAGGCCAAGCACCCAGTCCAACCATCCGCGCGCCACGGACGCATCGGGCGACATGGGCGAGCTGCGGCGGAGTTTGCGCAACTCGCGGTGCGCACGCAGCGCGACCGCTTCGGGCAGCCCGCGCTCGGCGATCTGCTTCGACATCTCGTCGCCTTCGTCACCCTCCTCGTGGCCGAGCTCTCTATGAATGGCGCGCAGTTGTTCCTGGAGGAAGAACTCGCGCTGATTCTGGAAGAGCGACCCACGCACCTGCTCGTCGATCTTCCGTTCGAGCTTGAGCAGCTCGAGCTCGCTGCCGAGTAACTGGACCAATCGATCGCCGAGCACCTCGAGCGTTGGCGATTCCAGCAAGCGTTGACGCTGCTCGATGGTGACGTGCATGTGCGCGGCGATGCCGAACGCGACGCGCTCCTCGTCATCGAGCCCCTGCAGCAGGCCGACGACCTCTGGCGGGAGTCGTCGTTGCAGGCCGGCGTACTCCTCGAACAACGTCAACGCGTGACGCACGCGCGCCTTGGACGTGTCAGACCCGCTGTCTTCAAGCGGAAAGGGCGCGACCGTGGCTTCGAACAACGGGCTTCCCTTCGATGTGGAGAAGCGCTGCACCTTGACGCGCGTGATGCCTTCGATCAGGATCTTGGTCGTGCCACCGGTGAGCCGCGTAACCTGCTGCAAACGACCAATGACGCCAATCCGATGGAGATCGGCCGACGTCGGGGTGTGCACGTCCGCCGAGCGCTGGGTCACGATGAGGAGTTCTTTCAATCCCTCCGTGGCGTCAGCGACCGCGGCAAGAGAACCCGCTCGCCCGATGAGGAGCGGCATGGCGACGTGGGGGAACAACACCACATCGCGAAGCGGCAACACGGGGAGGCGCGACCGCTGCGGATCGGCGGCGCGCTTGGTAGTCGCCCGTGCAGAAGTGCGCGGACTCAGGCTTCCTTCTTCTGTCGCTTGGGCGCGATCTCAAGCAGCGGCGGGCCGCCGGTGAGGACAGAGGCTTCGGTGACTTTGACCTCGACGACATCATCTCGCGTCGGTAGGTCGAACATGGTGTCGAGCAGGGTCTCTTCCAGAATCGCCCGCAGGCCGCGCGCCCCCGTCCCGCGCTTGAGCGCCTTCGCGGCCACAGCACGCAGGGCAGACTCCTCGAACGTGATCTTGACGTCCTCAAGATCAAAGAGCCGCGCGTACTGCTTGGTGAGCGCGTTCTTCGGCTCCTTGAGAATTTGCACCAATGTCTCTTCGTCCAAGGCCTCGAGCGGCACGCACACGGGAAGTCGGCCCACAAGCTCGGGAATGATGCCGAAGCGCAGCAGGTCGTCAGGTTCGACTTCGGCGAACGGGTTCTTAGCCGATGTCACCTTGATCGGCTTGACCTTTGCCGCGTTCTTCTCATCGCCAAATCCGATCTTTCGGCGGCCGGTACGCGCTTCAATGATCTTCTCCAATCCATCAAAGGCGCCGCCGCAAATGAACAGGATATCCTTGGTGTTGATCTGGATGTATTCCTGCTGCGGATGCTTGCGCCCGCCCTGCGGGGGCACGCTGGCCACGGTGCCCTCGAGAATCTTGAGCAGCGCCTGCTGCACGCCTTCGCCCGACACATCACGCGTAATCGACGGGTTTTCGGATTTCCGCGCGATCTTGTCGATTTCGTCGATGTACACGATGCCGCGCTCACACTCGGCCACGTTGAAGTCACCGGCTTGGAGCAGGCGCACGAGGATGTTCTCCACGTCCTCACCGACATACCCCGCTTCCGTCAGGGTGGTGGCATCGGCAATCGTGAACGGTACGTCCAAAATGCGTGCTAACGTTTGCGCCAGCAGCGTCTTGCCGACACCGGTTGGCCCAATGAGCAGAATGTTGGACTTGTCCAGTTCCACGTCATCTTCGCGGGCGGACGTCGCCGCGTTGATGCGCTTGTAGTGGTTGTACACGGCCACGGCGAGCGCCTTCTTCGCCGGATCCTGGCCGATCACGTACTGATCGAGGATGCCCTTGATTTCGTGGGGCGTGGGGACCTGCGTAATTTGCTCGGCGACCTCACGCTCTTCGTCCTCCGCCAAGATCTCGTTGCAGAGCGCGATGCACTCATTGCAGATATAGACGGACGGCCCGGAAATGAACTTCCGCACCGAGTCTTTTGATTTTCCGCAGAATGAGCACCGCAAGTGCTTGTCGTGGGACATGTCGATCCAAGCGGGGAGGTCAAAGGCCGGCCACACGGACCGAGCAGTGACGAAGTAAACCCCAACATCGGGGTGTGGTCAAGCGAGAACTGCGGGCTGAACTGATGAACTGCGGGGAGGGGCCCTGGCTTAAGGATCGTGAGGCGAGCTGCTAGACTTTAGGAGCGTTTTGCCTGTGGAAGACGATTGCGATCGTGGCGGGTGATACTACACTGTTGAAGGGCTGTTGTACCGCTTTTGTGCCGACCTCTTTTCCCGCCTCGCGTGCCGCTCCTGTTCAAGCTGTTCCTCATAGTGCACGTGACCACGGGCGCCGTCGGGCTAGTGCTGTTTTGGGTTCCGGTGATCAGTAAAAAGGGCGCTGCCGCGCACCGCAAGTACGGGAAAGCGTTCAGCTACTTGATGCTGGTGACCGCCAGCATGGCCTTCGGCATGGGAACCTGCACGATTCTGGCTCCCGTCGAGACTCACCCGCACCTGACGCGTCCGCCGGAGTGGATTCAGGGCATCTTTGGCTGGATGATGCTCTATCTGGCCATTTTGACCGTCAGTTTGGTCTGGCACGGCCTCGCCAGTGTGCGCAATAAACGCCAGCACCTCGTCAATCGTCGGTGGCCCAATGTGTCACTGAATCTGCTGGTGATCGCTGCGGCGCTCTACTGCGCCTATCGCGGCTGGCTCATTGGCGAGACGCTCATGATGGGGATCGCCGTCGTCGGCGTCGCCTCGGGGCTCACGAATCTCTACTTCATCTTCACGGATGCGCCGCCCAAGATCACCTACCAGCTTGAGCACGTGAAGGCCGCTGTGGGCGCTGGGATTTCGGTCTACACCGCATTTATGGCCTTTGGATTCGTGCGCTTCATGCCGTCGAATGCGCTCAATCCGAAAATGTGGTCAATCCCCCTGATTGTGGGGCTCGCCATCATCATCTATCACCAGATGCGCATCCGTCTCACGCAGCGCTCGGCGACCGCGCGCGCGAAGACGTCCGATGCCGCGCAAGCCTGAGCCTTGACCGATACCTCTCCTCTGTACCGCCCGCCGGCGCCGCGACCGCGCGCGCCAGTGCCGTCGCTCCTGCGTGTGGTGTGGCGTGGCGAGAAAGACCTCTTGAGTCTGCTCCCTGATCTGGCCTACGAGACGATGCTCAGTCCGTTAGGCTATTCGCGTCGCGGCATTTTGCTGATCAATGATCCCGCGCTGGTCAATGAGATCATGACTGATGCCCAAGATCAATACCCCAAAAACGATCTCTTTGTGGGGGCGCTAGAGGGGCTCGTTGGGAACTCCATGTTTGTGACCAGCGGAGACACGTGGCGCAGGCAACGGCGCATGGTCGACCCCGCGTTTTCGCACATGCGCATCAATCGTGCCTTCGAGTTCATGGCGGCGGCCGTCGACGACTACGAGTCCCGCCTCGACGTGTTGGCGTCGAACAGCCAGACGTTCTCGCTTGACGAAGCCATGAGCCATTTGACGGCGGACGTCATTACACGCACCATCTTCTCAACGCCGCTCGCGTCGCAGACGTCACGTGAGGTCTTCGAAGACTTCTCGTCCTTCGAGAGACGCGTCGCGAGCATTGACGTGCGCCGATTGCTCATCGACAAGCCATGGGCGCACATCCCGCAGCCGCCCGATGTGCAGCAGGCGTGTCAGCGGATCCGCAAGCATCTGGGTGATATGCTCGATACCCGACTCGCGACCGCGGGCCTGGATGACATCGCCGGCGCCGTGATCGACGCGCGCGACACCGACACGGGCGCCACCTTTACCCGCGACGAGATCATCGATCAACTCGGCGTGTTCTTTCTGGCGGGGCATGAAACGACGGCCAGTTCGCTGACATGGGCGTTCTTTATTCTGTCCCAACAGCCGGCGGCGGTTGCCCGCATGCGCGCCGAGATTGACCGTGTGGTGGGTAATGGACCGGTGCTGTTGGAACACACCAAGCGACTGACCTACGTACGCAACATGTTCCGCGAGACGCTGCGCCTCTATCCCCCCATCACGTTTATTCCCCGGGTCGCTCTGCGCGACACGACGATCGGTGGACGGCGCGTACGAAAGGGCACCATGCTGATGATCTCACCATGGAGCATGCACCGGCACAAGACGCTCTGGAAAGATCCGGATCGTTTCGATCCCGATCGGTTTCTCCCCGAGCGTGAACAGGAGTTGACGCCAGGGGCGTACATTCCCTTTGGGGTCGGCCCGCGCATTTGTGTTGGCGCGGCATTCGCCACGATCGAAACGTCGCTGATTCTGGCGCGACTGGTGCGCCGTTTCGACTTTGAGGCGCTCTCGCCGGAGACCGTGCGTCCGTTCGCGCGCCTGACTACACGACCGGCTGTGGAGATTCAGATGCGGGTTCGGTCGGCGTAAGCGCGTGTGAAAAGCGCCGCTGCCCAATCCTGCATCACTCGCGCGCTGATCGCGCGAATCGCGCTATTTGCGCGCTACTCGCCGGACGCGGCGGACACCTTGCGCTCCCACACCAATCCTGCCGGTCGCTGGAAGACCAATCGCGGCGTGCCGCGCAGCAGCAGCGTGGCGTAGAGCTCGATATCTGCACCGCCGTCGCGGTACGTCACGGCAATGCCCATGGAGTCGGACGGTCCCGACAATTTCACGGCGCTGATGGGGTAGCGCGTCGCGGGCGCGCCGCCGCCAAGCCCAATCACAACCTCGGTCGCGGAGAACCCGAGGCGCTGATCATCGTAGTCGGGGAAGGTCGTAGCCCACTCACCAAGCAAATCATCGGGCAACGGCGCCTTGCGCTCCGGCAGACGCGACACGAGTGCGCCGATCACGCCAAGGATGATCACGGCAACGGACAGCGTCTGGCGCCACATCGGAACCGGCGCCTTGGGCACCGATTCCTCAATCGCGGTCGAACTGCGGGCCCGCGTTGGAATGCGCACCGGAAGGTCAAGCACGGCGCCGATTTCAGCAAGTTCCGACCGGATCGCGCGAGATTCGGCGAGTGCGTCCGCCTTCGCGTCCGAAGTTGGCCGCAAGGGTTTTGGGGTCTCGACGCCGACGTCGAGGAAAGGCAAGGGATCCGATGGCATCAGACGAGCGCGAGAGGTTCTTCGACATTGATGGGGTGAACACCGCGAACGACGCTGGCTGGCTCCGCGAAGCCGGCCACGGAAAACTCTTCAAGCAGGAGATCGGCAGTTCTGGTGAAGGCGGAAGAGGCCTCAATGCAGAGCAGGGCGTCAACCACAACCGGATCGAACGCCGATCCAGACTGTCCTTCGATCATCGCGATGGCGGCGCGATGACTCAACCCCGCGCGGTACGGGCGATCGCTGGCCAAGGCATCGTAGACGTCAGCAACCGAGAGCACGCGCGCCAGCCACGGGATCGCGTCGCCGGCAAGACGGTCCGGGTACCCTTGACCATCGAAACGTTCATGATGCGAGCGGACGATGGCCAGCGTGTCCCGAAGTCCCGGGATCGGCGTGAGGATGCGCTCGCCGATACTCGGGTGCTGCTCGATAATGGTGCGCTCGTCGGCGGAGAGTTTTCCCGCCTTATCCAAAATGCTGGAGGGGATGCCGATTTTCCCTACGTCGTGCATCAAGCCGCCCCGGTACAGCGCAGACAGCTCCCCGCTGCTCAACCCCAGACGCTGGCCAATGGCCAATGCAATGTGCGTCACTCGCTCGCTGTGCCCTGCGGTCCACGCGGAGTTGGCATCGATCGCGCGCGCAAACGCCCGTAACGTGCCAGTTGACAGCGCATCCAGCTGGCCGAGCAGTCGCACGTTGGACACACCAAGTGCCACCCGGTCAGCAACCCGACGGATGTCGTTGATGTTCTCCTCGTCGAGCGCAATCCCGTGAGACACGTCTATGGTGATGTTTCCCAGCACATCGCCTCCGTGCAGCAACGGAAACACGACGCGAGTGGTTGGCGCCGACGGCATTGCGTGTACTGGCGCGGCGCGGTTTTCGGACGTGGACAGCTCCTGATACGTGCGTGGGTGCTCTAGCATCCGCGCTCGCTCGGGTGCGCTGAGTGATACGGTGGTGCTCCGAAGCGAACCAGAGGTCTCCTCCATCCACCACCGCGTGAACTGAAGGGAATCGTGGTCGTCACCACGTATCAACACCGTCGCATGCTGCACATGCGATGTGGTGGCCAACCCATGAAGCGTGGTGCGGGCAATGGCCTCAGCGCGTTGTTCTCGGAGCGTGGCATCATCGACGGCATCCATGCGCTGCAGCAACTGCAACTGCCGCGACAGCGCGCCGGTCATGCTGTTGAATGCCGTGCCCAGATCGCCGTACTCATCGCGCGTCGTGATCGTCACTGGCGTCTCCAGGTCGCCGCTTGCAACACGCTGCGTCGCCTCATGCAGTTCCTCGAGTGGCTCGGTGCTTCGTCGGATCTGGTGATGGGCGAGCATGAATGCCGTCACCAAGGCGAGCACGACGAGCAGGAGGAGCGAGGTCGTAATCGACCGGGCGGGGGCGAGGGCCACCGCCCTCGACTCGGCGGTCACGAGCCGCCACGATGCTGCCCCCCACTCGAATCCCAGAAACACGTCGCGACGAGAGACGAGCCGTGCTTCGTCGCCACTTCCGAAGACGCCGCTGATACTGGCGCCAACCGCGGCGCCCGGGGCGCCAGCGGCCGTTCGCGTGCCGCTCTCAGTATCACGATCACGCGACCGAACGACGAGCGTGCTGTCGGCGCCAGGCTGGCGGTTTGACATGGCCAGCGCGCGGAACTCGCGTTCGGCGTGCTCATCGACGTCGGGGGTGCAAAAAACGCTGCGCCAAGTGCCAACCTCAAACAGGCAGAGGCTGGTGCGATCAAGGTCGGTGTTTTGGTCGAGCGCGGCCCAGAAGTATTCTGAGCTCGACGACACCGTGATGAGTTGTTGGGTGGCCAGCCGACGAAGCATTTGCAGCGACGGGAAATCGCGCGATGTCTGTTCAATGACGGGACCAAGCCGCAGCAGTGGTCTTCCAGTGCGCACATGCCGTAAGTCTTTCGCCGAAAGCCCGACACCGGTCGCTTCAACCGCGTCGTTCGCATCCAGATGTTCTGCCGCACGGTTGAGCTGGTCCAAGACAATCATGGCAACGGATTTCGAGGTCCGCTGCACGCGATCCAAGGCCTCTGTTTCCAGGGACCCTCGCACGTACCAGATGCCGGTCAGCGAGCTGAGCACGACTGGCAGCATTGCCGCCGTCAGGAAGTTCGCCAGCGTCCGTCGTGCAACGCGGGTTCCAAGAAACCCGCTTCGCCGTACAAGGCCGCTCATCAGTACTTCCTGGCGAGTCCAACGAAACCGCCGTCGTTGGCTACAATGATATCGTCCTGACTGGCTCTCGCCGTCAACGGTCCTGCTGAGCCGCCATCCTTGCCGACACTATACAGGTCATAGTAGGTATTGATCGGCACGAGGAAGCGGTCCTTGCGCGCCCCCCCCGGCACTCCCCTGCCCCTGGCAGGGGGAAACTTGTAGTACACGTACGGCCGACCCCACGGATCGAGGCGGTCGGCGCGTCCGATGCCTGCAAGGCTCTCAGGCAACGGGTCTTTGATGTTCAATTCGAGCGACATGGCATGCAGGTCGCCGATGGCCTTGGCGATGTTCGCCTGATTCCTCGCTTCCTCAAACTGGGGGTAGGCGAGGCTGAACAGAATGCTGACAATGGTCAGCGCTGCCAATATTTCGATCAGCGTAAAGGCGCGCCTCACGGTGAAGTGCCGTGCGTGCTCGCACGCCATTCGGCGGTGTCTCCGCTGTCGCTTCACGTTGGCGGGCGCAGCATCCGCCGGCCTCAAGTCAGGAACTGACTTCATGGCCGACGCATGGGCAAGGGACGACAATCATTGAGGAGTGCCGACAGTCAGAAGGTCGGGTGAAGAGGGACGAGT
This sequence comes from Gemmatimonadaceae bacterium, assembly GCA_031421995.1. Lineage (GTDB taxonomy): Bacteria > Gemmatimonadota > Gemmatimonadetes > Gemmatimonadales > Gemmatimonadaceae > Gemmatimonas. Next base: position 9,044 of record JANOPS010000272.1, read on the forward strand.
TCGACGTTGGTTCGGGGACCCGCAGTGCCCACATGACGAGGCTGCCCGTGCCGAAGTCACTTCCTCCCGCCCTCCCTTGCCCCGGACGCGGGGGCTCAACCGACCACCGTGACCGGGACGGACAAAGGCACTCGGACCGCCCTTTCTTGAGGGCGTTCCGAGTGCCTTTGTGTATCGTTGTCCTTACTTGGTCGCGACCAGCTCGGCCTGATGGGCGATCACGTTGTCCACGAGGCCGTACACCTTGGCTTCCTCCGCCGACATGAAGCGATCGCGATCGGTGTCCCGCTCGACCTGATCCACATCCTTGCCGGTGTGCTTGGCCATCAGTTCGTTCATCTTCGAGCGGAGATACAGAATCTCGCGCGCCTGAATCTCGATGTCAGACGCCGACCCGCCGCCGCCATTTTGGGAGGGCTGGTGAATCATGATGCGCGAGTGCGGCAGCGCTGCGCGCTTGCCGGCCGCACCGGCGCAGAGCAGGAACGCACCCATGCTGGCCGCCATGCCCATGCACGTGGTGTAGACGGGCGCCTTGATGAACTGCATCGTGTCGTACATCGCAAGGCCGGCAGATACGCTGCCGCCCGGCGAGTTGATGTACAGGTGGATGGGCTTCTCGGGGTTATCGGACTCAAGAAAGAGCATCTGCGCAATGATGATGTTCGCGACGTCGTCGTTGATCGGCGACCCCAGGAAGATGATCCGATCCATCAACAGGCGCGAGAAGATGTCGTACGTACGCTCGCCGCGGCTGGACCGCTCGATGATGTACGGCATGTAGATCGATGCCATGTAACGCCTCAACTAGGTGTGAAGGTGATGCGACGACTCGTTACGCCGACACCGGATTCTGTTCAAGGAGCCACGTGAACACGCGGTCCTCGGTGAGCTCACGCTCGATTTCCTGCAACCGTCCCGCCTTCTGGAGCTGCGCGTACACTTGCCCCGGCTCGACGTTCCGGGCCTTCGCCATCTCTTCTATACGCGTATCGACATCTGCGGCGCTCGCCGTGAGTTTTTCACGCTCGGCCAACGTGTCAATCACCAAATCGCGGCGCACCTGTCGCGCGGCCATCGGCTGGAATTCCTGGGCGAAGCGCTGCTTCTCGGCGTCGGGCACGCCGTACATCTGCATGTAGCCTTCGATCAGCTGATTGACCCAGCTATTGGGCACCTCGAACGGGTTGGCCTCCACGATCTTCTCGATAATCTGGCCACGCACATCGGCATCAGCCTCGCGACGCGCGTGCTCGCCCATATCCACGCGCACAGCGGCGCGTAGCGCGTCGAGGGTGTCGAAGTCACCGACCTCACGCGCAAAGGCATCGTCCAACGCCGGAACCACTTTCCGCTTCACGTCCGTCAAGGTGACGCGAGCGTTCTTGGTCACGCCCCGCTGCGCTTCGTCGGGGAAGTCTTCCGGCCAACGGACCGAACGCTCGATGGTCTGACCCATCGAGGCCTCCATGATCAGCTCTTCAATCGCGGCGATCGCCTGCCCACCGCCGAGCACTAACCGATACTCGCGGCCCTCCGGCATGCTGCCATCGGCCTCCGCGGTCGACAGCTGCACCGTCACCATGTCACCCGGTGCCGCCTTGTCTTCCACCGGTGCCCAGTCGCCTTTTTGTTCACGCAGCTTTTCGATCTGCTCCTCGATGAGCTCGTCCGTCACCGTCGACTCACGACGTGCGAGGGGGAAGCCGCTAATCTGCGTCAGCGCGAGTTCTGGGCGCAGTTCGCAGTGCAGTTCGAACTCCAGTGGCTTCCCTGGCTCGACCTTCAAGTCATGCACGTGAGGTTGTGCGGCCAGCTTCAGCCCCTCGCGCTCGATGGCCTCCTTGAAAGCCTCGTTGATGACCAGCTCAACCGCTTCCTGACGGATCTGGTCAGCAAACCGCTTGCGGACCATGGCGGCGGGTGCCTTGCCCACGCGAAAGCCGGGAATCGTAACTTGCGACGCGTATTTCCGCGCAGCCTGATCTTCGTAAGTCGCGACCGTCTCAGTCGGCACCGAGATCTGCAGCCGACGAGAGATGCCGGTCTGTTCGGTCGGAGTAATGGTGATATTCATGGGTGCAAAGTAAAACTGCGGGTTGAACAAATGAACTGCGGGCTGAACAGATGAACTGCGGGTAGGGGCTGGACTGATTAACTGCGGGTGGGGGCTGGACTGATTTACTGCGGGTGGGGGCTGGACTGATTTACTGCGGGTAGGGGCTGGACGGATCTACGGCGGGTGGTGGGGAACGGCTGCCCGCGGG
>JANOPS010000273.1:0-8414 GCA_031421995.1 Gemmatimonadaceae bacterium
CCCTACCTCGCTGGGCAAACGTCGCTCGGCGCACTCATTATCCCGGGGTGGGCGCAAGACGGAGGGCTCGCCAAGATGCGCGAACGGTTTGCCGATGGCACGCTGCGATCGCGCATCGTTGCTGAAGCCGACCAGGCGATCGCGGCACGATTCAACGGTGCGGAAAGCATCATGCTGAACGAAACCGGGCGTCGCCTCACGGACATCATGCGCCAACAAGGAGCAAAGACTCCCGGTGAAGCGGTCGTGAAAATCCTCGAAACCGAGTCCCCATCAGCGATCCTCGCGTTTGGCGCCGAAGCAGACCTGCTCAAAATTCTGCAGTATCCCGATGCGGTGATCGCCTGCGACTGCGGTGCGTGGCTGGAAACACGCGCACACCCTCGCGGCTTTGGCACGTTTCCGCGAATTCTCGGGCACTATGTGCGCGAGACCCGAACGCTCACCTGGGAGCAGGCCGTGCGAAAAATGAGCGGCTTGCCGGCCTCACTGATCGGCCTGGTGGATCGCGGTGTGATTGCACCAGGCATGGCGGCAGACATCGCCGTGTTCGATACGTTGACCGTGATTGACCGTGCCACGTACGAGGTCCCAAACGCCAAATCAGAGGGGATCCGCGTCGTGCTGGTGAACGGCGTGGTAGCCCTGCGTGATGGTGCCGTGACGGGCGCCCGCGGCGGCGTGGCGATGCGGCGCACGGGGCTGATGCCCAGTCGACCGTTGCGAGTTACCACTGGTCGACGCATCACCGCCTCGGGCACACTGAAGCAAGACGGGGTCGTCACCGCGAAGTCGGTCACCGTCGATATCCGGCAGCCGAGCGGTGCCCGTTCGGCACGCGGAGTTTTTCGAGTGGTGACTGCGGCGGGGGACACCGCTCGCGCGCTGTCATTCGGGGTGGTCCAGACGGGAGACGACTGGGCAACGGTGTCGGGCGTCATGCGGATGCAGGGGCGGGATCGCGCGTTCACGGCCGTCTTCGATCGGAAGTATCCGTTGCAGAGCGGTGCGCCAGCAATCGTCATGCTGCATATACAAGGATTTCCCCCCGTTACGGGCACCATTTCCGGTGCCATTGCCATGAGCCAAGAATGAACGTCCGCACGACGCCACCGTATCCCGTCCCTCGCCTGCTCACTCGCCTGCTCACTCGCCTGTTCAATCACCGTTCGCTGAAGCAGACGCGCGTGGGGCATGTTCCCGCTCTGCTACTCGCTTGCGCAGGCGTCGCGAGCGCGCAGGCACGCCCGGGCACCATGTCGCGTGCGACACTCCTTACGCGCATCGATTCCATTGCGGCTGCCCCAGTGAAGAGTGGTGCAGTGGCGGGCATCGCCGTAGCCGTCGTGCGCGGACGCGACACGCTCCTCATGAAGGGCTACGGCTTCGCGGACCTTGAAAACCAGATCGCCGTCACGCCGGAAACGGTGTTCAAGATCGGATCGCTCACGAAGCAGTTTACCTCAGCCGCGGTCATGCAACTGGTTGAGCGAAAATCGGTCTCACTGGACGACCATCTCAACAAGTTCATCCCCGGTTTCCCGACGCATGGACGCACCATCGCCGTGCGCCATCTGCTCAATCATACGTCAGGCATTTCGAGCTACACCGACATTGGTGCGCGGTTCGGGCGCGTGGCCCGCATGGATCTGGCTCCTGACTCGTTGATCCACATCGTGGCCAACGACTCGCTCCAGTTTGAACCGGGCCAGCAGTTCTACTACAACAACACCGGCTATTTCATGCTGGGAATGGTTATCGAAAAGGTGACGGGCACAAAATACGGCGATTACCTCGAAGCGAATCTGTTCAAGCAAACCGGACTGAGCCACACGCGGTATTGCGATAGTCGTCGCATCATCCCGCACCGCGCGCAGGGGTATGATCGGCCGCCGAGCGGCCTGGTGAACACGGATTTTCTCAGCATGCAATTGCCGGCGGCGGCTGGCTCACTCTGCTCCACGATCGGCGATCTGGTGTCGTGGACGATGCAATTGAATAGTACGCGCGTTGTGAGTGCGGATTCGTACCGCCAAATGACAACGCCCATCGTGTTCGCCAACGGTCGCCCCATGACCTACGGCTTTGGCTTGAGCGCGGATACCATCGGCGGCCGACGCATCATTTCCCATGGGGGCGCCATCAACGGGTTCAACGCGTTCATGTCGTACGTGCCGCAGGACTCGTTAGTGATCGTGGTGTTGGCCAATACGGCGCCCGCACCGACCAGCACGATCGCTGACGCCATCTTGCGTTCGGTGCTGGCACTGCCGTCCGCGCCATCGCCACCGGCCCCGAAAGATCTCCCGTTGGCGCCAGGCGATCGTGAGCGCTATCTCGGAGAGTATCTTCTGGCTCGACCCGATGGATCTCGGCAAACGGTACGCGTTTTTGCGCAGGAGGAACGGTTGATGGTCGCCATCGCGAGCCAAACGCCTACCCCGTTACGGAATCAAGGTGCTGACACGTTTCTGGATGGCGCCAACAATCGCTTCGCTTTCGACGTCGCGGGCGCTCGGGCCACCGGCTTCATGTTTGGCACCGGATCGAGACGGTTGGAGGCGGTACGCTCGCGATAGCGCCGTGCATGTGCCGCGTCACCTGACTCACCAACAAGGAAGCGGGCGGTGAGACTACGGTGTTGCCGGATCGAGCGGCTCCAATGATGTCATCCGCCGGATGATGTCCTGCAGCGCACCGATCCGTTGCACCATGTACGGAATAGTCTCCAAGCCGGCGGCGAACTTGAGCATGTACGTGTAGATGCCAACGAGGCTGCCCACCTGCAACGCGGCCTCGCTGAACTGGGTTGACACGATCAGCGAGCCAGCGATAGCCAACAACACGAGCAGTTCGGTGACACCGAAGTTCCACGCCTCCTGATCGGACAGCCGCACCTGCCACCCGCGCAGCTTCTCGTAATGATCGGAGATGCCGCCGCTGTCGCCCTCCTGAATAATGTCGACCTGTCGTTCCAGTTCATCGTGGTGCGCCATGTTGAGACGCACCGTACGCCGGCCGTAGCCACGCGCCATGAACAGGACCGGAACAAGTACCACGAGACAGATCCAGACAATCGCGTGGTTGTAGAGGTACAGCAAGACCAACGAGCCAACAACATTGTACAGCGCCTCAACCACGTGATTGAAATCGTATTCAAGAAAATCCACGATCTGTCGAGCGAGCGTTGAGTGCGCGCTGCGGCGAGACACCGTCGACGTGTTCGTGGGGCGCGTCATCAGGCTGGTGACGAACGACTGATACACCGCCGTGAAGGTGCGCGTATCAAACATGTGCCGTACGGTACCGATGATCAGGAACACCAAATGGGCCAGCGAGAGCTCAATCAATCCGCCATACGATTGCGATAGCAGCCCGTCGATCGCCCGGCCAAGGAAGAACGGACGCAGCAAGCTCGCGGTCATCTCAAGCGCGAACAGCGAATACGTGAAGGCTAGGCGGCCACGAAAGTCCCGCAGCGCGAGCGCAAGCGGTGCGGCGTTGGCGAAGAGACGCATGGTTAGTGCGTGCCTTCGGGTGCGGACGATCGCGCGCTGGTGGGATCGCGACGGCGTTCGCGCGCACTAACCGAGTTGCCGGGCGTGCCACGAATCTCGCCGCGACATCCCGCTACGCCACAGCGGCAGGAGAACGACGCGCTCATCTCATTCATGGAGATCGCGTAATCGATGGTGAGCTCTTCGCCGCGAGCAATGGGGCGCAACGCCACCACATTGAGCCCGTCAAAGGCGGTGTTTGGATCGCAGGAATGATTCTGCGGCGCCCACGCGGTGGGGTCGGCGTCCCACAGCGCATACACGGAGTTGCTGATCGGATACGCATAGTGCGCGAAGACCGTGCGGTCCTCGTCACTCCACGTGTTGGCAACGTGTCGTCGCGTCACGAGCCGCTGCGCACGTCCTTCGCCGCCGTACACCACCTCGCCGGACGCAATGGCGCGCGTTGCCACAATGCCATATCCCGCCACGTCGCTGCCCTGCATCTCGTAGGGCAACAGCGACCGACGATGCCGCGCGATTCCCTCGGCGATGATCTGCTCCGCAAAGCCGCGCTTCCCCACGCCGTCGTACTGCAGGATATAGTCGGCCGAACCCTCAAGTCCGTCGGCGTAGAACACCGAGCACGTGAAGTTCACCTCCAGAAAGAACAGCGTACCGGCCGCGTCGAGACGAAAATCCATGCGCGCATAGCCAACCCCATCGAACGCCTTGAACACGCGGGTGGCCGCATCGCGCAGATGCGTCGCAAGGGCAGGGTCACGCACCGGCACGTTGGCGCGCGGATGCAGGTCGCTGGTTTTGAGCGCGTAAGTCTTGAACTTCGGACCCTCGGGGAACTCAAACTCCACGGGCGCGAACGTCGAGCAGCGGCCGTTCCCGTCGGGATCTGCGACCATCAGGACGGTGAATTCCCGGCCATCGATGTACTCCTCGACCAGCACCTCGGCATAGTCGGACAGCAAGAGCGCGACGCGCGCTGCCAAGGCGTCGGGCGTGTCAACGAGTGAGCCGTCATCAATGCCAAGACTGTCTCCGGCATGCGCCGGCTTGACGAACCATGGAGCGCGGAGCCCTGCGTACACCGACGCCAGATCTGCCGCAGCGCGGACCACCCGATGTGCCGGAGTGCGAATGCCCGCGGTGTGCGCGACGTACTTCATGAGCGGCTTGGACGGATCATACAGCAGCGCACTCGGCCCCGTGTATGGCAGCCGGAGTTCGTCAAGCGCGTGGATCACGTCGATCGACGGCACGTCCCAGTCCAGATACCCTTCACACAGGTTGATGAAGACGTCGTACCCGTCGCGCGCGCATCGGGCCAGTTGCTGATACGTCGTGCGCTTGTCGAGAAACACATGATCAACCGTATGCCCGGGCAACAGTGCCGTCAGATCACGCGGCGGATCGTAGTGGCGGTAGTCAACCAATGACGACCGATAGTCCGGCTGTAAGACGCAGATGTTCACGCGGAGAGAGCCTGAGCGACGGGCGACGACGCCGCGCGCGCGGCGGCATGCGTGCGACGCGCCTCAGCAATGATTGTCTGGACCGCTGTGTGGAAGGGCACCTGCGCATACCGCAGAATCGCGCCGATGGAGGTATAGTCTTCGTCCTCCGAGAGCGCGCACTGCGCATTGACCTCGAGGACGAACAGCTCGCCCGTCCGGCCGTCCATGCGGAGATCCACGCGCCCATATCCCCGACCACCGACCGACGCATAGGCCGCCCAACTCACGTCACGCAAACGCGGTTGCAGATCATCCGGCGCCGCCGCGTACTCCCAGAGATAGGCGTCGTTGTCCAGTGGCGTTTCGCGCTCGTAGATCTCCCACAAGCGATCAAACGAAAGGAACTGCTGCGTGGGCGGAAGCGTGTCGTTGAAGACCCGTTCCACTGCGGGGTAGACAATGCACGACGCAGGGTCATCGGCCGAGCCGATCATGAACGTGGTAAACTCGCGACCGGCAATAAACTGCTCTGCCAACACTCCGCCGCCGGTCAGTCCCCAGCCGCGATAGCCTTCACGCAGGATGTCCAGCTGCGTACGAAGCGCCTCTTCGGTGTGCACGACAGAGTCGATCGTGATGCCCATGCTCCCCGCCGAAACCGCTGGCTTGATGATCAGTGGCGTCCCGCATCGGTCAAACACCCCAGCCGCGCCAGCAGGGTCGGTGATGTCGGCCCACGGTGCAGTGGGCACGTCTGCTTTGCCAAAACAGCGCTTCATGTCAATCTTCGACGTGGTGATGTCGAAGAACGAGGCATCGGCACCCGTATAGACAACGCCCAGCTCATCGAGGTAGCGCACCACCGAGATCCCGGGAACGCCGTTGTCCTCGTCGCCGTCGCACAGGTTGAAGACGACGTGTGCATCGTCGAAGTTCGCCAATACGGTATCCAGTACACTTCGGAAATCCTGCAGCGTGACCAACTGCCACTGCCACGGAATGTCGAGCGCTGTGAAGGCTCTCGCGTACTCCGCGTGGCTTTGACTGTAGTCGCTGTAGTACGCCAGGTTGGGATCGTCGCTCTCGATATAGGGCACCAGCACGGTGACAAAGGCAACGGGCGTGCTCGTCTCCGTACTCACGACGCGCGCGTGCTGAACATGGCGCGTACGAAAGGTGTGAGCGCAAAACGCGACAGCTGGTCTGCGGTGTACGTCGACGCGCCGTCGATCACTCCGAGACACCGAGTCGACGCGCAAGCGCAGATGAACGGCCGCGTCATGGTCCACTCCGTGCTGGGGTACGCGTAGGTGAGCTCGTCACCGGCCTTGATAGGCTGTAGCGCGACCAGCGCGAACTGCTCGAGATCAAAAGACACATTGGGTTCGCACGAGTGGTTCACGCACTCCAATGCCTCTGGCGTAAGCACCAAATGCACGTCGCGATCCAGTTGAATCGTGAGGTAGCTGGGATCGCCCGTCCGCTGACTGTTGGCAAAGGAGGCGATCACGGCCCCCGCTGGCAGTGCGACGGTGGTTCGCAGGCAGCGCTGGCCCAGGTCGAGTCGCTCCTCGACCACAAGCGCATGCGCGTAGTCGCTGGCGACGGAGAGGCCGCTGCGCGAGGGAGATGTCATGGGCGGTGAGACGCGTGGCATCGGCCAAAGTTAAGGGCCGCTTTACGCGATCGTTAGTCCGCGAGGGTGCGGGACTGCCAACCGAGAGCAGCTTCGCTCTCACCCGAGCAAGCAGGGTGCAGCGCGCCTTAGTCGACGTCCACGACCCGCTTCCCGAGCGGCGCAAAGGAGACTGCGGCGAGCCGGAAGTGCGCGAAGCCGAACGGAATGCCGATGATGGTGGCGCAGTAGCCGATGCCCGCGATGACATGGGCGATCCAGAGCCAGATCCCAGCGAAGATGACCCACACGATGTTCGCGGCATCGGTGCCGATGATGGTCTGCTCGCCGAGGGAGCGCGCGTCGACCAGCGTGCGACCGAACGGCCATGCCGCAAAGCCTGCGATGCGGAAGGCGGCAAAGGCGAATGGAATGCCCACCACCGTGATCGCCAGGAGACATCCAACCAGCAGCCAGGCGAGGCCGGCGAAGAAGCCACCGCCGACCACGAAGTACAGGAGGTTGAGCAAGAGGGTCATGGCGATATCCGAGGGTGGCAGCCGGCGCGACGACCGCGCAGGCTGATCCCGTATCCTACGGACAACGACCACCCAGAGATTCGCCGGACCGGCGTGCCGCCATCAAGGCGTTACCGCGACGCGTCGTCGGCGGCCACGGCCGCCAACCGACCGTACAGATCCCCCAGTTCCTCGACGTTGCTGAACCGGATGCGATTGGCGCCGTCCACCACGTAGTAGTACGGCGTGCCGAAGTTGCGCATGGCATTGCCGAGGGCGGTGCGCGCGTCGTAGTGCACCGGCCACGTGATTTGCTTGCGCTTCAGGAACTCATCGAAGTCGGCAGACGCGGGTTCGTCGACAACAAAGACGACGGGCGTCCCAGCCGTGCGCAGCCGAGCGATGAGTGTGGAGATCTCCGGCAGCGCTTCCAGGGCATAGCCGCAATGCCGGGACCAAAAGATGACCAAGGAGGTCTGACCCCCGGTGAGCTCCCGCAGTGCGTGATCGCGGCCGTCCCGCGAACGCACGCTGGCGGTCGGTGCGACGGCGCGCACGATGCTGCGCTCCAGCAGGCGTCTGTGCATTTCCTGCCGGGCATTGTTGACCAGTGTGTCCCACCGCGCGACACCAACCTGTCGCTGGCCCATCCTGTTCAACGAATCGCGGACCACCGCTGAGGTTCGCCCATCGACCACTTGGCGTGCGCGCATGGTTGATGCCGAGACGGTGTCTCCCGCAAGGAGATAGCTCCGCGCCATACCACCGAAAAGTGCGGGCTCCCATCCACCCTCTGACGCCAGGCGCAACGTGTCCAGTGCCTCGCGCGCCTTCCCGGTCGCCACCAAACCGCGTCCAAGCGCCGAGAACATCGACCGCCGCCGATCGGCGACGGCCCGCGCCTGCATGGCCGCATTGCGGCCGAGTGGCCGAGCAATCGTACGCGAGGGCTCGGAGTCGCGGAGTAGCGCACGCAACATGTTCAGACCTTCTGCGCGAAACTGTGGAATCTCGGTCAGGAAGTCGGCCAGCCGTCTCGCGCTGTCGGCCGTTCCAGTCATCGCGCGCTCGGTCCACAGTCGATGCGCTGTTGCGTCGCCGAGCTGCGACGCGACATAGACGCCCGTGCTTGTGAGGTTTCGACCAGCGGGCGTGCGCAGCGGCGCGAAGTAGCGGTACAACGTCTCAAGGCTGTCCAATGCTCTCGTGTTGCCCAACGCTTTCACATCCATCCAGACCGCATAGCGCTGCGCGGCCTGCTCATGCTTGGGATACTCGCGCAGCATGCGCGTCCACCAATAGTGCCATTCGG
>JANOPS010000274.1:0-24176 GCA_031421995.1 Gemmatimonadaceae bacterium
TGCCGACCGCGACGTCAAAGTCGTAGGTCTCGTAGTCGAGATACGGAAAGTCTTTGCGAACATCGTACGCAACGCCAGAGGCCCGCAGCATCGGGCCCGACAACCCCGCGTTGACCGCGTCATCAGCGCTGATCGCGCCGAGGCCCACGGTTCGGCCGGCCCAGATCCCGTTGGTCTCCAGCATCCCTACCGATTCATCGAGCGTCTTGGGAAACCCTTTCAGAAAAGCACGCAACCCGTCCAGCCATCCGCTTGGCAGATCTGCGGCCATGCCCCCGACCCGGGTCGCCGACGTGGTGAGCCGCGCTCCGAACCAGCCCTCGAGCAGGTTGTAAATGTTCTCGCGTTCCTGGTACAGCCAGAGGAACGGGGTAAACGCGCCAATGTCGACCGACGTGGTGCCAAGCCACACGACGTGCGACATGATGCGCGACAGTTCCATCAGCATGACGCGCAGTACGGTCGCGCGGGGCGTGCACTCCACCCCGAAGAGGCGCTCCGCTCCCAGTGAGAAGGCGACATTGTTGCCAGGCGAGTTCAGATAGTCCTCGCGGTCGGTCCATGGGATGATCTGGTTGTATTGGCGATACTCGCCGATCTTCTCGAACCCGCAGTGGAGATATCCGATGTGCGGAATGCACCGCACGACGGTCTCACCGTCAAGCTCCAACACCAACCGCAGCACGCCGTGTGTTGCCGGGTGCTGCGGTCCGATGTTGATCAACATGTGATCGTTGTCCATCTCCGGTTCCCGGAGGGCGCGAGCATCCAACGCGACGGCCTGACCGCCCTGCACCGTCAGCGGCGCACGAATCGGCTGTCCCTGCGCATTGAGCCCGCTTGTCCCCAGGGCGACCTCCACGGTTCGACGTTCCGTCATTCGCCACGCTCGACGTCGCCGTACGCTTCCCGTTGCACCGCCAGGCGGCGCTTCATGTCCTCCGGCAGCGCGTCAAATGCTTCGGCGATGTGCAGCTCTTCCATTGAGTAGCGCGCTTCGGGATTCGCTGCCAGCGCTTGTTTGAGTTGTTCCGCGCGCGAGAAGCGGCCGCGCAACGGGAAGTCTTTGCGCAGCGGGAACCCCTCCTGATAGCTGTCCCACATCAGAATGCGCCGCAGATCGGGGTGCCCCTCGAATTGAATGCCGAACATGTCGTAGCATTCACGCTCGAGCCAGTCGGCCCCGCTGTAGATGTCCACGATCGAGGGCACGGACAGCGGCAGACGTTTGGGAAGCTCGACTTTGATGCGCAAAAAGCGTCGATGACGCAGCGCGCGCAGGTGCCATACCACTTCAAGCGGTCGCGATGCGTCGCGGTACTCGACTGCGGTGACATCCACGAGATAATCGTATCGCTGCGTTGGTTCATCGTGGAGCCAGCGAATCAACGCATGCACCGCGTCGCGCTTGACCGTCACGCAGGTTTCCCCCCACGTGACCTCATGACGTACGATCGCGTCGGCGAACCGCTCCAGAAGGATTGGCAGTGACGCGTTTGGCGTACCGCCACGATGCACGACGCCGCGCGGTGTGATCGGTGCGCCGTTCGCATCGCTTTGAATGGCACCGGTGGTCACCACGTCGACTGCGGTCGCTGGCGCGCTGGCGCGAGTGTCTTCGCTCACGGTGCCGATCGCGTTTGATTGACGGAGTTTCCGAACGGCTCCGACAGTTCGTCAATGCGTGACGGGGGGATATACAGCTGACTGGTCGGATCCGGCACAATCTCGACGTGCTGTGTGCGGTCCTTCATCCGATCCCGCATCACTTTCTGCTGTAACATCAGAATCCCGTGGATGAGCGCTTCGGGGCGAGGCGGACACCCTGGCACATAGACATCGACCGGGATGATGGTGTCAATGCCCTGCACCACGGCATAATTGTCGAACATCCCACCGGTCGACGCGCACGCCCCCATCGAGATCACCCACTTGGGCTGCGGCATTTGCTGGTAGATACGCCGAATCACCGGGGCAAGCTTGAGCGGCACGCGACCCGCGCAAATGAGAACATCTGCTTGCCGCGGCGAGTAGCTCAGTCGCTCCATGCCAAAACGCGACAGGTCAAAGCGGCTCGCCGCCGTCGACATGAATTCGATGGCGCAGCAGGCGGTGCCGAAGGGCATCGGCCACAACGAGCCCGCTCGCGCCCAGTTCACCAGAAAATCCAAACGCGAGGTCACCCAGCCGTCTTGCGAGGCGGGATCAACGGTGACACTCGCTCTGGCGGGCAGCGTGTTCAATCCCACGTCAACGCTCCTTTTTTCCAGACGTACACAAAGCCGACCACGAGGATCGTCGCGAACACGATCATTTCACCGAGTCCAAAAAACGTGAGGTTCCCCGTCGGACACGCGTCCGCCACCATCGGTACGGCGCACGACAATTGTCGGAATTGGACGGCCCACGGAATCATGAACACCGTCTCGATGTCGAACACGATGAACAGCATGGCCACGAGATAAAACTTGACCGAGAAGCGGTCGCGCGCGTCGCCGAGCGGCGCAATGCCGGACTCGTAGGGCTGCCCTTTGACGTCGGTGGGTTGCGCCGGCACGGTCAAATGCGCGATTCCCAGAATAAGGATCGCGTTCAAGATGACAAAACCGAGCAGCAGCAGGACAGGGAGATAGTTGCGAAGCATCGTCGAGCCGACGGGAATTCAAAGTGGAGGCGCGGACCACGAGCGAACAGAGCCCCGCGGACCGGGACCCGAGGCGCCGGCGCGGACTTCGTGAAAAAGTTCACAAAAGACTCAGCAGGAACCTAGCCAACGGACCGACGCCACTCAATGCACATTACGAGCGCCTCGCATTAGATTCGCGCCACCACCCTCGCCGATGTGCCGCGCCACCGGACTACGCGGTCCGAAAGCGCACCCTCACCCTCGACCACCGTCTCATGGGGCTCTGCTCCGACCGCTGGATTACGCGCATGGCGCGCGAACATGGCATGATCGAACCGTTCGAGGACCGCCAAGTGCGCGAGGGGGTCATCTCGTACGGCGTCAGCTCGTATGGCTACGACATGCGGGTCGCGCGCGAATTCAAGATTTTCACGAACGTGAACAGCTCCATTGTCGACCCCAAGGCCTTCGATCCCAAGAGCTTCGTGGAGTTCGAAGGGGATTCCTGCATCGTCCCCCCCAATTCCTTTGCCCTCGCACGGAGCATCGAGTATTTCCGGATCCCCCGAAATGTCCTCACGCTCACGGTCGGCAAGAGCACCTATGCGCGCTGCGGGATCATCACGAACGTCACACCGTTCGAGCCGGAGTGGGAAGGCTACGTCACGCTGGAGATCTCGAACACCACGCCCTTGCCCGCCCGCATCTACGCCAACGAAGGGATCGCACAGGTGGTCTTCTTTACTGGCGACGAACCACCAGAGATCAGCTACGGCGACAAGAAGGGCAAGTACCAAGGCCAGCACGGCGTCACATTGCCACGCATCTAGAAGACCCGTGTGCGCGGGCGGCGAGCGTGCTAGCCGCCCGCGTATACGTAACGGCACCCACGATCTTGTGCCATTTGCAGCGTGACGACCATGGCAGGAACCACTTCGATGCCGGGCGATAGATTCGCCGACACCTCGGTGGCGAATGCGGTTCGGGCGGCAGCGTCGCCGCGCTGTGACTCGGGAAGGAAACGCTGGCCGGAGGCACGCAGCGAGTTTTGACACACCAAGATGATGACGCCGCGCGTGAGCAGCTGCGCGATCGTGTTGGTACCGGCAGGGCCCGCCGGATTCACGCTCCCGGTCATCGAAAGGGTTTGCGCAATCGGGTACTTCGCCCACATGGCGTCGTTAAACACGAGGCCGATCGACTTGCCGTTCAAGCCGACGATCACACCGGAGTCCTTATCAGCCCGTCCGTATGAGGCTTTCTGGGTGTCGAGAAAGGTCTGCGCCCAGCGGAGCGCCAACCCGGCCGTCGGCTCATGGGCGTGAAACATCACGCGGGAGGTTCCTCCGAGTCGCGCCATCCACGGCTCATCGGCTCCAGTTGACGCGATCGGACCGGGATTGGCGGCGGAACCCGTCGCGGGCCAGGCGCCTACGCCGAATGCGGCCGTTGCTGCGGCAAGTCGACCGAGAAATGACCGGCGGGCGGACGGTTGCTGTGGGGTCTCAGACATGGTCGACTTAGCGGTTGGTGGTCAGTGAGTCTGCGCGAACGCGTCGTGGCAGCAACGGCCGAGTGAGCGGGTCGGCGCGCCCCTTCTCACGCGCCGCCATGGTCGCGTAGGCGACGTCCGCCGGCGCATCGCCCTTGGGCCAGTCGCGTTCTTTTCCTGGATGGTCCTGTCGCGGTTGCTGCAGCACGAAGCTGGCGACGTCGGCCGCTTGCTGATCGGTCAGCGTGACGGCCTTGTCGTGGGGCATGTTGTTGCGCAGAAACGTGGCCAGCGAAAACTGTCGTGCCAACCCTGCGCCAATTGAGTAGCTGTCGGCTCCCCACACGGCGGGCGCGAGAACAGTGCCTTGTCCCTCCGCGCCGTGACAGCGGGCGCATTGCCCCGTATACTCAGCAGCACCGCGCGCCACGACCCCAGTGAGTTTCACCACGCGCGCATCGGGCGGACGCTCGCGCTCGGCGAGCGCGCCGATGTAGGCCAGCATGTCACGCATGTTGGTGCTGTTTTCGGGCAGCATACGACCAGCAAGACTGCGCGCAATACACTCGTTGATGCGTCGCGCGAGCGACTCCTCCATTCCGGGTCGCTCGCGATAGCGCGGATACCGCTTGGTGGTTCCAAGCCACGGCATGGCGTCAGCGCGTGTCCCGTTGTCCAAATGACAACTGGTGCAGCGCAAGGCGTTCCCACTGTGTTCGGGAAGTGAGTCGCGGAAATGGTTAACGAGCGCGAGCCCGCGCTCGGCGTTTCCACGACCCGGCAACCGCGTCGCCACCTGGTCCTGCGACGCGACACCCAACGAGGCATCCGCCTCGCGCTCATTCGTCCGAGTCGTACACCGCGTGAGCAACACCGTACACAGGGTCGCCGCGACCACGATGACATCCAGATGGTATCTACGGGGCTTCATCGTTGACGTCTCATGCGGTTGCTCTACGTGGTGTCTCGCTCGGCGTGTCAGCCCGCGCCGACAGTGGCACGGGGCTCGCGACGCAGCGCCGACGCGCGCATATAGTCCCGATTCATGTGCTTGATGACATCGATACTGATACCCTTTGGACACGCGTCCTGACACTCGCCCACCAGCGTGCAGTGTCCAAAGCCTTCCAGGTCCATCTGCTCGACCATGGCCAAGGCTCGCTTGTCACGTTCCGGCTGGCCCTGAGGCAACATGCCCAAATGCGTGAGCTTGGCACCAGTGAACAGCGACGCGGAGGCGTTCGGACACGCCGCGACACAGGCGCCGCACCCGATGCAGGCGGCTGCGTCCATCGCTTCTTCCACAACATCCTTGCCAATGAGGATCTCATTGGCATCGCGCGCGCCTCCGGTGTTGACGGATACGTACCCGCCAGACTGGATGATGCGATCGAATGCACCGCGATTCACGACAAGGTCCTTGATCACCGGGAACGACGCGGAGCGCCACGGCTCCACGGTAAGAATGTCGCCATCCTTGAAGGCGCGCATGTGCAACTGACACGTGGCGGTGCCCTTCCACGGGCCGTGCGCCTGCCCGTTGATCATCATCGAGCACGAGCCGCAGATCCCCTCGCGGCAATCGTGCGCGAAGGCGACGGGATCCTTCCCTGTCACCGTCAACTGCTCGTTGAGCATGTCGAACATCTCGAGGAACGACATGTCGGCGCTGACACCGTCGAGCGTGTACGTCTCCATCTTGCCTGGCGCCTGTGCCGCCGGTTGGCGCCAGACATTGAGAGTCAGTTTCATTACTTGTAGCTCCGAGTGGAGAGATGCACGTTTTCGTACACCAACGGTTCCTTGTTGAGGATGGGCGCCTTCCCCTCGCCTGCGTATTCCCAGGCGGCCACGTAGGCGTAGTGCTCATCGTCGCGCTTGGCCTCGCCGTCTTCCTGATGCTCCACACGAAAGTGGCCGCCGCAGGATTCTTCGCGTTCCAGCGCGTCACGACACATCAACTCACCAAGCTCGATGAAATCCGCGACACGGCCGGCCTTTTCGAGCGACTGATTCAGTGACTCGCCGGTGCCGGGCACGTTCACGTTTTGCCAAAACTCCTCGCGAAGCGCCGACAACAACGACAACGCCTTCGTGAGGCCCTCTCGTGACCGGGCCATCCCGCAGTACTCCCAGATGATCTTCCCGAGCTCTTTGTGAAACGAATCGACGGTCCGCGTGCCGCGGATCGCGAGGAGTCGGTGTTGTTGGGCCTTCACGGACTCTTCGGCGGCGCGGAACTCCGCGTGCGAGGTGTCCAGCGTCTCGAGCTTGTTGCTGGCGATGTAGTCGCCAATGGTATACGGCAACACGAAGTATCCGTCGGCCAGTCCCTGCATCAGCGCCGACGCACCCAGCCGATTGGCCCCGTGATCCGAGAAGTTGGCCTCACCGGCAACGTGCAACCCGGGAATCGTGCTCATCAAGTTGTAGTCGACCCACAGCCCGCCCATGGTGTAGTGCACCGCCGGGTAGATGCGCATTGGCTTCTCGTACGGATTCTCGTCCGTGATCCGCTGATACATCTCGAACAGGTTGCCGTAGCGTTCAGCAATGGTGTTCTGGCCGAGGCGCTTGATGGAGTCCGCAAAGTCCAGATAGACGCCAAGTCCGCCGGGGCCGACGCCGCGCTGATCATCGCAGGCTTCCTTCGCGGCCCGCGACGCGATATCACGCGGCGCCAGATTGCCGAAACTCGGGTACTTGCGCTCAAGAAAATAGTCGCGTTCCGCCTCAGGAATCGCCGATGGCGCGCGCGTATCGTGACGAGCGACAGGCACCCACACCCGACCATCGTTCCGCAATGACTCCGACATCAACGTCAGCTTCGACTGGTGCTCGCCGCTCACCGGAATGCACGTGGGATGGATCTGCGTGTAGCACGGATTGGCGAACGCCGCGCCCTTCTTGTGCGCGCGCCACGAGGCGGTCACGTTGGAGTACATCGCGTTGGTGCTGAGATAGAATACGTTGCCATAGCCGCCGGTCGCCAACACGACGGCGTCGGCCGCATGGGACGTGATCTTGCCGGTTACCAGATTTCGCGTGACAATGCCGCGCGCGGCGCCGTTCACCACCACCACGTCCAGCATTTCTTCGAACGTGTGCATATCCACGGCACCGAGCGAGACCTGTCGCTCCAAGGCCTGATACGCGCCAAGCAGCAGCTGCTGTCCCGTCTGTCCGCGCGCGTAAAACGTCCGCGAGACTTGCGCGCCGCCGAACGACCGATTCGCCAACAGCCCGCCATACTCGCGCGCAAACGGAACACCCTGTGCAACGCATTGGTCGATGATATTCACCGAGACCTGCGCCAGCCGGTACACATTGGCCTCGCGCGCCCGGAAATCGCCGCCCTTAATGGTGTCGTAGAACAAGCGACGGACGCTGTCGCCGTCATTCTGGTAGTTCTTGGCCGCGTTGATCCCGCCCTGCGCGGCGATCGAATGCGCGCGCCGCGGCGAGTCGTGGAACACGAAGCAGGACACCTTGTAGCCAAGCTCCGCCATGGTCGCGGCCGCTGATGCACCGGCCAGGCCGGCGCCGACAACAATCACCGAATGACGCCGCTTGTTTGCCGGGTTTACCAGTTTCATCGAGAACCGATGCTGATCCCACTTCTGTTCAAGCGGACCGCTTGGAATTTTCGCGTTGAGATCGAGCATCTTAACGCACCTCGCGCGCAGGCGTGACGGCCAGCGCAGGCGCCAAGGAACTCGACACCGGTTGAGGCGCTGAGGCACTCGTCAAAGGTTCCTGCAATGGTGGCATCTCCGGGAACGCCCCCGCCAACGTGGCGAGCGGAATGATCATAAAGCCAGCCGCCACGACAATCGCGATGACCAGCGCTGCCGTGCGCTTGAGCGGGTGCGCCGACGCCGGTGCCGCACCCAACGTGCGCACCGCGGCCCAGGTGCCGTGATACAGGTGAAGCCCGAGTGCCGACATGGCGAGCAGATAGAAGATGGCGACGAGCGGATTGGACAATCCGATGCGCACGTTGTTGTACGGATCAAGGTGCGTGAACTGTGGATGGATCACGCCGACGGTCAGCTGGAGCAGGTGCAACACGATAAACACCAGCAGCAGTACGCCGCCCCAGCGAATCGTTTTGGCGGCCAGTGTCGTCACTTGCGGTTTACGCGCGTTGTAGCCCACCGGACGCGCCGCGCGAGCGCGCATCGTGAGCTGATAGGCGGACACCGCGTGCAATCCGACGGCCGCGACGAGCACGCCGCGCACCACCCACAAGAGTGGCATGCTGGTGCGCAAGAGCGTCGCGTAGTCGTGCATGGCGCCCTGCCCCTTGAACATGAGCAAGTTGCCGGACATGTGTCCCAACACAAAGAGCACACCAACAATGCCCGTTGTGGCCATCACGACCTTTTTGCCGATCGTGCTCTGCCAGAATCGTACGAGTGCGTACATGGATGGGGTCGAAGACAACACTGGCGCGAATCTCGGGGACTCGCGCCGGTGTCGAAGATCAGAGTGAAAGAACCGACATCGGTTCGCGAACCGCCTGCGCCGATCGCTCGAGCGCGGCGCGCTCATCTGCGGTCAGTTCGATCTCGAGCACCTTTTCGAGACCGCGGCGTCCAAGCTTGCAGGGCACGCCAAGAAAAAGGCCAGAGAGGCCGTACTCGCCTTCGAGCCACGCAGCGCACGGCAGGATACGCTTGCGATCGAGCACGATGGCTTCAACCATCTCTACCGCGCCTGCCGACGGCGCATAGTAGGCAGAGCCCGTCTTCAGATGCTTGACGATCTCGGCGCCGCCGTCCCTCGCGCGCTGCACAATCGCGTCGAGCTGCTCTCTCGGCATCAGTTGTGTGACGGGAATGCCGCTCACGGTGGTGTACGAGATCAGCGGCACCATCGTATCACCGTGCCCGCCGAGGACCATCGCCTGAATGTCGCGGACGGAGACGTCCAGCGCCTCGGCGAGGAATGAGCGATAACGCGCCGTGTCCAGCACACCAGCCATACCGATCACGCGCTCACGAGGGAATCCAGTGACCTGCTTGGCGACATAGCACATCACGTCCAGCGGGTTGGACACCACAATCACGATGGCCTCGGGCGACGTCGCCTTCACTTGCTCGGAGACGGACTTGACGATCCCGGCATTCGTGTTGAGCAAGTCGTCGCGTGTCATCCCCGGCTTTCGCGCGATGCCCGCAGTGATGACGACAATGTCGGAGCCCGCCGTTGCTGCGTAATCGTTCGTGCCGATGACGCGAGAGTCAAATCCTTCAATGGGCGCTGACTCCCACTGGTCAAGCCCTTTGCCCTGCGGAATGCCTTCAACGACGTCGACCATGACGACGGTGCGGCCCAGTGATTTCTCGGCGATGCGCTGTGCCGTGGTGGCGCCAACGTTTCCTGCGCCTACGACCGTGATCTTGTTGACCATAATGAGTCGGTTCTCCGGACGTGGTCCGAACAGAAGTCGAGTGCGAAACGCCGGACGACCAGTCGCGCCGACGCGCTCGTCCGTTACCGCTGAGACGATCTTCGGAACTTAGGTCGTGGCACAAACGTGAGCAACATCGCGTAACCAGCTGTGCCGCCGTAGGCGGAACTGGGTGTACTAGCCGCCGACTTGGCTTAGCGCCTTCAGACCCCCAACGCGCATCTGCAACAAGTCATGCGCCTTCGGCTTTTCCGCGAGCGCCTTCCGGAACAGCGGTTCCAACGGCTCCCCGGCTCTCACCGCGTCGCGTAACAGCACTTCGTGATCGCCGAACAGGCAGGTCCGCAATCGCCCATCAGCCGTGAGGCGCACCCGGTTGCAGCGTTCGCAGTAGGTATGCGTCATTGGCGTGATCACGCCGATGGAGCCTGGCGCATCGGCAAAACGCCAATACACCGCCGGGCCGTTCCCGAGCGCCGGTCCGGCGTCGGGCTCCAGTGTCCCCAACGCGCGCACGCGGGCAAGCACTTCATCGGTCGGGACAACGTGCTCCCACGTCAGCTCGCGGAGTTCGCCGACCGGCATCAGCTCGATAAAACGAATGTGCCACGGATGTGTGCGCGTCAACGCCGCGAAGTCCGCGATCTCGTCGTCGTTGATTCCGCGCATCACCACCACGTTGATCTTCACCGGCGAGATCCCGGCTTGCTCAGCAGCAAGCGCCGAGCGCACGATATCGAAGCCCAGATCGCGTCGGGCAATGGCAATCACGCGGTCCGGACGCATCGAGTCCGCACTGATGTTGACCCGATTCAGCCCTGCATCAACGAGCTCAGCGGCCATCTCCGGGAGCTTCACGCCGTTGGTGGAGAGCGCGATGTCTTCAACACCTGGGATGTCGCGCAACATGCGCACGAGCGACGCAAGCTGCGGTCTGATGGTGGGTTCGCCGCCGGTAATGCGAAGCCGTCGCAGACCCAACGGGGCCAACTGGCGCACGATCTCGGCGATCTCTTCGTAGCGCAGGATGTCGTGCTTCGGCAACCACGGCAATCCTTCGAGTGGCATGCAGTATTGACACCGGAAATTGCAGCGATCGGTCACCGAGATACGCAAGTATTCGATCGACCGACCGAACTGATCCACGAGAGCGGGCGCGCTCATAGCGGCGTACTCGGCGCAACACTCGTGGTGGGATCCACCCACGCGCGGGAGCCGTCGACGTAGTGCTCGCACTTCCAGATGGGCACGCGACGCTTGAGGGCTTCGATCACGTACGTCGTCGCAGCAAGCGCGGGCGCGCGCCGGGGGTGAGACGCGGCAATGGCCACGCTGACCTCGCCAATCCCGAGCGTCCCCACCCGATGTTCGATCGCGAGCCGAAGCCCCGGTGACGCGGTGCACGTTTCGTCCGCAATCAACGCGAGCTCACGTTCAGCCATGGGCTGGTACGCGTGGTATTCGATGCCGGTGACGTCTCGCCCGTCGTTCACGTGGCGAACGGTGCCGAGAAAGGTGGAAATGGCCCCGACGCTGCCGTCGGACACCCGCGCGATGAGTGATGTGACGTCGATGGGCTGTTCGACGATGGCGATCCAGCCGCCAGACTGCGCGGCACTGGGAGCCGAAGCGGCCGCCTCAGCCACCGGCCACCGGCGGAATGACCGCCACCTCATCCTGGGTCGTTATCGACACATCCCCGGGCACCCACGCGTGGTTGACCGCGACCAGTGGCTTGCTGGGAAGGACATGTCCACCGGGCAAGCCGCGCAGGGCCGTCACGAGGTCATCGACGCGACATGGGACAGGGACCGGCACTGCAAGGCGTCTGGCGCCGAATGCGTCGGCGTAGGAGGCGAACAGGAGTACGTGAATGGTCATACGCTGAACATAGCGACCGCCCCGCGGCCCGCCTAACTATCGTACGAATCGTCGTCGTCGTCCAGCTGGGACATTTCAACGCCCGCAACCATCGCGCGAAGCTCTTTGGATGGCTTGAATACCGGCACGGGTCGCGCCGACACCTCGACCGGTGAGCCGGTACGGGGATTTCGCGCCATGCGCGTCTTGCGCTGCCGAATCTTGTAGGTCCCGAATCCGCGCACTTCGATATTCTTTTGCTCTTGCAAAGCATCCTTGATCGCGTCGAGAAAGGCATCGACGACGCGCGCACAATCCTTTTTAGAAATCGTGGGACCGGCCGTCTGCGCGATTCGCGCCGTGACGTTCTCCACCAAATCGGCTTTCGTCATGGGCTGTACCAGAGGTTCGACGCGCGCCCATAAGGAGGAATGACGCTGCGTACCGAAGGTCCGAACGTATGACCTTAGTGCTTACCAGTCAAGCGGTTGGACCACTTGATACACGACGGGACTTGAGGGCCGTCACGAATTGGTCGAACAAAGGGACCGCATCGTGAGGGCCTGGCGCCGCTTCCGGGTGATACTGGACGGCAAATATCGGAAGCGAGCGGTGCCTGAGCCCTTCCACGGTCCCGTCATTCAGGTTGATATGGGTGACGGCGAGGTCTGGGGCCCCTTCGACCCCGTCCACCGAGCCCGCGACCGCAAACCCGTGGTTCTGGGAGGTAATCACGACTTTTCCAGTCGCGAGGTCCTTCACCGGCTGGTTCCCGCCTCGATGTCCAAAGGGCATCTTCTTGGTGCTGCCCCCAAAAGCGAGACCGACCAACTGATGGCCAAGGCAGATCCCGAACATCGGCATCTGCTCTGCAGCGAGTGCGCGAATTGTCGCCGGCGCGTAGGTGACCGCCTCCGGGTCACCTGGACCGTTCGAGAGGAACACACCGTCCGGCCGCAGGGCCAGCACCTCAGCCGCCGACGTTGTGGATGGCACAACCGTGACGCGACAATCGTGCTGATCAAACAAGCGCAGGATGTTTCGCTTCACGCCGTAGTCGAACGCGACGACATGGTGCGTGGCGTCGGGACTGCCCCACTCGTAGGGTGCCTCGGTCGAGACCACTGACGCGAGATCCAGCCCCGCCATGCTCGGACATGCGTCCAGCGCCGCCAGCACTTCTCGTGTTGGCGTTTCGCCCGCGGCAATGACGCCTCGCATCACGCCCAACGAGCGGAGATGCTTTGTGAGCCGTCGTGTATCCACCTCGGTCAAGACCGGCACAGCACTGGCCACCAGCCAATCCTGCAAACTCCCGGTGGCGCGCCAGTTGGAATACGTAGGCGAGAGCTCGCGAACGATGACGCCGGCCACCTGCGGTCGCGCCGACTCCGGATCGTCGGCATTGATGCCGTAGTTCCCGATCTGCGGTGCCGTCATTACCACGGTCTGTCCACGATACGAGGGATCGGTAAACACCTCTTGATAGCCGGTCATGTTTGTCGTAAACACGACCTCGGCAACGGTTGGCGTTCCTGGCCCGATCAGTTCTCCGTGAAAAAGGGTTCCGTCCTCAAGGAGGAGGAACCCTTTGGTGCGCAGTGCGTGCACCGTGCTACGGCTTTGACGGTGGAGTCACCGGCGCAGGAGCCGGTGCGGATGGCTGCGCGGTCAGCGGCGACGCCGGCGCGGTACCTGGCGCACCTGACGTCGGAGCTGCCGGCGCCGCGGCAGGCGCGACGATCTTATCGAGCACCGACTTCGGCGTTGCGCTGCGCGAGGACATCAGCTGCAGAATGAACGCCAGTCCCAGGAAGATGCCGCCGCACCACCAACTGGCCTTGGTGAGCAAGTTACCTGCCTGGCGGGTCCCCATGACGGAGTCGGACGATGATCCGGCGCCGCCGAAGTTTGCCGCCAAGCCGCCGCCCTTACCGGACTGCAGCAAGATGGCCGCGCCGAGCACGAGGGCATCGAGGATCAACAGAATAAGGAGCAGCGTGTACATGGACGCGGATTAGATGCGAGGCAACAGACGAGCTGGATAGCCTTATAAAATCGTGCCTTGACCGTCGGGATTCAAGGGCCTAGGCACACTCGGGGCATGAAACCAAGCGTAGCTGCCGTTCCAGCGGTGCTAGCTGCGGACGATGCTGCTCCACCCGTCTGGATCAAGCGACGCGCCCCCGACCAGCAAGCCGTCGATGTTTGGCGCTGCCAGTAGGGTCGAGGCGTTCCCCCGGTTGACCGATCCCCCATACAGAATGGGAACGGCGGCAGCCACCTTCTCGCCGATCCGCTCGGTCAGCGCCGTGCGCAGGATCGTGTGGATGTCGCTCGCGTCTTCCGGCGTTGCCGTCTTCCCGGTGCCGATCGCCCAGACCGGCTCGTACGCCAACATCATCGCGCCAATCTGCGCATCGTCCAACTCCGCAATCCCTGCGGCGAATTGCCGCAAGACGACAGATGACGTGGCGCCGGAATCGCGCTCGGCGAGTGTCTCACCGACGCAGAGCATGGGTGTCAGACGGCCCTTCGCGACCAACGCACACTTCTTCGTCATCATCGCGTCGGTTTCACCAAACACGTGGCGTCGCTCAGAATGCCCCACGAGCACAACGCGGGCTCCGACGTCGCGCGCCATCAGGACGGAATTTTCACCCGTATAGGCACCTTGCGCTTCACCGCACACGTTCTGCACGCCCACCCAAATGTCGGGACGTTCTTTCAACGCCTCGATCACGCTGGAAATAGTCATCGCGGACGGACACAGAATGATCGTGCGATCCTGTTGGCGCGGGGTGAGCGCCAGGAACCGTTGCATGAAGGCTCGTGCATCGGTCGGCGTCAGATTCAGTTTCCAGTTCGCGGCGAAAACGGGACGTAAGTGCATGGGAATGCGGATGGGAGTCGAAGGCGTGTCAGACAGAGCGATCACCGGACGGGTGCTCGCGGGTATCAAGCGCAGTCACGCCGGGGAGCGCTTTGCCCTCGAGGAACTCAAGGGACGCGCCGCCACCGGTTGAGACATGGGACATCTGGGACTCCAACCCGGCATCGGCCACGGCGGCCGCTGAATCGCCGCCGCCAATGATCGTGGTTGCCCCGAGACCGGTGGCGCGGGCCATGGCATCGGCCACTGCTCTCGTGCCCAGGTCAAACGGCGGTTTCTCGAATACACCCATCGGTCCGTTCCAGAGCACCGTGCGCGCACCGATGATGAGTGTCGCGTAGGCGTTCACCGTGTCGGGTCCGATGTCGAACATCGCCTCGCTGGACGGGATGGCGTCTCGCGCTACCGTGTGCGCAACATCCGCACGATCCATGGACACCGAGACCATGGCATCGGTGGGCAGGACCAGTTTGCTTCCGGCACGCGCGAGCAAGTCGACCGCCATGGCCAGCCGTTCTGGTTCGACGAGTGATCCTCCGGTCTCGAGCCCCATCGCGCGAAAGAACGTACAGGCCATCGCCCCACCGATCAGCAAATGATCGACCTTGGGAAGCAGCGCCTCGACCACGTCGATTTTGCCGGAGATCTTGGACCCGCCAAGGATGGCCACAAACGGTCGCTGCGGCGCGGCAAGGGCCCCGCCGAGGTAGGCCAACTCCTTCTCCATCAGCAGGCCTGCAACTGCTGGTCGGCAATACGTGGCGACTCCGGCGGTGCTGCTGTGGGCACGGTGTGCAGCGCCAAACGCGTCGTTGACAAAAAAATCGCCGAGTTGGGCGAGCTGCCGCGACACGCTATCATCGTTCTGCTCTTCCCCCGCCAGAAACCGCGTGTTCTCGAGCAGCAGCGTGTCTCCGTTCGACAGTGCATGCGTTGCGGCCACCGCCTGCGGGCCGACAGTCTCCGTCAGGAATTGCACGGGACGACCGAGCAAGGCGTGCAGGCGTGTGGCGACGGGGGCGAGCGAGTACTTGGCGTCTGGTGCGCCCTTCGGCCGTCCGAAGTGTGACAGCAGCACGACCTTTGCGCCGCCATCGAGGAGCGCAATGATGGTCGGCAGCGCGGCCGCAATACGCGTGTCGTCGGCCACCTGTCCGGCATCGTCGAGTGGGACGTTGAAATCGACGCGCAGAAGCGCACGACGCCCAACGAGGTCAGCGGCGGGAAGGTCGCGGAGAGTTCGAGTGCTCATGGAGTAGAGTACGCGAGCCCCGGCGTGAACACACCGGGGCTCGACGAGAATGTGAAAAACGACGGCTTAGAGGCGCGCGCCAACAAATCGCAGCAAATCGACGCAGCGGGAGGAATAGCCCCACTCGTTGTCGTACCACCCGGACACCTTGACCAGCGTGCCGTTCACCACATTCGTGCTGAGCGCATCAAGCGTGCACGACGCGGGGTTGCCCACGTAGTCGATCGAGACCAGTGGGACCTCGCTGTAATCCACGATACCGGCCAAGGCGCCGGTCGACGCGGCCTTGAACGCCGCATTGATCTCGTCCTTCGTGACCGGGCGCTCGACGACACAGGTCATGTCGGTGAGCGACACGTCTGGCGTCGGCACGCGAATGGCGATGCCGTCGATCTTGCCCTTCACTTCCGGGATGACCAACGACGTGGCTTTCGCCGCGCCCGTCGTGGTCGGAATCATCGACAGCGCGGCGGCGCGTGCGCGGCGCAAATCCTTGTGCGGCAGATCGAGAATCGACTGGTCGTTCGTGTAGCTGTGAATGGTGACCATCGTGCCATGCACAAACCCAAAGTTGTCGCGGATGATCTTGACCATCGGCGCCAGACAGTTGGTCGTGCACGACGCATTGGAAATCACATGATGGGTTGCCGGGTCGTATTTGTCGCTGTTGACGCCCATCACGATCGTGATGTCTTCGTTCGTCGCCGGAGCAGAAATGATCACCTTCTTCGCGCCGCCTTCGATGTGCTTCATCGCGTCGGCCTTGACCGTGAAGCGACCGGTGCACTCCAACACGATATCCACGCCCAAGTCTTTCCACGGCAGCTTTGCCGGGTCCCGTTCGGCGAGAATGCGAATGCGATCACCGTCGACCGTGATGCTATCGGCGTCGGCCGTGACGTGCCCGTCGAACTGCCCATGGACTGAGTCGTACTTGAACAGGTGCGCGAGCGTGTTGGTGTCCGTGAGGTCGTTGATCGCGACGAAGTCGAGGTCTGCGACGCCCTGCTGCTTGGCGGCGCGGAGTACCTGACGTCCGATGCGTCCGAAGCCGTTGATGCCGACGCGAATGGCCATGCCTGTTCAGTCCTTGAAGAAGTCCACGTTGGGATCGGCACGGTCGCCAGGATCGGGCGCCCGTCCGAAAGTGATGTAGCTCATGATCCGCGCGCCGCCGGTACACAGCGCCAACGCCGCCGCATTCAGCGACGCCGCCGTGGTGACCACATCGTCGACCAGCACAATATGTGCGCCACGGAGCCGCTGCCGCATGGAAGACTGTGCGGCAAATGCCTCTGCAACGTTGCCTGTCCTCTCAGACGGTGTCAACCGCACCTGCGATCGCGTATTGCGTGTCCGAACGACGACGTCCTGCCAGACGGGGATACCCCAATGCGTCGAAAGGCCCGCCGCGAGCCGCTCCGCCTGGTTGTAGCCGCGCTCGCGCTCGCGGGTGGGCGACAGGGGCAACGGGACCAGCGCCGTTCGTTCGGCCACCACATCGTCGGGGAAACGGAGCCGCGCCATGCGCTGGGCCATGGGGCGTGCGACCTCGCTCCATCCATCGTACTTCAGCGCGTGCACCAGCGCCGTGCCCGTTCCCTCAGCCATGCTGCACACCGATCGGACCGCGCGGACGTGGGCCGGCAGTCGGGCGCACCAGCGGCAGGGTGGGAGCGCATCCGGAGCGCCCGTGGGAGCCTCGCCCATTGGCTGCGGCGCGTGCAGCGACAGTCTCGGGTGACCGCACCGGTCACATTGCGGATGGATCAGGGGCGTGATCCGCGCTGCGCACGACGTGCACAGAATGGACTGCGAGTCGGAGCAGAGGCCCCGACAGACGGCGCATGCGCTGGGGAGCAGCACCGACCCAAGCCCCTTCAGGAGGTCGCGTATGGACCTTCGAGCGACGATCACCCTACTGCGTGCCGCTGTCAGCGCGCGCGCCCTGCATGAGGATCTCCACGGGCGGACTGATCCCAAACCAACAGGCGAAGGCGGCGGCCCCCTGCTCGATCAGCATCGCGAACCCATCGGCCGCTCGGTGGCCTGCGGCGCGACATTGGCGCACCCATGCGGTCTCGTCGGCACGATACACAAGATCGAACACCGCTGCGCCCGGTTCGAGACACTCGTGCCCGATCGGCGTGGCGTCATCGTACAGCCCGACGGGCGTCGCGTTGATAACAAAGCCCGCGCCACGCGCGGCGGCGTCGGCCGACGCGGCCACGCGCGCGGGAACGCCCAGCCGATCGACCAGGCTCGAAGCCCGCGCGCGCGATCGACTGGCGATCGCAATGTCGGTGCAGCCAAGGGCATCGAGCGCCACCAGTACCGCCGCCGCCGCGCCTCCGGCACCCAGTACCGCACACCGTTGCGTGTCGAGGCGTGATCCGCACAGCGCGAGAATGCTGGCCGTGGCGCCCGCGACATCCGTGTTGTGCCCGATCAAACGTCCATCATCATGCCAAAACGTGTTGACCGCGCCCACGCGCTCAGCCAATGCGGTACATGAGGCCGCACGGGCCAGCGCTTCTTTGTGCGGAATGGTGACGTTTCCTGCGGCCTGCTCCTTCGCGAAGCGCACCAGCACGCGATCGAGCTCGGACGGGTGCACGTCCATCGCCTCATAGCGCGGAGCAAGGCCGAGGTATTCCAGCACGGCGTTGTGCATGGCTGGCGAACGCGAATGCGCTATCGGGTGACCGAGAATCACAAGGCGTGCAGGCGCGTGCGTCGCGCGTGCCACGGGGCTACCCATCCGCCTGCCCGGCCTCTCGGAGACGCTCCCGCACGATGCGGTCGAGGACGGCGCTGATCAGCTGTTCAAGTTCGACATAGGTGGCTCGATACACGTCGAGATCGCCGCCAAAGGGATCGCTGATCGGTCTCGCCTGCGAGGCGTCAACAAAGGCGCTCAGCAACCAGCTCCGGCCACGACCGCCCATCGCTTCCGCGTGGTCGAGATGAGAGGGACCCATAGTCAGGATGAGATCGCTCGCCGCGACGAGCGGCTCGGTCAACGCTTGCGCGCGATGGCCCGACAGATCGATGTCGTGTTCCAGCGCGACCAACAACGACCCGTCGGACGCGGGTGATCCTGGCCACGCACTCGTCCCCGCGCTTTGTACATGCAGGTCGGGAATCTGTCGCTGCGCGATGCACGCTCGCGCGATGCCTTCGGCCAACGGACTGCGGCACGTGTTGCCGGTGCACACAAAAAGAAGGAGCATGATTCAAGTATCGCCAACGAGATCCGGGACGCAATCGCGCAGCACCGGCGCCGACAACACGCCTGGCCGAATCACACGCGGTCGGCGCCCGGTGCAGTCCACCACCGTGGACGACTGCGACGGCGACAGTCGCCCTCCGTCCAGCACGTGCAATTGCCCCCGATGAATCGCCTCACTCCACTGTTCGACGATCTCGCCCGCGACCATCGCCGGCGGCACGCCAGGGCGATTGGCGCTGGTACTCGTGATGGGCTCGCCGTACGCGCCGAGCAAACGCCGCAGGCCGACGTGCGGCGTCCAGCGCACGGCCACGCCGCCTTCGGGTCCTCGCAACCGTGCCGGGACCCGTCCGTCCCCACCACGGAGCACGAGCGTGAGCGGTCCGGGCCAAAACCGCGCCGCGAGATGCGCGGCATAAGTAGGCAAGTGTAGATCCAGACGTGCAATCTGCGAGGGATCGCCTATGAGCATCAGGAAGGGCTTTCCCGGTGGTCGGCTCTTCATGCGCACCAGCGTCTCCACGGATTCGTGGTCGACGGCCGTGCCGAATCCGTACACCGTTTCGGTGGGATAGGCCAGGACCCCGCGATTCGCCAAATGGTGAATGACGCCCGACAGGGCGCCGTCAATTTCGGCGGGCGACCAAAAAGGAATCGTGAGCGATGCGGTGTTCATTCCGACAACAAGCTGATGGCATCGGCGCGCGCAAAATCGCCTTCCGTCGTGATCTTCATGGCGCGTTCACTGCCCTGCACCACCACCACGGGTAACCCAAGTCGCTCAAGCAGCGCGGCGTCGTCGGTCGCGCCCACATGGTCTGCGCGCGCGGCGATATGCGCCCGCTCAAGCAACTCGCGTGGGAATGCTTGTGGTGTTTGCGCGCGCCAAAGATGCGTGCGATCGATCGTGCGAAGGATGCGGCCATCGGCATCCACTTCTTTCAGCGTGTCGACCACCGGCAGTGCGGCGATGGCCCCATGCCCCTTTCGCGCCTCCGCGATGACTCGTGAAATCGTGTCGTCGGTGACCAGGGGTCGGGCGGCATCATGCACCACCGCAATGGCGATATGCTCCGGCAGGTCCTCCAGGCCGTTGATCACGCTCTCGTGTCGCTCACTCCCGCCCGTGCTCACCAGCAAACGCTCCACGTCACACTGGAACAGCCACGGCGGCGGATCGGCGGCATAGGCCTTCGGGAGGACCACAACGACGAGCGCGACATCGGCGCGGGCCATGAAGGCCTGCACGCTATGCAGCAGCGCAGGCTTGCCCGCGACCCATCGGAACTGCTTGAGCTCCGTCCCGCCGGTGCGCGTCCCGGACCCCCCGGCGACGATGACCACGCCGACGTCGCGCACCGGTCCGCCCTCTCGTCGCGCGAGGTCGTCGGCACTATCGCTGCGCGAACGCATGGGTGACGGGTGCGGAATGGACCGCCGCGGACGCGCGGCATCGAGGGGATCGTTCACTTGTGTCTACTCGGCTGAAGTGGACACACTGGCCCCGACCGTTCGCTGCAACACGTCGCGCAGCGTGCGCACGCCCACGACATCCATCCCGGGCGGCACACGACGCGGGACCGCGCGGTCGGACAGAAATGCTTGCGTCATGCCGAGCTTGGCCGCCTCGGCCAGTCGTCGCTCGGCTTGCGACACCGGACGGACTTCGCCGCCCAGTCCCAGTTCGCCAAGGAACACCGCGCGTGCGGGCAACGGGCGATCCACCACACTCGACGCGAGGGCGGCCACGATGGCCAGATCCACGGCAGGTTCCTGCACGCGCATGCCGCCGACGATGTTGCAGAACACATCAAGCTGCGCACAGGAAAACCCACCACGCTTGTCGAGCACCGCCAACAGTAACGCCAGCCGACGCGAATCAATGCCACTGGCCACGCGTTGTGGTGTGCCAAAGCCTGCCCGTGCCGCGAGCGCTTGCACTTCCACGAGCACGGGCCGCGTACCCTCCATCAGCGCGCAGACCGCGCTGCCGCTGGCCACGTCGTTGCGATCACCAACAAACAGCGCGGACGGATTCTCGACCGGAATGAGCCCCGCCGGCACCATGCGGAACACCCCGATCTCATCCACCGAGCCAAAGCGATTCTTGGTGGCGCGAAGGACGCGATGGTCGAGCGTGCCGTCACCTTCGAAGTACAACACGGTGTCGACGATGTGCTCAAGCGTCTTCGGTCCGGCGATTCCTCCGCCCTTGGTGACGTGCCCAATCACAAAGACCGTCGTTCCCGTTTCCTTGGCAAACCGCATGAGGCGCGCGGCACACTCCCGTACCTGACCTACATTGCCGGGTGCGCCTTCCAGCAATTCGGTATGCACCGTTTGAATCGAATCCACCACCAGGCAATCGATGCGTCGACCGTCGGCTCTCGGCTGCGACGCCGTTGCCAGAATGGTTTCGAGCGACGTTTCCGTCAGGAGCGCCACGTCGCCGGCCGCTTCGGTGAGCCGATCGGCACGCAGCTTCACTTGTAACGCGGACTCTTCGCCGGAGACATACAGCGTGGCGTGCTGCGCTCCTTCCAGCCGTGCGGTGACCTGGAGCAGCAGCGTACTCTTGCCGATACCGGGCTCGCCACCAACCAGCACCATGCTACCGGGTACGATGCCGCCACCGAGCACAAAGTCGAACTCGTTGAGGCCCGTTTTCCATCGGTGTGTTTCGGCGCCTGTCACGGCGCGGAGTTGCACTGTGGTGGCCGCGACGCCGCCAACGACGCGTGCCGCCGATCGCTTACTGGTAACGACGGCGGCAAGCGGTTCTTCGACGAGGGTATTCCACGCCGAACAACTTTCGCAGCGGCCGGCCCACTTCGGCGAGTCGGTCCCACATTCGGTGCAGCGATACACCGTGCGTGCTTTTCCCATCAGAACGGTGCGTAATCGTCAGGACCCTTGACCAGCTTCGGGCCACTGCCGTATTCCGGGGGAGGCTGACGCGGCGAGAAATTGTCGAACCGCGTGTACTGTTTGTGAAAGAAGAGACGCGCGCTGCCGATGGGGCCGTTGCGCTGCTTACCGATGATGATCTCGGCCTTCCCCTCGAGCGTCGGGTCTTTCAGGCGGCCGGTTTCATCTCGTTCGGCGTATACCTCCTGCCGAAAGATGAACATGATGACGTCGGCATCCTGCTCGATGGCGCCGGACTCTCGCAGGTCGGAGAGTTGCGGGCGCCCCTTGTCGTCGCCGGTGCGCTGTTCCGGCGCACGTGAGAGCTGCGACAGCGCAATTACCGGCACGCCGAGCTCTTTGGCGAGCGCTTTCAGTCCGCGCGAAATCTGAGAGACTTCCTGCTGACGATTCTCCGAGTTCGACGGCCCACTCATGAGCTGCAAGTAGTCAACCATGATCATGCCGATATTGTGCTCGGCCTTGAGTCGTCGCGCCTTGGAGCGCATCTCCAGCAGGGTGATGCCCGGCGTATCGTCGATAAAGATGGGTGCATGACTCAAGATACCCGCGGCTTGCGCCAGGCGTGGCATCGATTCATCGAGCGCCCTACCACCTTTGCGCAGGGCTTGCGCATCGATCAGCGCCTCGCTCGCGAGCATACGCTGCACTAGCGATTCCTTGCTCATTTCCAGCGAGAAGAACGCCACGCCGGTTTTTGCCGTAATGGCGGCGTGCTGCGCGATGTTCAGTGTGAAGGCGGTCTTTCCCATGGATGGACGCGCCGCCACAATCACCAGATCGGCTGGCTGAAACCCAGACGTCATGTGATCCAGTTCGTGAAAGCCAGACGGGACACCGGTAATTGCCGACTCGCGCTGCGCGAGCAGTTCGAGCTTCTCCATCGCCGGCCAGAGCAGTTCCTTGATGCGGGAAAACCCCGTGCGTTCCTTCGACTGCCCGAGGCCAAAAATGCGCGACTCTGCAGAGTCGAGCAGATCGGACGCGCTGGTGCGACCCTCAAACGCTTCGCTGACGACTTCGGTTGAGACCTCGATCAGGCGACGCAGCAACGCTTTTTCCTTCACAATGCGCGCGTGATACTCGACGTTCGCCACGGTGGGGACTGCGTCGAGGAGGAACGCGAGATACTCACGCCCGCCCGCCAATTCGATCTCTCCGCGGCGTTCCAATTCGTCGGACAACGTGAGTGGGTCAATCACGCTGCCGCGTTCGGTAATCGCATACATGGCGCGGAACAGTCGACGATGTCCCTCGCGATAGAACATCGTATCGTCGACATGCTCCACGGCGCGCATCACGGCGTCGGCGTCGAGCAGCATCGCGCCAAGCACGGCTTGCTCCGCTTCTTCAGACCACGGCGGACGACGCTCCTTGTACGGATCGCGCGGTGCCGGCGGTTGCCCTCCACCGGAGGGCACGAGACTGGTCATGAGCGGCGGCTCACTGGCTTGTGTCGCGCAGGCCCGGCATCGCTGCGCGCGACGCATCGAGCACGCGACGTGCGAGTTGGACATCTTCCCACGTCGGTCGCTTCCACGCCTCGTTGCGCAGCAGGGCCGCAGGATGATACGTGACAATCACTGGAGTATCATGATAAAAGTGGATCTGGCTGCGCAGTTTCCCCAGCGGAAGCGACGTACCCAACAGGGATTGCGCGGCGAAACGTCCAAGCGCCAGAATGACGCGCGGTGCCACGAGGGCAATCTGCCGCTCAAGGAAGGGCTGGCAGGCGGAGACTTCATCGGGAAGCGGATCACGATTGGCCGGCGGACGATGCTTGATCACGTTGCAGATGAACACGTCCTCCCGGGATAGCTGAATCGCCGAGAGAATCTTCGTGAGCAGTTGCCCAGCTTCGCCGACAAATGGTTTCCCGGTCTCGTCCTCATTGGCGCCCGGTGCCTCCCCAACGCACAGCAACTCGGCCCGCGGGTGGCCCTCGCCGGGCACGGCGGATCGGGCACCCGTGTGCAGCGCGCAGCGTGTGCACGTGCGAACAAGCGCTGCGAGCGCGTCAAGCGTTGGGGCTGACCCTATGTGTTCGTGGGCCAGTTCACGCGCCTGATCAGGCACGTCGGCACGCGCCACGATGCTCGTGCCGATTGCCGAGAGGCCGGCCGCAATCGCCAGCGGCTCAAGCCATGACGGCAGCGTTGCCGGGCGCGCTTCCGTTCCACTCACGCCTCGCGCGGTCTTCGCCGGCTTTGCGTCACCGTCTGACGCTGGCTGCGCATTCGCTTGCCGAAGCGCGTCGCGCCAATTGGTCTGGATCGACGCATCAAAGCGCACATCGGGTTCGTGCACCATCGCAGGCGGCAGCGCATCTGGCCCCACCGCAGGTGGCATTGCCGAGGTGGGCGCGACGGGTGACGTGGGCGCAATCGCGCGCTCCTGTGCCCTTTGCGTGGTGAACGATGTCTTCGAGGGCGCCGCAGACGCTGATGGCACCGCGCTCGCTCCGTGTTTGGGCAGGC
>JANOPS010000275.1:0-4156 GCA_031421995.1 Gemmatimonadaceae bacterium
CAATCGCACGGAAGCGCGGCGATGCCGAAGCGCAGTGAACTGCGACGGCGTGACGCGTGCCGCGTCGCCGCTTGCTGAACAGGCCGCCGCCGTCGCACTCAATCAGTTTGGATCGTTCGACGGCTATCTCGTGCCGGGGGATTTCGTCCGCCTCCGCGAGGCGTCGGTGGCCATCACCCTCTCGCCGTCCGCAACGCGCTTCGTTACCCGCGGTCGAGCGCTGACAGTCGTGCTGGCAGCGCGCAACCTGGCAGTCTGGACGCGGTATCGCGGCGTCGATCCCGAAGCAGCGACCGCGCTCACACGGGAGAACATGCCGAGCCCATTCGGCAACAGCGTGGGAACCGAAGCACCGGCAGACGATCTGGTCTTTGGCCCGCCGCGTACAATCACCCTGCGGCTGGTCATCGGGAACTAAGCCTTGGCCGTCGACGCCTAGTCGCTGCGCAGCGCCTGCATCGGGTCTACGCGCACCGCGCGCCACGCAGGAATCACGGTCGCCACACACGCCGTCACCACCAGCACGGCAATCGCGCCGCCAAACGCCGCAAGATCGAGCGGCCCGATGCCGTACAGGGAACTGCGCAGTAACTGGGCCGCGCCGACGGCTGCGAGCAGGCCGATCGCCAAGCCCCACGCGACGGCCTTGGCACTTGAGCGCACCACCATACGCACCACGTGCGACGACGTCGCGCCCAGCGCCATGTGCACGCCGATATCCTGCTGCCGCTGCCGCACCCAATAGGAGAAGACGCCGAACATCCCCACCGAGGCGAGCACCAGCGTCAGCGTCGAACAGCAGGATGGTATCGATGTCTCCATCGGATGTGCCGTAAAGCAGGGCACTCGAGAAAGCGTCGAGTACGGTGTGTCGGTCGGCCATGTGGCGGCCGGTGGTCGCTCGAGATCCGCGCGCCTCGTTGTCGATGGGCGCCTGGTATTTCAACGTACGTGGCGTCCGCCCGAGTATGACGACTACGTCTCGCCGTCACCGTGATCTCTTCAAAGCGAGTTGGTGGCCGGAGCTGGCCTCAACTACATGCCAAGCACGTGGCTTTCGATTGGCGTGAACGCGCGCATTGGACTGGTGACCGGCGGTCTCGTTGGCGTGCGTACTACTGGAGTCGGGATTTCGGTTGGCTCTTGAGTACGCACGACCCGCGACTACCGTGCCGACGGTGAGGCAATCAGGGTCGTTGCTGCCTCAGCCAAAGACGGCGTGGAGCCGCCACCGCGGCGCTCGCCTTGCGTCGTAGCCTGCGCAGCAGATTTCACCTATCCTTCAGCGGCCGAACTCCGCCGATTCCTCTTCGCCGCAGACTGCCGCCATATGGATATCACAGACAGTATCCCAGAGACGACGAGGAGTGACGCGCCGATCGGACCGTCTATACCGGAAAGTATTGCTACGGCAAATACGAATGCTCCGAGCGAACTCGTCAGGGTCCCTGCGAACGACGGTGGTTTCGGTTGCTTGGTCCGTCGATAGTACAACAACTGCCCAAGGTGCCCAACAAGGCCGTACGTGGACAATGCAAGCGAAAACCACAAAAGCGCACGCATGGAATGCTTGAGAGGTGGATGGTTGTTGTGCTATCGCCGCGTTCCGCAGCATAGGTTCTCATCAATCTGCCGTGCACGGCTCGATGCGCAAGGATGGCGCCGTAATGCGGCGTACCGCCCCGCTTTTGACTGCCGCAACGCGCGTTGGCGAGCCGCTCGCGAGGAGTTGGGTTCACTCCGACACTCGCACCCCGAGCAAGCCCGCGGCCGTGAGGCGGAACCCGAGCGCGGCATAGAACGCGGTCAGGTGCGGCTCAAAGTCCACGTGCACCCACTCCACGCTGTTCCGGGTGGCAGCGCTTATGCCGTGCCGCACAAGCGCACTGCCAATTCCGCGACGCCGATAGTGCGGAAGCACGGTGGGGTCAAGAATAAACGCGTGCCCCCCCCATCCCACGCGACGTTGACGAAGCCGACGATCGTGTCTGCATCGAATGCGGTGAAGTATGACAGACTGTGCGACAAGACTGGCGCGAAGCGTCGGTGCGCATGCGCGGGCCACGCACGCGCAAACAAATCGTTGAGCGTCGCATCCGACAGTGTGGGTCGCTCGGCAAAGACGATGTCGTTCATTCGATGCAAGGTCAGGTCTCGTGAACGGCTTGTTCTACTCCAGCGTCGCTGCTGGCTGCTCGCCGCCGACGGGGCACGAACCCGAGCTACGCCGTCGCGAGCTTCCGCACCTTCAGGCGCTTCCGCGATTGCTCGGCGTGCCAAAGATCGTGTTGCATCTGCAAGCGTAGCCAGCTCTCCGCGGTCGTGCTAAACGCGATGGACAGCCGGATCGCCATCTCGGGGCTAATGCCAGCGCGTCCATTCAGAATCGACGACAGGGTATTGCGGCTCACACCCAGCGACACCGCAGCGTCCGTGACGCTGAGACCCAACGGCACGAGGCAAATCTCACGGAGGATCTCGCCCGGATGGGGCGGGTTTTGCATGCGTAGCGCCTTCATCAATGATAGTCCTCGTAGTTGACGTCCGTGGCATCGGGTCCGTCGAATCGGAAGGTCACCCGCCAGTTGCCGCTGACCTGAACTGCCCCGGCGCCCCGGCGATCGCCCTTCAACGGATGGAGGTTGTAACCAGGAAGCCCCATCTCGCCCGGCTGCTCAGCAATACACCCCAGGCGCATCGCACGCGGCGGCGCCGTAGTACCCTGCGCGATCACGCTTCGATGGGCGTCAGCAGCGCTCGCCTACGCTCCCCAGCTGCTCGACCGCCCGCTGCAACTCTGCAAGCGGCAGGTCCGCCCCAATAAACAACGCCACCGGCTGCGCCGACGCATGCGGGCGCGACACATCAAGCAAGACGTTCTTCCTCCCACCAATCCGGTTCCACACAAACATCTCCTCGTCGCGATCGGCGAAACGCACCATCCCCTTGGCCCGCACAATCGAATCCGGCAGCTGGCGCACGAACTCCAGGAACGCACCGCGATCTACCACCGTCGGCAGTGGCATCGTGGCACTGGCAAACGGGTGCCGATGGCGCGACGACGCATCCGTCACGTTCGCGCCGTGGGCGTGCGCGCCGCCGGCACCTGCCAAGGGCACCTCGTCCACCACAGGCACAACCCCGCGCCGCCCACCACGCGCCTCGCGCGCAATCTCGCGCAGCGACTCGGCAAACTGCGACGCCGTCGTAACCACCGCACCCGCGTTCACCACACCAACACTCGCTGCTACCTTCGCAAGCTTCGCGGCACCAAGCTTCTCGGTCCAGTTCAACACGATATGCGTCGCCGTTCGCGTCTGCTCGGCCTCCAGCGTGTTGTTCAACCACCGTCGCTGCCACCGGGTGGCATCAATTACGGTGACCTGCAACGGGAGCGTGAAGTGCGACAGCCGTTGGTCCATGGTCAGGTATCCCAGCAGCTCATCAGACTCAGTCGCGCCATTGGCCTCGATCAGCATCACGTCGCCCGGTGCGCCCACGGTGCTGTACAACAGGTCCATCAGTTCGCGCAACGATCCACAGCACACGCACTCCCCGTTCAACGGCGTCACCAGCGCATCCAGCACCGCCAAGCGCGACGCATCGATCGACGCGTTGGCGAAATCGTTCAGAATGATGCGCGGACGCAGCCCTTGGCGCTGCAGTGACGGAATGAGGTCGGACAAAAGGCGTGTCTTGCCCGCACCCAGGAAACCAACCAGCAGCACCAGCGGGATCACGCGCGCACAATCAATGGCTGCCGCGCCTCAACCCGCAGCACGCTGCACGTGGCGTTCGACGGTGCGCTGGGAAGCGTGACCACCACACCAGCGTCAACGCGGCGCGCAGGAAGCGACTCGCGCCCAGAGGGTCCCAGCATCGAGGCGTGCGTCGGGACCGTGACCAACCCAGGCAACAGCAGTTCGCGCGACGTTGGCCATGCGGGCAAGAACACGTTGATGCGTTCGCCCGCCGGCGAGCGGGTGGCGCGAAAACTTGTGCCCGTGAATGGCGAGGCCACGGTGCCGTGAATACTGTCGGCGTGACCATCCATCCAGTCCGCCAGCCCATGCAAACGGTCAAGACTCTCCGGTGGAATCGCACCCGAGGCCATCGGCCCAATGTTCAGCAGCAAGTTGCCACCCTTCGACGCCGT
>JANOPS010000276.1:0-3495 GCA_031421995.1 Gemmatimonadaceae bacterium
CGTTGAACTTGGTGCCTATCTGCGGGTTCGACGCGTCAGCGGCATACACTTTCCGGTGGCCCAGTGCGCGCAACAGGAAAGGCGACCTGCACGCGCTCGTCCGGGTTTGTGTCGTACTTTCGTGGATTCGCGAGATAGGCGACAAAATGGAGTCCAGTTCACCCTGATCCTCCGCTGGACACTCCACCACCACTTTGGTGGGCCGCCAAGCAATCAGCATGGCACGGAGGGCCCGCACCTCAGCCTGGCGTTTGCTCGAAAGCATCTTGGGTAGCAAATTGGCCGGCGTGGTCTCGGCGTCAACTTTCTCGCCCGCGAAATGGAACAGCCCGAGAAATGCGATTTCTGGCTTGGCTTCCCCTGCACCCCAGAGTGCGCGTTCGCGCGCACGGGCCGACGACACCTGAGCCCCGAGAGGATGAACGGCCAACAGCGCGACGAACAAGATCGTTCGATACATGGCGAAGACCCGTGACCAAGATTGCGAAGAAGAGACGCTGACGAAGCCGAAACGACATGAGTGTGATACCTTGTCAGCGCGAAGGGTTTGCAGGAGCTCTAAAGATTGTGCGGCTGGTCCCCATCAACCCCCGGCCGGCTCGTCCAACTCCCGCTCAACCCGAAACTCCATCGCACGGTTGTCGTATCGTCGAAGCACGCCGGTTCGCCTCTTCATTCCAGATCGTGGAGCCCCGTGAGTTCAGCCCTGCCCCCAGTGCGCCGTATCCTGCTCCTCGCCGCAGTGGCCTGTGCCGTCACGCCGACTCTGCGCGCACAACGGGACCTGCCAATCCTCCGCGCCAATTCTCGCGCGCTGACCATCCGCGACGGCATGTCAGTGGTACTCGGGCACGTCGAGCCCGACGCAAAACCTGACGTCTATCGCGTGACGTATCCGCGAACGACCAGCACGGTCACCTATATCTCCGATATCGACTCGATCACGTTCACCGTCAAACCGGGAGAATTGAAAAATTTCGTCATCCTGCTTGAGGGCAAGATCGCGTGCCCCAATCAGATCTCTGCCGTTGCCGCCTTCAATGCGCCTCGCGTACTCACCGGGGATAGTAGTGACGTTCAGATCATTCCCTTCACCCTGCGCGACAACCGCATTTATGTGCGTGGTACGATCAACGCATCCGCACCGCTCCTGATGCAGTTCGACCTCGGCGCAAGCGGCTCGGTGATCAACCACACGTCAACCGCGCGCGCGCCCGTCACGTTTGACACCCACGATCTCCTCGTGAATTCCGACGGGCAGCGCCGTGCGCGGGCCAGCAGCAACAACGTCCTGACCATCGGCAACCTGCAATGGGCGCACGAGCGATTCGTTGAAACGAAGAACATGTCTTCATGGGAGGACGTCATTATCGGCAACGCGCTCTTTCGCGACTATGTCGTCGAAATCAACCACGACGCCCGCGAACTGCGCCTGCACCGCACATTGCCGTCCGTCGCACAGCGCTTTGTCCGTCTCGACATGGCGATGGACAACGGCGTGCGCCCGCTCGTACAGGCCGACTTGCGCGTCAACAGTGACATCTTCCGCGATTGGTATCTCTTCGACACGGGTCAATCCGGAACATTGATCATCAGCAACCGCCAGAACCATCGTCACGACTTGCGGCGGAAGACGGGCGCCTGGTTCGGGTTTGGCAGTCGCAAAGTGGTCAGGGTACAGGGCTTCCAGATCGGGGGCATCGAAATGCCGTCCACTATGGCCACCATGGAGAACCATGCCAATGCGGACAAAGGGCTCCACTATAGCCTCCTCGGCAACAGCTGGCTCAAGCGATTCAATGCGCTGATCGACAACCAGCGTGGTCATCTGTATCTGACGCGCAATGCCGTGGACGCGCAAACGACCTCGCGGTAGCTCCTTGCGAACTCGACCGTACGAAGATCGACCCCTCACGCGTGAGCCCCTTTGCTGGCGAAGCGGGTGATGCAGGATGGTGGGGCGCACTCGGCCCCCGTCCACATCCTACTTCATACTCGGGAGTCTCACGCCATGTCTCGCCTCTACTGCAGTTTCCCATTGCTGGCCCGCGCGGCCGCCATCACGCTGCTTGTCAGCAGCACGGCACACGCACAGCAGCGGCTTGTCACCGCCACGGTGACCAATCGCGCGCGAACCAATAGCGTCAGCTTCGCGCCCATTCACGTCGGATTTCACCGCGGTGTGTTTGACCCATTTAACAACGGGATGACGGCGAACGCCGCGACGGTCTCCGTTGCTGAGGGGGGTGCGGGCGGGCAGTGGCAAACGGACTTCGGATTGGCAGATCCTACCGCGGTTCGTGGTACGATCGGCGCCGGCGGACCCATTGTGATTGGCGCAACGCGCACGTTGAGCTTTATGGTAGACGTTGGACAGAATCCCTTCTTCAGTTTTGCCGGGATGGTCATCCCCAGCAATGACTTGTTTATCGGAAATGATTCTCCCATCCGGCTCTTCGACGCCAGCGGCAACCTGATGCTGAACCGTATCACGCAGCGCGGTCGCGACGTGTGGGACGCTGGCTCGGAACTCGCCGATTTCCGCAACGCCGCCTTCGTTGTGGGCGGCACCAACGCCCTCCGCACGCCGCAGAACGGCGTGGTGTCGTTCAGCACCAGCGAACTCGCCGAGTTCAACGGACGGACCACCGGCGCCGGCTATGTCTTCGACAGCCAACTGGGAGCCAACGAGGAGATTCTGACCATCGACTTTGCGTCGACCGTGGTACCAGAGCCAAGCACGGTAGTGCTGCTCAGCGCGGGATTGATGGCGTTGGGCGTCGCCGCTCGCCGGCGCCGTATCGCCCAGTAGGCTGGAAACTGTTTGGAGCGTGTTCGGAGACGCGCCGCACGTCATTGGCGGTGCACCTCCGCGGCGTGCCGTGGGTATGATCCATCGGCGCTGACGTCGTCAGCGCTGATGGATTTGCCATTCCCATGTCACACGAATCGGATCTTATGTCTGACCTTTTTCAGCGGCCGCCCGCTGGGGCTGCCTGCGGCGCCGCCGCGCTCGCCGCGCTCCTCGCCACGACGTCGCTCGCTGCACCGCGGGCCCGATCGCATTGCCCCACCCTTGCTCGGCGAAGCGGCCTACGTAAAACCGAGCGTCGGCCTGCAGCTGTTGCGCGAAGAGATCCTTGGTGCAGCCGCATTCGACGATGCGTTCCGTACCTACATCGCACGCTGGGCGTACAAGCATCCTACGCCGAGTGACTTCTTCCGCTCCATGGAAGACGTGTCCGGTCGTCGACTGGACTGGTTCTGGCGCCAGTGGTTTCAGGAGAACGCCCGATTTGACCAGGGTATCGACACCCTCGCGAGTGCGCAGCGCGGCGATACGAACGTGGTGAGCGCCCAATACAGCAACCTCGAGCGTGGCGTGCTGCCCATACGCGCGCGCTTCACGTTCAGCGATGGGACCACCCAAGAGTATCGCTATCCGGCCGAGGTGTGGAGCACCAACAGTCGGCGCTACTTGCGTCGGTATCGGTT
>JANOPS010000277.1:0-5779 GCA_031421995.1 Gemmatimonadaceae bacterium
TGTCCACGGCATCGGCGCCGCACCGCCACCACTGGGCACACGGTCCGGCACGCGAATGATCAGCAGGGTGCCCTGCTCTGCCGACTTGACGCTGGTCAGCGTGATGGGACCGAGCATGACGGTATTGTCGTCCACGCCGAATCCGCTGCCGCGAATACGCAGCTCGTTCGGATTTCCATCGCGAATGGTGATTGAGGACGGTGTGGCACTTGTGACCGTGATCACTGAGACGCGTTGTTCGGCTGAGGTGCGCGGGGCGTCGGTGCGACGGCAAGACGACAGAACGATGAGAAGAATCAGGACGAGTGGCATTTGACCAAGCTGCGAACGATTGACGTTTCCCGCCAGTCTCGCAGCAAAGTCTGCGACTATCCCCGCACCGAGAGGTCAGACGGGAGCTTCGACCGCATCAAGTGTTTGAGCCTGCCACAGTTCACGGTACACCGAGCAATCTACCAGAAGCGACTGATGCGAGCCCAACCCCGCGACGGTCCCGCCGTCCAGCACCAAGATCCGATCGGCGCGGCGCAAGGTCGACAGACGGTGTGCAACCACGAAGGTGGTCCGCCCAACCATCAACCGGTCGAGCGCGTCCTGCACCACCAGTTCGGACAGCGAATCGAGGCTCGCGGTGGCCTCATCAAGCAGTAAGAGCGGCGGGTTCTTGACCAATGCGCGGGCAATATTGATGCGCTGGGCCTGGCCGCCCGATACGCCCGTCCCGCCAATACCCAATACGGTGTCATACCCGCTGTCGAAGCGAAGAATCTCGTCATGCACACCTGCCGCGCGGGCCGCCGCTTCGACCTCGGCGTCGGTGGCCCCGGGCCGCCCACAGCGAATGTTTTCGCGCACGTTGGCGGCGAAGAGAAACGGCACCTGC
Source organism: Gemmatimonadaceae bacterium (assembly GCA_031421995.1). Classification (GTDB taxonomy): domain Bacteria; phylum Gemmatimonadota; class Gemmatimonadetes; order Gemmatimonadales; family Gemmatimonadaceae; genus Gemmatimonas. The sequence continues at coordinate 884 of JANOPS010000277.1, forward strand.
GTGACGATGCCGATACGGTCATAGACCGAGTCGAGCGTGAGCCCTCGCAGATCGACATCGTTGAAGAAGATCGCGCCCTCGGTTGGATCGTAAAAACGGGCGATCAAGTTGAGGAGCGTGGTTTTCCCTGACCCGGAAGGGCCGACAATGCCAATCGTCTCGCCAGCGCGCACCATCAGCGACACGTCGCTCAGCACCCGTCGATCGCTGTAGCTGAAGCTCACGCGTTCGAAGCGAAACGCCGTCGGATCCGCGCTCAGCGAAACTGCATCGACACGATCGGGGACGTGCGGTTGCGTGGCGAGGAGTTCGGTAATGCGATTGGTCGAAGCGCGCAACGCGCCAAGATCGATGAGACTGCTGTTCAAGTTGTTGATCGGACCGTAGAGGGCACGTACGGCGAGAAGAAAGGCCATCAGGGCTGGCCATTGCATGCGCCCGTTCATGACATCCAATCCGCCGACCACGACCACCATGACCACGGCCAGTCCGGCGATCAGCTCGAGAAGTACCTGAGCAACAGACTGTACTCGCACCATTTCGATCATTTCGTCGAAGTAACGGCGACTCTTCTCCATCGTTGATGTTGCGATGCGTTCATCACCACGATAGACCTTGACGACGCGAATGCCGCGGAGCATCTCAAGCAACGCGTCGAAGAGCACGTATCCTGTCTTTCGGATCCTCATGGACCGCGCCGTCGCTCGACGCGCGGCGACCAGCACTGGCAGCGCTGCGAGTGGGAGGACGATGAGCGACCACATGGTGAGCTTCGGGCTGATCGACAGGGCAGCGATAAAGAGTCCAAGCGCACTCATCGCTTCGAGGATGATGCCGGCGAGTGAAAAGATCAGCGAGCGTAGCGCTACCACATCCTGACGAACCGCCTGGAGCAAATCACCAGGACTCTGTTTATCGAAAAACGAGACCGAGAGCTTGAGCAGGTGCCGCACCAGACGATCCATGATCGACAGCTCCAATCGCTGGACCATGCGCTGTTGCGACACGCGACTGTCGAAACCAAACAAGCTGGCCGCGACGATCGACAAAAACAGTGCAGCAGCAGCAAGCCAGAGCCCCGCGGCCGAGCTGGTAGACGCACCTGCTGTGGCCCCCGGCGTGTTGAGCGCTCCGCCAAGCACGGTGCCGAGGAAACGCTGTGTCAGGAGAATCGTCGCGAGACCGGCTGCTGACTTGCCTATCGACGCACCCACGAAGCGCCAGACCAACCACGGATGCGCAGAATACAGCACGCGAACGTGCTTCATCGCCAACGCCATTCCCTCTTTCATCGAACGGCCTTCACGAACCGTGGCTCGCGCGCCACCCCGTGTAGATCGCACGAGCTGCGATCGATGACACGCGTCGGCGGGTATTTCTGAACGGGTCGATGAGCGCATGCCAAGGCGTGAGTGGCAGACTCGCCTCCACCCGCAGCCCCTCTTCCAGAAGTCGTTCGCGGACCGCTCGTGGTACGCGCGACCCATACAGCCGAGAACGCCAGCGTAGCAGGAGAGCGATGTTCGCGGGTGTGCGTGGTCGAAAGACCGCCGGAACCTCTACACCCGCGAATGCCGCGGCAAGGTCGAGATATCGCCGAAGCTGTTCGTCGCCGACGCGGCGATCAGTCTCCACCTCAGCGACTTCCGCTGCTGCCATGCGCGCGGCGATCAGTTCCCAATCGATGGACGGCTGCGTGGTCAGAATTGCCGCCACACTCAGAAGTGCTCGCAGGGCGAAGCCCTCCACGCCGTCTGCGGCGCCACCGGCGAGCGCCTGCCAGACAAGCTCGGTGGCCGAGGGAACGCGTACCGCTAATCCCTGCCATTCGACTTCATCACTTCCCTCGGTGGCACGCCGCCATGCTTCCGTCGGTGGCACGGTGAGCATGGTGGTCGTGTGCAGTTCGACGGCCACGCCGCTTGCGTCGCTGATCACGGGGAGGTGGTGGTCAGCCTTGATCCACGGAGACTCTTCGTAGAGTCGGGAGAATCCGTGTGTGCAGAGTAACTGCCAAGCATCGTGCGCCGTGTCTTGGGGCACCAGCAGGTCTACATCAGAGACGGTACGCGCGTTCGCGAAGGGGTACTTGGACGCTGCCGCGCGCCGCGCCTGCCCCTTGATCAGCGCCCATGGCAGATCATGCGCCGTGAGCAGCGCCCCAACGCGCACTGTCTGTTCGTCGATGCGGAGATTGAGGACCGCGGCCCTCTTCATGCGCTCGCGTAGCTTGGTGGCAATGGTGACTGGAACCGCGGTTCGGTTCTCCCGAAGGCGACGATCCAGCCACACATCCGCCCCTTCCGACTTGGTGAGCGCGAGCAAGGCCGTCGTGTTCATGTCGGCCCACGGTGTAGCCACCGGCCAACGGCCCGCGTCGCTCGCCCGGTCGGTGATCGTGAGGGTTTGGCACAGTTGTGCAACTTCCTCAATAGTCAGCCCCGACATCACGTTGCCTCAGCAGGGAATTCCGGAAAGCGAGCAATCACCTGGTAGGTTGCGAAGTCGGAACCCTCCGGCTCCAGAAAGGGAGCATCGCGTCGCATCAGCCACGCATGCGCCTGGAAAGCCTTTCCTGGGATGCGCCGCACGCCAATGTGCAACTGCATGTCGACGTCCAACGGCCTCAGTAGGCCATACAGCACCGATGCTCGCTTGAGGCATGTCGTGCGCCATGGCCAGGGCAGGCGCCGCAGCCACGCGTCGACACGCGCAACCAACAGCTCTGTTGGCGGCTTTTCACGCGCCGCGCGCGGACGTCCCAGCCACGACGCAAGCCGATGCACCGGAAGCACGTGGAGCAACGGGGGAACGACCGCGACCAACACTGCCAGCCGCAACCGCCATCGGACTGGCAGCGACGTGGTCAAGACGTGGTGGCCTGCACGACCGCGGCGCTCACACAGTGATCCACGAATGCCTTCACGCTTTCGTTGGCCGCGTCGGGTGTGACGTCATACTCTTCCGTGATCAGCTGGACGATTTCGTCAAATTGCTTGGGCGACTTCAACGCCTCGAGAATCGAGAGCCCCGTCTCGGACACCGTGAAGTACTTGCGCGCACCGAGGTGCAGCACGACTCCCTCGCCCTCCAGTGCAGTCAGGCGGATATCAGGATGCCGGGAAAAGTGAGTGGTCATGACGCCAACTCCTCCAAGAGACTGGGGTGTTCAAAGAGATCGGGACCCAAGGTGAGATGAAAACACCGGGACTGACGCGCCAGCATTCCAAGCGCATCAAGATGTTCCTGCGCAAAGGCCGGCTCGTACAGCACCCACACGGACCACCGGACAATCGCCGCAAGCGCCTCTCGCGGCGTTGTCGGCGTAAGTGCCGTGCGTTCACCGATCGTTGGGAACGCAACAATCTCCGGGATCACCCGTGGTGTCCATGCGCCACCAAGATCTTCGGGCCAGAAGCCCGACTTCTGGCGGCGGCTCATGTCGATGCCGCCACTCGCGCCGAGCATGGCAAGTCCCCCTGGTCGGAGCGCCACGGGCGTACGCATCCCAACGGAGGCGATGCGTTCGCCGTCACGTACCAGAAACCCAATGTCGTCAGTCGCAACCTGCCAGCCCTGTGTCGCCATCAGCGCCGTGGTGGTGGACTTACCGCAGTTCGAGTTGCCGGCAATCAGCCAACCGCGCCCTCCGCGATCGACCAGTGATGCGGCATGCACGTGGTACCAGCCAACGCGACGCATGACGAAAACCAGCATGACCAGCAGAAAGCTTCGTTCGGCGGCGTCAAATTGTCTCAACGCAGCGGGCGACATCCAGAGCGTTGCCTTTGCCTCGGTTGCATCGACGACGGCGACCGCAGGCGCGTCCTCCCATGTGATTCTCACGGTGTGAAGCGGAGCGCCTGCTTGGACAGAAATGCCGACTTGGGGAATTCCGTCGCGGTCGTCCGTGTCGAATGGACAGACGTCACCTGTCAGTACGGTGATGGAAAACGGCCCGGGCCACGCCATCTCGGCATCACGCAACCAATCCTCGACCAGCTGGCGGACCAGCGGGTCGTCGCAGGCGATCGTCACGCCGGACACGTCAGGGGGTGAGGATCGGAGCATGGAAGAAAAGATCTGCAGTAGTGAAGAATGAACTCAATGAACCAACGACTTATGCATTTGCTTGGTAACGAGCACGTCGCGCCGATGTCGCGGTCGACGCACCGGGGCCGGACGCCCTCCATCAAACAAATGTTCTCGAGGCTCCCGCATACACCACGGCGCCCGACCACCTGGTCGGGCGCCGTGCGTCCAAAGTCGACCAGGGTCAGTTGTAGGAAATCTGCTGCAGGCGACGCGATACCATCTGAAGCGTCGCATCGGCGACGGAATCTTCCTCGCTGAGGATGGGTGCCACAAACGTCTTCTTTGTCATGTGAAGCTCTCTGGAGAAGTGTGCGGAACATGGGGCCATCGAAGCGCCGCTCCGTCAATTGGAGAGAGAACTTCTTGCCCTTGGTGCTTACCAGCTGCGCAAGCTTCATGCCACTGGCCACATGAATCGGCTTCGCACGTTCCGAGGACGGTTTCACTGAGGGCGATTACACTGGGGGCGGTTACACTGAGGACAGTCACATCGATTGACGCTCAAAATGGAGGCTCGGCCCGTATTCCAGATCCAAGGCCCGTTGCACATCAACAACACTGTGGCGGCTTCGCGTCAACTGATTGGTTGAGACTTCATCCTTCACTCACGGTCGCAGGGGGCCGGTCGCCGTCCTTTCGTACAGCAGCACGCGAGCGCCGGCCCCGACCACGTCTCGATATCGTAGCGGCGGTATGACGAACTCTTTCACCACGGCATACGAGTACAAATGTGCTTCGTCGTTCGTCGTGGATTCCCAAATGCCGACCAACATGACGTCAGGCGTAGGTGACGCATCGAAC
>JANOPS010000278.1:0-1890 GCA_031421995.1 Gemmatimonadaceae bacterium
TGTCCACGGCATCGGCGCCGCACCGCCACCACTGGGCACACGGTCCGGCACGCGAATGATCAGCAGGGTGCCCTGCTCTGCCGACTTGACGCTGGTCAGCGTGATGGGACCGAGCATGACGGTATTGTCGTCCACGCCGAAGCCGCTGCCGCGAATGCGCAGCTCGTTCGGATTTCCATCGCGAATGGTGAGTGAGGACGGCGTCGTACCGGTGACCACGACTACCGAGGCAAGTTGCTGGGCGGATGCGCGCGGTGCGTCGGTGCGTCGGCAAGCTGCGAGCGACAGCAAAAGAAGGAGCAACAGTGGCATTCGACGAGCCTTGGGAAGGCGTGAGAGTCCTGGAGGAGAGCGGCACCATGCGTTTCCTCGGCAACCATGCATGGTGAACGCGAGGGCGAATGTGCAGTGGCGGGCTCTTGCGCGCTAGGCTCGCACGTCATTGTACCGCGGTTCGTGGGGGGCGTCTGGGTTACTCGGCGGCGACCACGCCACGTCGACTGAGGTTCTCTTGTAGCGCCTTGATGTTGGGGTACAGCGGTGCAAGATCGCGTAGCGCTGTGCGCGGGTGGTACGAGACATGGATCAGGTGTCGCAGGGTGGGCCCCGACAGCGCCTTCTCGCCGCGGAGCGCCTTGCTGAGATATCCGGTGGACAGCGCCATGACCTGCTCAATCTCGATCTGGCGCCAGCCGACGGCTGTTAGGCGTGTCACCGCCTCAGTGGCTGCGGCGCGGTGCCGCGCCGCGTAGCTACGGCCCAGCGCCTCGTCGAGGGATTGCGTGCTGGCGGCGCTTTCTCGCATCTCGCCGCACACATTGCAGACGTGCATGAGCAGCGACTCTGGCATTTCCAAGTCAAGTTCTTCTCGATATGCAAAGACGTGACCCTTGACGTCGGTGCGAATAAACACGCCCTCGCCGCACGCTCCACACGGCCTTGGTAGCCGACGAGATTCCGAAGCATTTGCCATACGTTACTCCATGCCTGGGTCGAAGGCGTCTATCGTCTCCGACATGGTTGTGAGTGGATATCTCGTGAGATGACACGAGACCACGTCGTGCTCCCCATCATCCTGATTTATGAGCAGCTTTACATACCACCCGAGCTCATCAAACCTCGTCCCGTACTCGTCTGCCAGCATGCCGTTGTTCAGCCGAACGGTGCGCACGTAGTCGTGCTTCGCCAACTTGCAAACAATCGTCTGTATAATCCGACGCGCCTCGGCTCGGCTGCATTCATACACGGCAATCACGCGGCGAAGCGCCGACGTTGTGTACGGGTGAAAATTGCCGGCCCGAACTTTCACCTGAAACGCTGCCAAATCGAAGGCTGGGCCCGGAACTACACGCAGCTTTTGAAAGTGTTGCAATGGGACCCAGTCCTATTATAGGTTTAGTGTCGTGAGTCCGCAAGTGGGCGGGGCGAAGTCGCGGTGGCTTGCGCGACGAGAGTGATCAACGGCGGCTATGCCAAGCTATTCGCGAAGGTCGCGCGACCGTTATCGCCACATCGCGACGTGTACCCGATCAGCGCGTGCCCCGTTTTGTGGGGCCGACGTGACTCAATGTCGGGGCAGTACGTCCCCAGTGCGTCGATCCGTTCTGGAGTCAAGCGTTCCAGGGTCCGCCAGCCCCTTGGTGCACGGGCGCGAGGAGACGTTGCATGGCGACAAGGCGTTCTTCATCCTTCACTCACGGTCGCAAGGGGTCGCTCGCCGTCCTTTCGTACAGCAGCACGCGAGCGCCCGCCCCGACCACGTCTCGATATCGTAGCGGCGGTATGACGAACTCTTTCACCACGGCATACGAGTACAAATGTGCTTCGTCGTTCGTCGTGGATTCCCAAATGCCGACCAACATGACGTCAGGCGTAGGTGACGCATCGAAC
>JANOPS010000279.1:0-1917 GCA_031421995.1 Gemmatimonadaceae bacterium
GCGACTCATCAACACGTCGGCCAGTTCGTCGCCGGCCTGCGGGGGGAGCTTTCGGAGAAACAGATCATCGATCAGCAAGAGATCCACCGTCTTGAGTTGCTGGCGATACGCGCGGAGCTGGCCCAGTTCACGCGCCTCCGCGAGGTCTTCGATGAGCTGATGCGCTTCGCGGTACAGCACTTTGTAGCCGCGTTGCACGGCGAGGAGCGCGAGCGCTTTCGCGCAGTGACTCTTCCCGGTCCCAGGCGGGCCGATCAGGAGCAAATCCTCTTTCGCGTCGAGAAATTGCAGCGTGCCCAGTGCCAGCACGTCGCGCTTCGGCAGCCGCGTGTTGTAGGTCCAGTCGAAGTCTTTCAGGTCTTTCCGTTCACGCAGTCCGGAGAGCGTAAAGCGCCGTTCGAGCAGCCGCGAGCGGCGCCGATCCAGTTCATCTTGCACGAGCCACGAAAACGCTTCGAGGAAATCCATCTCGTGCGCCGCGACTTGCAGCGCGCGCGCCTGCATCGTCGCGCTCATGCCCGACAAGCGCAGCGCGCGGAGCGCCTGTTCGAGTTCGGTGATCGACATCATCATGCGGACACCGCCGCGGGGATCGCTGACGCCTCGTCGGCCGCGTGCTGCTCCCAAAACGTTTGGTATTCCGTGAGGGCGCGGATGCCTGGGCCCGTTTGCGCCAGCGCCGGCGCGACGGCCGCAGCCGCCTGCGTCTCCTCGGCACGCCGCGCGAGCGCCGTCTTGATCGCCGCGTACGAGACGCAGTCAGCGGCGAGCAGACGCGCACACACCGCTTCGATGTCGGCGCACGCATACGTGCGCGGCAAACTCGCGAGGCCATAGAGCGCCCGCTGTCCCGGTCGCCCGAGACGCGCGAAGAGCACTTGCGCCAGCGCGGCCGTCTGCGGGCCGATCTGCGCGGCGCGCGCCAAGACGCGCGCGGTGTGTCGTGACGGATTGAAGAGGCGATCGGATTCCGCCATCACGAAGGCCCCTTTGCGCAGCGCCTTCTCGTGGCGGCGGAGCACGACGCCGGTGCGATCCAGAATTTCAATCGCCTGCGCATACACGCGGACCGTGACCACGCTGGCGAGCGCCGCCTCGCCGGCCGCATAGTACGCGCCCTCGATCTGCACCAAGCCTGCATCATCGACCGTGCGCACGCTCTGGGTGAACGCGCGAAAGCCCACGAGCGGCAGCGGCAGGAGCTGCGGCTGTTCCTCACGGTATAGCTCCAGCACCTGGCGCTTCTTCCGTCCATGAATACGCGGCGAGGCCCAGCGGTCTTCCCACTCCGCGAGCCACGCGTTTTGCGCCTCGAGCGAGTCGAAGGTGCGTCCTTTCAAGGCGGTGCTTTGCGTGTGCTGAATCGCCGATTCGACCGTCCCCTTGCGATTGGGATCGCGCACGCGACACGGATCGGCGACGACGCCATAGTGGGCCAGCATCGCGGCGTACACCGGATTGAGACCCGGCTCGTACAGGTCGGGCTGTACCACGCCTTCCTTCAAGTTGTCGAGCACCATGTAGCGGCAGCAGCCGCCAAAGGCGCGGAAGGCCTCTTCATGCAGCTGCGCCCACACCAGCTGCGACGTCTTCCACACCACTTTCCGAAAACTCTTGCCCGAATACTTGAGCGTCATCACGAACAGGATCGGGCGCTGGGATTTGCCCGACGCCGTGCGCGTCGGCGCGCCCTGCCCGTAGTCGACCTGCGCTTCTTCGCCGGGCAGAAACTCCAGCACATCGAAGCGCTCCGGCGCCCGCGCCTTGAGCGTCGCGACGAAGCGCTTGACCGAGTTGTACTGGTGCGTGAAGCCGTGCTGGTCGACCCGATCCTGAAACACGCTCACCGCGTTCCGCCCGAGCGCGACTTGCGATTCGATCCACGCGCGATGCGGTTCGCAGGCCGACGTCGCGGGC
>JANOPS010000280.1:0-4130 GCA_031421995.1 Gemmatimonadaceae bacterium
CGTGGGGAGAGCGACACGGCCTGTACTCGCGACTCTTTGACGACGTCACGACGCTCGACACCGCCATCGACGTGGAGGTACACAAGTTGGCCGGCTGTAATCCCGACGCGATGGCTCAGCTGAAACGCGTGTTTTGGGCGGGGACGGAAACGTGGGATGCCCTGCTCTCTGAACGGGCCGCCATGAGTGGCACGATGGTGCTCTCTGCATTCACGCGACAAGCGATTGCCGCCTTCAAAGGTCGATAGCCATGTTCAGAAGTTTTCGTGTCCCCGAAAAGCTCTTCGCGATGGCGATGTGGGCGGTCTCGCTCGCTTTCGCGAGCTTCTTGATCGGGCTTGGCGGAAAGATCGTCGGCGATCTTCCGGGCGTCGACCAAAGCGTGTCCATCGAGGAGTTTGTCGATCCGACGCAGCGCGCCATCCTGCGTACCGCGCTGGATTCACTCACCACAGTGCAGCGTGTCGCACAGGATGCTCACGAACGGGCCGACCAGCAGTTCACGATGGCGAAGAACGCCTACGCGTCACAGCGAGACGCCTTCGACAATTGGGTCGCCACCCGCACCGCTACCACCGACCCGACACAGGATCCCGAGGTCATCACCCGCACGCGCGCGCTCGACGCGCTCAAGGCAGCGGAACGCACGGCGCAACAGCAAGTCGAAGCACTCGATGGGACATTGCTTGCCGTCGCGCAGGCGACCGAGGCAAACCGGCAGCGCAACAGCGAGCTTGAAGTCGCGGCGGGCGATCGCTACCAGCGTGCTCGCTTCTCGCAAGAGTTGCGCGTGTTCGGTATTCGTCTCGCCCTCACGCTTCCGTTGCTCCTGATCGCCGGCTGGCTCGTCGCGCGCAAACGGAAGACTGAGTACTGGCCGCTGTGGCGGGGGTTTGTGTTGTTCGCCACGTTCGCTTTCTTCGTGGAGCTGGTCCCATACCTGCCCAGTTACGGCGGCTACGTGCGCTACGGCGTGGGCGTGGTGGCGAGTCTCGTGGTCGGCGTGTACGTGATTCGCGCCATGCGAAAATATCTTGCGCAACGTCAGCAGGTCGAACAACAGAGCGAGGGCGAGCGCCGGAAGTCGTTGGCGTACGAAGATGCGGTGAAGCGCATCAGCGGTGGGGTCTGTCCAGGGTGCGAGCGAGCCATCGCTGGCGGGCCGCTCAACCCGTCGAACTTCTGCGTCCACTGCGGGCTGCGGCTCTTCGATGCGTGCCCGAGCTGCAGCACGCGCAAGAACGCGTTCTTCCCGTATTGCCCTTCCTGCGGCGTGTCGGCGACGACAGCCCCTGCGGCCGATCCGCTGGCCACGGCGGCACCCGGCTGACCAGCTCTCGACAGCGCGGTTTTTGTGCGCGATACTATCGCTGTAGCCACCGGCCCGTTCCCTGTTGACCTCCACTTGAGCTCCCATGCGCCACAACGCCTTTCGCCTGTCCGTCGCGCTGTGCACGTCACTCGCACTGTTCAGCGCGTGCCGTTCGTCGGCATCAAAACAGTCTCCGTCGCCGGCTGGCGGCGGTGCTGCCGCCAAGAACGCGATGCCAGCCAAACCAGCGGCCGTGACGCCCGCCAATGTCACCCTCGGCGACTCGCTCTTCAACCAAGGCGGATGCAAGAACTGCCACGGTGTTGGCGGTGTTGGCGGCGCCAACGCGCCGGCGCTCGACGGGAAGGCCTGGGTCCAACTCAAGACGGGAAGCTTCGACGAAATCGTCGGGATCATTGTGTCGGGCGTGCCTGCCGACAAGATCAAGGATCCGAAGCGTACGCGAGCAATGAACGCACGTGGTGGGCGCATGGCGCTCACCGATCCGCAGGTGCAGGCGGTGGCCGCGTACGTCTACACGCTGACACACAAATAGCGAGACGTCCGCGAGCGGCGTACGGCGGGATGCCCTTGTCGTACGCCGCTCGTGTGTATCAACCCGACGCTAGAGCTCAAGCTAGAAGCGTGCCGTGACGCGCACGCCTGCGGCATCAATTCCGACCGTCGGCAAGAGACGAAGACTCAGATCGCGCGACGGTGACGTCGTAACCGATCCCGCGCCTCGCTTCGCCACGATCGACGCACCGCGTTGTGAGCGCTTGGCAAACCACACCGCTTCAATCGCGCTGACCAGCGTGAGGCCTGCCGCCACCGCAAGGCCGGTGGTCGCGTACGGACGCTCAGTAGTCCGCAGCGTATACGGTGCTGGCACACCGTTGGGATCGACGTAGTTCACGACCGCTGATGTGGTGCGGGAGGTGAACGCAAACCCCGTCGCACCGGCGACGCCCGCCAGCACCACCAATCCACGCAACGGACGCGACGTATAAAGTTGTCCAAACCCCGGCAGGATACCGCGCGACAACGCGATGGCCGGGCTGAACACGGGACGCCGCAGCGTTTCAATCGCTTGTCCGATCGCCACGCGGTCATCAACGGTTGGCGATGCCGCTCGATATTGTTCCAAATCCTGCAACGCCGCCGGGCGCCTTCCCAGCGCAGCACGTGCGAGACCACGATTGTAGAATCCCTCGGCCGCAACGGGCGACAGCCTCACCACGTCGTCAAACGCACGCACCGATGCGTCGTAGCGTCCATCGTCGAAGAGCGCGAGACCAAGCCGAAAAGCGACCTGCACGTCTTGCGCACGTTGCTGCACCGGCCGCGGCACCAGTCGTACCAGTCGCTCTCGCACATCCACCGACTCCCGACCCGTTGGCGACAACGTGAGATACCGGCAGTATTCGCTGATCGCCTTGCCCGATTCTGATAGCTCCTCGTGCGCGCGCGCGAGGTCATACGCGACGCGCTCATCGCCGGGGTTGAGCACCGCCGCACGCGCAAATGCGTCGCGAGCCGCGGCTTGATCACCAACCAACGCAGCCTCCTGACCGGCTGCCGCCAAACGGCGCGCCTCGGCGTTGTCGCGTCGCGCAATGGCCCCTTGACCCGACGCTGGGACATCACAGCCGGCAGCGGGTCCCGTCGTCAAGAGGCGTTTGGGTGCCAACGTCTGTGCGGCGAGTGGCAGCCCTCCCGCAGCCAACAGCGCGAAGGCCCACCGGCATCCACGAACAACGACCGAGCGCGCAACGCGTCGCGCCATCCTGGGACAAAACTCAGCGAACTGTAACAAGCGTCGATGCACTGACTCCCTCCGATGTAGCGGTGATGCGAACCGTGCCCACGCGAAATCCCACAACGTTACCCGTGCTCGATACAAACGCGATGTTCTCGTCGGCCGACGACCACGTCACCGTACGACCAGTCAACACGGCTCCCGCCGCATCACGTGGCTGCGCCGAGAGCTGTACGGCACCGAGCACGGGGATTGCCGGATCCACCGGTGTGAGCACCAGTGACGCGATCGTCTGCACCGTTATCGTCACGGTCGCTGTCGCGGACACGCCATCCACAGTCACGAGAATGAGGGCCACGCCGGGAGAGACGCCGGTCACCATGCCTGACGCATTGACGCTGGCAATCGACGATGCGCCGCTGGTCCACGTCGTCGTTCGTCCGGTCAGCAGTGTGCCCTCGGCGGACCGTGCCGTCGCGACCAGTTGCTGCGTCGCGGCAACGAGCAGCGTTGCCGTAGTCGGCGAGAGCTGCACGGTCGCCACGGGAATGGGAATGACTTGCACAGTGGCCACGCCGACTCGTCCTTCGCTGGTGGCCGTGATACGTGCGCTTCCTGGAGACAGTGCCGTCACGACGCCAGTGCTCGAAACGGCGGCGATCGATGGCACGTCGCTGATGTAGGCGATAGGGCGGTTGGTGAGCAGATTGCCTTGCGCGTCGGTAATCTGTGCCGTCAGCGCTTGCGTCGTGCCGACCACTAACGTCGCCGTTGCAGGCGAAAGAATCACCGCACTGGCCAGGCGTGCAAGCACCACGATCGTCGCCGTCCCGCTCCTTCCTTCGCTCGTCGCAGTAATCGTTGCCGTTCCGGGTGATACGGCCGTCACCGCACCGGTAGACGAGACCGACACCGCGGCCGCATTGCTCGAGATCCACGCCACGGAGCGGCCGGTCAGCAGCGCACCTCCTGCATCACGCAGTGCCGCGGCAATCGTTCGCGTGGTCCCGACGCCGAGTGTGTCGAGTCCGGGCGTCAACGTGACCGTCTGCACTGGCG
>JANOPS010000281.1:0-1847 GCA_031421995.1 Gemmatimonadaceae bacterium
CAGCCAACCCAATGTGGTGTGGGTCGGCACGGGAGAGGCGCAGCCGCGGTACTCTGGCTACGCGTACCCGGGCACCGGTGTGTTCAAGTCCACCAACGGCGGTGACTCGTGGACGCACATGTGCCTTGGGGAAACACACCACATCGGAAAGGTGCTCATTCACCCCACCAATCCCAACATCGTGTACGTCGCGGCGATGGGGCGACAGTGGTCGGCGAATCGCGAGCGTGGCGTGTTCCGCACGACGGATGGTGGTGCGCATTGGACACACGTGCTGGCGATTGATGATAGCACGGGAGTTGTAGACCTTGTGATGGATCCCGTGAATCCCAGCACGTTGTACGCGTGGGGCTGGCAGATCGAAGCGGGCACGCGCGGCGGGCTGTTCATTTCTCGCAATGGAGGCACGACATGGCGCCGTGTGCGAGGAGGACTGCCGACCGGCGTGGTGGGGCGCGCGGGACTTGAGGTCGCGGCGGGCTCACCGAACGTGTTGTACCTGTTTGTCGACAATCGTGCGGCCACCACGACGAAAGATCGACCGTATATCGGCGGCGAAGTGTATCGCTCGGCGGATCGCGGCGAGCACTGGAAGCAGGTGAACACCGAGGACCTGTACGAGGTTTTTGGCACCTTCGGCTGGAAGTTCACTGACGTGCGGGTAGACCCGCGCAACGCGCAACACGTATACATCTTGGGCAATCGTGGATTTGAGTCGTTCGATGGCGGGGCCACGTGGCGACGGTTTGGTGATCGCATCCTGCGATTGCACGACACCGAGGGGCGCGCACTCCATCTGGATCATCACGAACTGATCATCGACCCTGCCAACCCTGATCGCCTCTTGCTTGGCAACGATGGCGGGCTGTTCCTGTCGTATGATGCCGGAGCCAGCTGGTTGCACTTGAACAACATCCCGGTCACGCAGATGTACTTCGTGGCCACCGATGACAAGACGCCCTATCGCATTTTTGCCGGCACGCAGGACGACGCGGCGATGTTCGGGCCCAGCACCGCTTCACTTCATGATGCAGTGCCCGATCCTTGGCGCAGCGTGTACCTGGATCGCTGGACAGGCGGAGACAGTTATGTGACGCTACCCGACCCCACGGATGACCGGTTCGTGTACTACGAACACCAGAACGGCGCGATGATGCGCATGGACATCACCGGCGGATCGATTCTGAGTGGCGGACCGTCGAGTGAGAACATTCGCCCGCGATTGCCACGTGGGAGCGCCCCGCTGCGCTTCAGCTGGTATACACCGTTCTTCATCTCGCCGCACAATCCGCGCACGCTGTACGCCGGCGGCAACCGCGTGCTGAAAACCACCGACCGGGGCACGACCTGGACGGCCGTCAGTCCCGACCTTGGCGATTCCGTCAGCGTGGCCGCTGAACGTGCCCTAGTGCCCACCGGCGCCCTGACGATGTTGACCGAGTCGACGATTGTGCCGGGCATGCTGGCCGGCGGCACCGAAGGGGGTCGGGTGTGGCTGACCACCAACGACGGGAGGGACTGGCGTAGGATCGATGCGGGACTGCCGAGGAAATGGGTGAGTCGCGTCGTGCTCTCACATCGCGACGCGGGGACGGTCTATGTCAGTTTCACCGGGTTTCGTGAAGATGATACGCGTGCGTATCTGTTCGCATCGAATGACACGGGTCGCACGTGGCGATCGATTGGAGCCAACCTTCCGAACGAACCAATCAACGTCATCAAGGAAGATCCAACGGACCCCGACATCCTGTTCGTTGGCACCGATCTCGGCGTGTACGTCACTCGCGATCGTGGCAACCGCTGGGAGTCGCTCAGCGGCACGTTGCCTTCAACGCCCGTGCAGGATC
>JANOPS010000282.1:0-6248 GCA_031421995.1 Gemmatimonadaceae bacterium
TGGGATCTTCGCTATGACGGTCCGAAGCAGGTGGAGCTGCGCACCACCCCTCCGGATAATCCGCGCATCTGGGACGAGCCTCGTTTCAAGAAAACGGTGACGCGTCCGATCAACCATTGGGGTATTCAGGGACCGCAGCGCGTTGGTCCGCTGGCCTCACCAGGCCAATACGCGCTCCGACTCAAGATCGATAGCGTGCCGTACACCACATCCTTCCGCGTGATCAAAGACCGGGAGATCGCCTCGAGCGACGCGGACCTCTTGCTGTCCACCGCGGCGCAGACGCGCGTGCGTGACGCGCTCACGAGCACGTCGGACATCGTGAACCGTCTGGAGATCATACGCAAGCAAATCGAAGACCATCGCAAGTCGGACATCGCCGATGCAGCGGCCAAGGCCGCGCTCGCCGAGTTGGACGAGAAGATGCTCAAGGTCGAACTGCAGTTGGTATCGAAGACCGACTTGCACAGCGACGACAAGTGGTTTGTCGAACAGTACAAGGTGTATCTCAACCTGATCTGGTTGGCCGGCGAGATTGGCACTGGCGCGGGCGACGTGGCCGGCGGCGCCGACTTCAAACCGACCACGGCCACGCTCACCACGCTGGGCGAACTGGAGCGCGACCTCGCGAAGGCGAAGAATGATTTCGCGTCGCTGATGGAGAAAGACCTGAAGGCGTTCAATGCCGCCATGAACGGCAGACTCCCGGCGATTACTGACAAGCTGCCGGATAAGAAGCCGCCGGTGATTGTGCCGTAGGCGACGCGTGCGACGAACCCGGGCAGCTACGGGGTTTGTCGCGCGCGCCACGTGATGGGCCACCAGTCGCTCGCCACGCCGCGACATTCATTAATCTCGCGTCGTTCCAGCAAGACGAAGCGGCTCCCGTCCCACCCCCATTCGCTCATACTCCCGCAGTCGCCAAGCCCCCGTCCCTTCGAGAAGGCGCCGAATTTTCCGCTAGCCGCGTCGTAGCCGCCGTTCACCAGGAATCCATCGTTTTGGCGCGTGGGCTTGGCCGCCGCATCCATAAACACCGCGGGTCGCGCGGTTTGCACGTTGCGGTTCGTGACCACGGACCAACGACTCCACAGATTGTAGGCCCCGCGAGAACAGTTGAGGCCAATCAGCGTCTGCGATGCGCTGAGTGGCTCGACTTCGTCAAACTGCGCGGCGTCTTCGGTATCACAGTCGCTGCCGACCTGTTTCTCTACGCGACGTCGAAGGCGAGCGCCGAGTGCGGAGTCGGCGACGCGATCATGCGCACCTGTGAACGGTCGCACGCGGACGCCGGGAAGCGCTGGCGCCGCCGTGGCATCCAAACGCAAGAGACGGTCGTCGTCCTCCTCACGAGCCGTGTCTTTGCGCGTTGGCAGCGCCGCTGCGAGCAGAATGGTATCAATCGGGCTGCCCGGCTTGGTGGTCACGGCGAGCACCCGCAGCGCCGCGGCGCGTTGTGGAGCGGACTCAGCCCACCAGCCGATGGTCATGCGAAGACTGTCGCGCGATGCGCCTCCCCGCTCAAGATGGACGAACGCCCCTGGGGTGTCTTCAGCGCGCGTGCCGAGCGCGATACACGAACGTGAGACGTCGCAGCCCAGTGCCCAGTCTCGAAAGACGCGGAGGGTGCCAGGTTGGGCGTGAAGGGGCGACACTGTCGCCAGTGTTGCGACGACGAACATCATGGGACCACGAACGTCGAAGCGTGTCCTCATCGCAACGCTACTCTGGCGCCGGGGAAGCAAGCAGCGCGTTCATCGCGGCGTAGTCAATCCCTCCGGGAGGAAACATGGCCTCCAGCGATCCTGTGGAAAGAAAGGGGCGCGCGATGTCGCGTGCGACCGCGTAGGCCGCCTTGAACGGTGCGGCACCAAGACTGAGGCGACGCATGCCAGCCGCAAACAGCTCGTCGGTCGGCGGCAGTCCTGGAAGAGCCATCAGGTTGACACACAAGTCGGTGCCCTTGGCAATCTCTTCAAGGTGCGCGCACGAGTTCAATCCTGGCACGAACAGCCCGTCTGCTCCGGCGGTGTGATAGATAGCGGCGCGGCGCAGTGTCATCACCACCCCAAACTTCGGGGGTGCCAGCCTCTGCAAGAACACATCCGTGCGGGCATTGATGAAGAGCTCGTTTGTCGCGACCCGTTGCCGGATCGCGTCGATCTTTTCCTTGAGCAGCGTCACGGCTCCGGTGCCGTCCTCGAGGTTGATCCCCGCGATTCCCTGTTCCACGAGCGCCTGCACGAGCGCAGCGACCGCTTCAGGGTCACTCGAATAGCCGTGCTCGATATCAATGGTCAGCGGGACCTTCATCACCCGCATGATGCGGGTGACCGCTGCGAGAAGCTCCGCCGGTGGGAGTGCACCACCGTCGGGATAGCCCAGCGACCATGCCAGCGCGGCGCTCGATGTTGCCACGGCGTCGGCGCCGAGTTCCTGAAACAGCGCCGCACTGGCGGCGTCCCACGCGTTGGGGAGCAGCAGCGGTTGGCTTGCATGATGTAGCGCGGTGAAGCGTTGGACACTGGCGGACACGGTGATCCTCCTGAGTGCTAGGGCGTGAGGTCTGCCCGGTAGCTGATGGCAAACTCCAGAAATCGCGAGACTTCTACCATGGAGCGCGCCACGAATCGGACCGTATGCGCATCGACCCGCGATGTTCCCGGAAGATAGGACATCATTTCCGCGGGCGTGTAGCTCTTATAGGTCAGGTCAAGACGATATGGGCCAACCGACGGCATCGCGCGAAAGTCCTTCAGCCGGCCGATGGCAGCCTTGGCTTTTGTGCGTATCAACGCCTGGGACGCCTCGGGCGTCATGACCGCCGCGGCATGAAAGCTGATGGACCGCTTCACCACCGCGCCTTCCACTGTACCGAGCAGCTTTTGCACTTCTCCAACGGCCTGCTCATCGCCACTAACCATCACCACGGGGACGCCGAAGTGCCCGGCGATCAGTGCATTGATGCTTCCTTCAGACATCGGCTGGTCATTCAGTCGAACCGCTGCGAAGGTCGCGCTGGAGATGGTGTGTGCGCGCACGCCCTGCGGGTTGGTGGTGGCGGAATGGTAGCCGATGAACATCACCGCGCTGAAGGTGGAATCGATACCCTCCATCATCATCAACGGACGCGGCGATCCGCGAATGATGGTCACGCCGGCGGGAAATCGATCGATCAACAGGTTCTGCATATTGCCGTGGGCATCGGCGACCACAAACTCGGTTGCACCCGCTTCGCGAGCGCCCGCAATCGCGGCGAGCGCTTCGGCGGTCATGTATTCCCGGAACTTCGTGTACTCGAAGCCCGCGGGATTGAGTTGCTCCGAGGTCACCACGCCGCCAATCCCCTCCATGTCGACGGAGAGGAACACCTTGATGGGGCGTTGGGCCGCGGCCGGTTGCACGCACAGGGCGGCACAGAGAACAGCCAGTAGACGCATCAGCGGGCGGACCATGGAGGCACTTCCTGAGAAGGGGTGAACGTCGGCAAGACTGTCGTGCGACAGCGGTCGTCGTATCCTGCCACGAAACAGTGGCTGTCCGTTGTCGATTTTGCAAATGTGGCGCTATCTTGCGTAATCGGCAGCATGCGACGGTGTGCTGCGCGCGATCATGACGTGCGCCGGACGCGTGCTTGTTCGACCATTCACACTTGGCACTCCATTATGACCGACCCTGGGACGTTCACTGCCGAACATCGTTCGTGGGAATGGGAGCTCATGCTCCAGTACGAAGATGGTTCCCTCCCGTCAGGGTCGTGGAATCCTGCCACCTTGGCCGTCGTTGCGGGGTGGTACGCCAAAAACCTTACGCCTGAGCAGGCGAAGGCGCGCTACGAACTGTCGTACCACAAGAATCGCCGCCGACTGACCAACCGTCTGGACAGCGCTTCCGTCGACACGGCAGCCATCGCCGAAGTCGATGCGGTCTGGGAGTCCCTGTTGACTCGCATCCTGGATAGTCGCACGTAGCGACGCGAGCGACGAGCACGGCGCGCCTCAGTCGACGAGGCAGGACCCGCGCGCCTTCACCAACCGGATCCCGTATGCGCCTCGCTCCGCTGTGCCCACGCCGCACTCGACTCGCTTGTGCGCTCACACTCTTTGCGCCGATTGCCCTGAGCGCGCAGGTCACGACAGCCGCCGAACGCGCGTCGGCGTGGACGGCTCACCAATCGCTCGCGCAGGCCTCGTGGTATCGCGGCCTCGCGTGGCGTCCCGTGGGGCCGGTCAAGATCGGTGCACGTATCGAGGCCATCGCGATTCCGCCTGGTAACACCGGCACCATCTACGCAGGTGTGGGGTCTGGCAACCTTTGGAAGACGGTGAACAACGGCGTTACGTGGAAGCCGGTCTTCGAACACGAGAGTGCGTTCGCGGTCGGTGACGTGGCCGTGTCGCGCAGCCAACCCAATGTGGTGTGGGTCGGCACGGGAGAGGCGCAGCCGCGGTACTCTGGCTACGCGTACCCGGGCACCGGTGTGTTCAAGTCCACCAACGGCGGTGACTCGTGGACGCACATGGGCCTTGGGGAAACACACCACATCGGAAAGGTGCTCATTCACCCCACCAATCCCAACATCGTGTACGTCGCGGCGATGGGGCGACAGTGGTCGACGAATCGCGAGCGTGGCGTGTTCCGCACGACGGATGGTGGTGCGCATTGGACACACGTGCTGGCGATTGATGATAGCACGGGGGTGGTGGACCTCGTGATGGATCCCGTGAATCCCCTCACGTTGTACGCCTGGGGCTGGCAGATCGAAGCGGGCACGCGCGGCGGATTGTTCATTTCTCGCAATGGGGGCACCACCTGGCGTCGTGTGCGAGGAGGACTGCCGACCGGCGTGGTGGGGCGCGCAGGACTTGAGGTCGCATCGGGCTCACCGAACGTGTTGTACCTGTTTGTCGACAATCGCGCCGCCACCACGACGAAAGATCGACCGTATATCGGCGGCGAAGTGTATCGCTCGGCGGATCGCGGCGAGCACTGGAAGAAAGTGAACACCGAGGATCTGTACGAGGTGTTCGGAACCTTCGGCTGGAAGTTCACCGACGTGCGGGTGGACCCGCGCAACGCGCAACACGTGTACATCTTGGGCAACCGCGGATTTGAGTCGTTCGATGGTGGGGCCACGTGGCGTCGGTTTGGTGATCGCATCCTGCGGTTGCACGACACCGAGGGGCGCGCACTCCATCTGGATCATCACGAACTGATCATCGACCCTGCCAATCCCGATCGCCTGTTGCTTGGCAACGATGGCGGGCTGTTTCTGTCGTATGATGCCGGAGCGAGCTGGTTGCATCTCAACAACATCCCGGTCACGCAGATGTACTTCGTGGCTACTGATGACAAGACGCCCTATCGCATTTTCGCCGGCACGCAGGACGACGCGGCGATGTTCGGGCCCAGCACGGCCTTGCTGGATGACGCGGTACCCGATCCATGGCGCAGCGTGTACCTGGATCGGTGGACCGGCGGAGACAGTTACGTGACACTGCCCGACCCCACGGATGACCGGTTCGTGTACTACGAACATCAGAACGGCGCGATGATGCGCATGGACATCACTGGCGGGTCGATACTGAGTGGTGGCCCGTCGAGTGAGAACATTCGCCCGCGATTGCTACGTGGGAGCGCCCTGCTGCGCTTTAGCTGGTATACGCCGTTCTTCATCTCGCCGCACAATCCGCGCACGCTCTACGCGGGCGGCAACCGCGTGCTGAAAACCACCGACCGCGGCACGACCTGGACGGCCGTCAGTCCCGACCTTGGTGATTCCGTCAGCGTGGCCGCTGAACGTGCCCTCGTGCCCACCGGCGCCCTCACGATGTTGACCGAGTCGACGATTGTGCCGGGCATGCTTGCGGGTGGCACCGAAGGCGGACGCGTGTGGCTGACCACCAACGACGGCGCGGATTGGCGTAAGATCGATGCGGGACTGCCGAGGAAATGGGTGAGTCGCGTCGTGCTCTCACATCGCGACGCGGGGACGGTTTATGTCAGTTTCACCGGGTTTCGTGAAGATGATACGCGTGCGTATCTGTTCGCATCGAATGACACGGGTCGCACGTGGCGATCGATTGGAGCCAACCTTCCGAACGAATCAATCAACGTCATCAAGGAAGATCCAACGGACCCCGACATCCTGTTCGTTGGCACCGATCTCGGCGTGTACGTCACTCGCGATCGTGGCAACCGCTGGGAGTCGCTCAGCGGCACGTTGCCTTCAACGCCCGTGCAGGATC
>JANOPS010000283.1:0-1923 GCA_031421995.1 Gemmatimonadaceae bacterium
GATCGCTGCGACCATCGATGGCTCGATCTGCACACAGCTGCTCGGGGCTCATGTACAGCACGGTACCGACGGCCATACCGGTCGATGTCAGCTGCTCCACGAGGCGTTCGTGCATCAGTCGTGCGACACCAAAGTCCGCAAGGAATGCACCACCCTCGGTGATCAGAATATTCTCAGGCTTCACATCGCGATGCACAACACCGTTCAGGTGTGCGTGCGACAGGGCCAACCCAACATCGCGTGCAATACGCAGCGCATCGGCAACGGGAAGTTGCGGCTCCACAGCTAACTGCGCTCCCAGCGACGTGCCGGCGGCGAGCTCCATTACGACAAACGGCCGGCCTTCGAACGAGCCCGTGTCATAGACGTGCAGAATATTCGCATGCTCCAACTTGGCGGTAACCTGCACCTCTTGGTGAAATCGCGAAACGGTCTTAGGAGAGGAGATCTCCTCGCGAATCAGCTTAATCGCCACCATCCGCTCTAAGACCAAGTCCCGCGCGCGATACACAACCGCATTCCCGCCGCGACCGATCTCGGCCTCGACAGCGTAGCGATCCAGCAGCACGAACGGGAGCTCTCGTAGCACAGAACAGTCTCGGCGAACTTCTCGAACAAATTGTCACTCGAGCGGGAACGACGCTCCCGCGACGCCGGCAAACGCCATGCGTGCATCCGAGAAGTTA
Organism: Gemmatimonadaceae bacterium; assembly: GCA_031421995.1. Classification (GTDB taxonomy): domain Bacteria; phylum Gemmatimonadota; class Gemmatimonadetes; order Gemmatimonadales; family Gemmatimonadaceae; genus Gemmatimonas. The sequence continues at coordinate 687 of JANOPS010000283.1, forward strand.
TCGTTTGAGACCGATTTCTGGTAGAGTTGGCACGGCGGCCCACCGCGCGCACCTCCGTCGCGTAGTCAACGAGCCCCGCTGGACCGCTCTCGCCGCACGCCGTTCGTTACCCCAACACGCGAAACCGCGTGGGGTGTTCAAGGACTCTGACGCAGAGGCGCGAGAGTGAAATCCTTTTGCGTGATTTCTTGAACGCGGTTGAAGGGAAGTCCTTGCGCGACTGGGAGGACGGTACTTGCCAGCACTTCTGCACTCGACCTGCTGACCCTTATTCGCACGGACATCGGCGCTAAAGCCTGCGGTGCGTCGGCCATTGCGCGCGTGGGCAAGGGCGTGGGTGCAGTGTCCACCAAGACACTCGGCGCTCCAGCGACCGCCGATGCCGCGAGGCTCATGGCCTCGTCTGCGGCCGGCGCGTCCACCTTGGCGAGATCAACGATCTCGACCCCCTGATCAGGAAGCGACTTGACGACGACCAACGCGCCGGGCGCGCCGCGCGCGCCACCGTAGTGCCCTACCATGCGCCAGCCGTTTCGTTGCCTACGCCAAGGTCCAGGCGGCATCGGACGCGACGCGTGGGTGAAGGTATTCCTGGATTTCTGGCGGCTGTGACCGGATTTCCCTGATCACGGGACATCCGTATGCCGTGTTCACACAAGATCGCCTCGACGCCGATATTCACTTACTGGTCACACGTTCGTGAATCCGCGACTGAACGAGCTTGATGGGTGAGTGCGGGACGGCATGCTCAGGCAGGCTGAAGCGGGGGCACGACACGTGTGCGGCGGCGTTCCGGCAACGCGTGCACCAGCCACGCCGAGCCGAGTGGCAGCGCGACGATCGCCCACAACGTGTTCGCTAATCCGAATCGGTCAGCCAGTGCACCCAACAGTGGCGCGGCAATGCCGCCGACGGTCACCGCCAATCCAACGGTCACGCCCGACGCTGTGCCGGTGCGATTGGGCAGCAACTCCTGCCCCATGACGACCAGCGCGCTGAACGGCAGAAAGAGGACGAACCCCACAGGCATCACCAACGCGAACGCCAAGGTGGCGGATCGTGCAGCGACGAACGCGGCGAGGAGCGGCACCAGCACCACAAACGCCGCACGCACCACGGCCTTTCGTCCAAACCGATCAGCCAGTGCGCCACCGGCCAACGTACCTACGGTGCCGGCGATCAACAGCGTCGACAGCGCACTCGCGCCTTGTGTGGCCGATCGGCCAAAGTGCGAAAC
>JANOPS010000284.1:0-2235 GCA_031421995.1 Gemmatimonadaceae bacterium
GTTTCGCACTTTGGCCGATCGGCCACACAAGGCGCGAGTGCGCTGTCGACGCTGTTGATCGCCGGCACCGTAGGTACGTTGGCCGGTGGCGCACTGGCTGATCGGTTTGGACGAAAGGCCGTGGTGCGTGCGGCGTTTGTGATGCTGGTGCCGCTCCTCGCCGCGTTCGTCGCTGCACGATCCGCCACCTTGGCGTTCGCGTTGGTGATGCCGGTGGGGTTCGTCCTCTTTCTGCCGTTCAGCGCGCTGGTCGTCATGGGGCAGGAGTTGCTGCCCAATCGCACCGGCACAGCGTCGGGCGTGACCGTTGGATTGGCGGTGACCGTTGGCGGCATTGCAGCGCCGCTGTTGGGTGCGATGGCCGATCGATTCGGATTGGCCAACACCTTGTGGGCGATCGTCGCGCTGCCACTCGGCTCGGCATGGCTGGTGCACATGCTCCCTGAACGCGGCCGGGCGCGCCTTCAGGTCGCCTGAGCAATCGCGGAATGGCGGCTGCCACCGACTCTATCGCGGCGGGTTGCTCGCGATCTGTGGATGCGCCGTTCGGAACCAACATCGAACAAGAGTCTCCTGATCCGCGACGCGTGGCGTTACTATCTGCGGCATGTCTCCCTCGCCCTCCATGCATTCACTCATCGTGTCTCGGCACGTGCCGCACTCGGCCGCCACACTGTATCAGGCGTGGACGACGGGCTGGGGCGCCTGGTTTGCCGAGCCCGATTCCGTTCGCATGCAAGCCGAGATTGGTGCCCCATTCCACTTTGACGTAGCGCAGCGCTTCGACGACGGCACGCCACCGAAGCGCCATCCGCACTACGGGCGCTTTCTGGAGCTCGTACCAAGCACACGGGTGGTGCTCACGTGGGCTACTGCCGGCACCGCTGGTGCGGAAACGATAGTGTCCGTGACGTTCACGCCTGATGCCAATGGCACGCATGTCGTGTTGACGCACGATGGATTCATCACCGAGACGGCGCGCGATCAGCACGCAACGGCCTGGCCAATGGTATTGGCGCAACAGGAGGAGCGATTGCATGCGATGCTGATCGTGACGTCTGCGCTGTCGAAGCCTCCGTCGCTGCCAACCAATCGATCGATCCCCGCGTCGACCTTCATTCCCGTGCGCAGCTATCCCGACCTAGACCAGGCAGTGACATGGCTGCGCGATGTGCTGGGATGCGAAGAGCGGCTTCGTATCCCCGGGCATCGAGTACAACTCACGCTCGGCAATGGTGCCGTCGTGGCGGTCGCGTGGGACGCCAGCACCGCCCCTGCTACGGGCGAGCGACCGCCCGCAACGCTGATGGTGCGTGTGAGCGATATCGACGCGACCTACGAGCGTGCGCTGGCACGGGGAGCGAGTGGACTGAGTGCGCCGGTTGACCATCCGTATGGGGAGCGTCAGGCACAGCTGCGTGATCCGGCAGGCCATGCGTGGACGCTGACGCAAACCATTGGCGATGTCGACCCCGCGTCGTGGGGCGGCGTGCTTGTCAAAGCGCACACTCAGAAGATACCGGAGAACCAGGCGTGAATACACGACGAGAGTTCCTGATCAAGGCACCCATCGCGCTGGCCGGTGTGGCGGCCGCATGCCGAGGCAATGAGCAGCCTGCGGCAGCACGAAGCGCCACCGTGGCAACGACACCGGGCGCGCCGCCGGCGTTTGGGACGTCAGCGGGTGCGGGGCCGATCGTGTCGGCAGAGGATTTCGCCGCCGCTGAAAAACTCGCGCAGGTCTCGTACACCGCCGAAGAGCGCTCGATGATGGCGGAGAGTTGGCGACGGACGCTCTCCTCAACACTCGAGCGGCGCGTGGGACCCCGCGTGGTGTCCATTCCGGCGGAGTTGTCACCGGCCACGGTGTGGAGTCCGGCGCAGGCCGTGAGCTTCGTAGCACCAACCCGCGATCGATTCGTGCGCAGTGCGTTCGACCCTGGCGCGCTTCCGGCCAGCGACACCGACATCGCGTTTGCGCCGGTAACCTCGCTGTCGCGTTGGATCGAGCGCAAGCAGCTCACATCGCAGCGACTCACGCAGATCTATCTCGATCGCATCGCGACGCATGATCCGAAGCTTCGCTGCGTCATTACGCTGACGCGAGATCGCGCGTTGGCACGCGCGAAAGCCGCCGATGCCGAGATCGCGGCAGGTCGCTATCGCGGCCCGTTGCATGGCATTCCGTTCGGTGTGAAGGACCTGTTGGATACTGCGGGGATCGCCACCACGTAT
>JANOPS010000285.1:0-2396 GCA_031421995.1 Gemmatimonadaceae bacterium
AGATAGATGCTGGTGCCATCGAGGTTGAACGAGTAGCCCGTCGGAATGACCAATCCCACCACCGGCCTGGCGCAGCCATAGCGCTCAAGCTTTTCCAGCATGCGTGGCAGCGCGGGCTCCGAGCTCGACGTGCCGAGCACCAAGACGATCTCTTCGCGGATATAGCGCAGGAAGGGCCACAGTTTGAAGCCGTAGGCGCGACAGATCAGTCCCAGCACGACGAAGATGAAGATGGCCATCGTGAGATAGACGTCGAGCATCAATCGCCCCAACGGCAGGAGCGTCTTCAAACCAAAGTTGCCAATCGTGTACGCCATCGCTCCAAAGGCACCGATGGGTGCCACCTTCATGACGATCGCCACAATCTTGAAGAACACCGCTTGCAGCTTGTACAAGAAGTCGGCGATATCGCGGCCGGCATCGCCCACGGCTGTCAGCGCCACACCGAACAACACCGCAAAGAACACGACAGGCAACAAATCACCGGACGCGAACGCCGCCACCACGTTGCTAGGCACGATATGCGTCAGAAACTCGAGGGTGCTCTGCTGCGTGCCGACCGAGGTGTACTTGGACACGTCGCCGGTAGGCATCGCCGACGCGTCAAGACCAGCGCCGGGTTTGGTGATGTTGACCACGATCAATCCGATCGCCAAGGCAATCGTAGACACCACCTCGAAGTACAGCAACGCTTTCCCGCCCACGCGCCCGAGCTTTCGGAGGTCCGCCATACTGGCGATGCCGTGTACGATCGTCAGGAAGATGATGGGTGTGATCACCATCTTCACGAGATTCACAAACGTGTCGCCGATCGGCTTGAGCTTCTTGGCGACATCTGGAGCAACGACGCCGATCAGCACCCCAAGGCTTACGGCGATCAGCACCTGGAAGGTGAGGTTGCGAAGAAGTTTGTTCACTGCGGTGCTAGCACAGGCGTTTGGGATTTTTGCATGGCGGGGATTATACCACGCGGCGCGAGAACCTTCGCGCTTTTTTCGCGTCCGCGGATAACTTTCTTTCCCTTTCATCGCCCTGCGCCACGAAACTGTGCATCCCTACCGTCCTGCTTGGTGGCTTCCCGACCCGCACAGCGCCACGCTGTGGGGGCGCGTGGGGCGACGTGAGCCGCACATTGCCACGCGCATCGAGCGATTCGACACGCCCGATGGTGATTTCCTTGAACTTGTCCGACTGGACGGTCCGTCGCTCGACGCGCCTCGGCTCCTGCTGCTGCATGGCCTCGAGGGGGGCGCGCACTCGCATTACGCGAAGGCCATGTTCCGGGAGGCCCGCGCTCGGGGCTGGGCGGCGGATCTTCTGCTCTTTCGGACCTGCGGGACAGAGCCCAACCGACTCCCCCGGTCGTACCATTCCGGCGAGACGTCGGACCCTCGGTTCGTCATCGAACAGTTAGCGACTGCGTTCCCGTCAGCGCCCCTTGGCGTAATGGGGGTCTCGCTCGGGGCCAATGTGCTCTGCAAGCTCCTCGGGGAGGATGGTGAGCGACTCTCGGGGAACGTGAGGGGTGCCGTGGCGATGTCGACCCCCTTCGATTTGGCGCGAGCATCACGACACATCGGTCGTGGCTTTGGCGTCGTGTATGAGCGGTTCTTTCTGCGCTCGCTTATCCCTAAGGCACTCTCCAAGGTGTCACGGCATCGCGAACTGTCGGAACTGACGTCGGTACGCCGAGCGCGGACGCTGTGGGAGTTCGATGATCACTTTACGGCACCGCTTCATGGCTTTGCGGACGCGGCAGATTACTACGCGCGGGCAAGCTCGCTCCCGTACCTTGCCGAGATCCGACGTCCAACGCTGCTGCTGAGCGCGGTGGACGATCCGTTCTTGCCGTCCGACGTGCTGGATCGCGTGCGAACGGTCACGCGCAACAACGCCTCCATCACGATCGAGTTCCCCGAGCGCGGGGGGCATGTGGGCTTTACGTCGGGCCTTTTGCCGTGGCGACCGCGGTACTACGGTGAGTGGCGCGCGGCGGAGTTTCTGGCCGCACAGATGAACCTTCGACACGCGTGAGGTCCTGCCCCATGGCCAAAGATGAGAAACACGGAACCAAGAAGCCGACGTGGATTGTTTGGGTAGTCGTGGTCGATGTGGTGATCATGTCGGCGTTGGCTATCTGGTACTTCGCGCGCTGAGTCACCAGATCCGCCACTTCGCGCGCGTGCGAAGGGCGTTGAACGGTAATTTCTGGATATGCTGATCCCTCCCCGCGTCATCGCCAACTCGTGGACCTGGACCGACGCCTGGATGTTTATCGGCGTGGTGCTAGCCATTCGTGTGGCCTTTATCTGGCTGGCGACGAAGGCGTTCATCCTCATGATTCCCGACGGCGATGTCTGCGTCTTGTGCAACGGCGACACGCTGCCCATCCAGCG
>JANOPS010000286.1:0-8120 GCA_031421995.1 Gemmatimonadaceae bacterium
TAGCGGGATTCGGAAACACTTCGAGCCCGCGGAACACCGGGACGACGGGCGCGACGATCGGTTCGTCACACGACGCGCCCAGCATCGCGAGGAGTAACAGCGAAGTCGATTGAAGGAGGCGTTGGCAGCGTGACATGTACAAGCGCGTGATATAGAGGGGAAAACGATTCGCGGTCGTGGCGGCAGTTCCTTCAACACCGATGACAGGTGCGCGCGCGACAGTCGACGCGAAAACAATCCTGGAGCGCCGAAGCGATAGGTGTGAATGTGAGACGCGATGATGGTCGCCGCCACGGCACGAGTCGCGTCTGTCGCTTTCGTTGCGTGCCTGTGACGTTGTATCGTTTTGCGCCGAACAACGTCGCGCCACGAACGAGACGGACTCGTTACAGAGTATGTAGGCATTGCGTTGCGCCATCGTCATTGGCCCATTCGACATTGGATGTCGCTGCGCGTCGCGCTGTGGTGGCCACGTCCTTTTCTGCGGGGAGTTATGCTCGATCAATCGCACGCCGTCCGACTGTTACTGCAGTGGTCGGCCTTCTCGCTGCTGGTGACGCCGAGCGCCCCGATGGTTACTCGGATCAATCGGCCCACCACGTGGCGGGCCGATGTGGTGCACCAGCTCAGCGCGCCCCTCGTCATCGAGGCCGGTGGAACGCTGGTCATCGAAGCCGGCGCGCGTATTGAGGCGAGGCCCGGTGCGACGATCGAAGTGAGCCGCGATGGTCGGCTGATTGCACTCGGGACACCGTTGCAACCGATCGTCATGACCTGCACCAGCGCCACGAAGTACGAGGGCTGTTGGGGTGGGCTGACCCTCAAGGGCGCGGCGCCGTTGAACTTTGGATCACTGACGAGTCCGGCTGCGCGAGGGAACGGGCTGTCCGGTTGCCGTGAATCCGAGTCGGGTACCGAAGGGTACGGCGGATGTGATGCGGCGGACTCAAGCGGAGCGCTGCGATACGTGCGCGTTGAGTACGCCGCAAACGGCGTGCAGCTCCTTGGCGTTGGCCAGAAGACGGTGATCGATTACGTCCAAGTGAATCGCAGCGCCAATGACGGCGTGTTGGTGGTCGGCGGTACCGCCGACGTCGGTCACCTGTTTCTCACGGCCAACCAAGGCTATGGGTTGAGTTGGCGATCGGGATGGCGAGGACGCGGACAGTTTATCAGCGTCCAGCAAGACGAGCGCGGCAACCTTGGTGGCATTTCCGGGAGCAACGAAGGTGCGAATGCGTCCGCGACCTCGGGAGAGCCGCGGTCTGCGCCCACGTTGATGAATGTCACCGTCATCAGCCCGTTCGTGACAAGCACGCCAGCAACGGCGCCGGCGGCCGTGCATTTGCGACGCGGTACCGCAGGCGTGTTGCAGAACGTCCTCATTCACAGTGCGGTTACCGCGTTCGACGTTGATGACAGTCGCACCTGTTTGGAAACGGCTGGCACGCCGCGTCTCACACTCACCAATGTCGTCATCGCCAACACGCTGCAACTTGGCAACCCAGACATCGATGCCTTGACATGCGAGCCGTATGTGAGCCCGAACGTGGAGGCCGAGTGGCTGGTCGATCCTGCCAACAATGTTGGGATCATTACGGATCCGGTGGTGGGCAATGCCCTGATTCGCAACGCGACCAACTTGATCGTCCCCGATCTTCGCACCGCCTTCGGCGGGTTGGCGGTGACGAATCCGATTGCCATTCCGCCCAGTGACGGGTTCTTCGACGTGACGGCGTTGTTCATTGGGGCGGTGCCCGCCAACCTGACGGCGCGCAATGGCGTGCCCTGGTATTCCGGGTGGACGACCGCCGCACCCATTCCGCCGCTTCCAGGGTCCGTTGGCGGTACGGTGTCTTCCCCTACCCTCGGGCCGCTGCCGAATGCGATTGTGCGCGCCGCGCTGGGTCGAGAAACGCAAACGTCTGCGCTGGGTCTCTATGGGCTGAGCCTGCCCGCTGGCGACCATCAACTCACGGTGTCGGCGCTGCCGATCGGCTGCGGCACCGCCCCACGCAACCTGTTCATCGCCAGCGGAAGTTCCAACACCGCCGACTTCACGGTGGATTGCACCACGATTGCCGGCATGTCGTTGGGTTCATTCCACGTTTGTGCACTTTCCTCAGCGGGCGTGGCGCAATGTTGGGGAGGCAACGAATACGGCATGCTCGGCGACGGGACGTCGGCGGGTCCGCGGTTGACGCCCGTCCTCGTAACAGGAAACAACATCTTTGAAGCAGGGAGCCTGAGCAGCGGATACACGCACACGTGCGCGATTCGGAACGGCCGCGCCGCGTGTTGGGGGCTCAACTTCTTTGCCGCGCTCGGCGTTGGCACGGCAGGGTTGTTTGCGACGGACCCCGTCTCGGTTGGCAATGCGAGTACGCCGTCGTTCGTCCGCGTGAGTGCGGGGGGATATCATGGCTGCGGCTTAACCTCGGCGGGCGTCGCGTGGTGTTGGGGATGGAATCAAGAAGGCCAGACCGGCCAAGTGAGCACCGCACCGCAACTCATTCCGGCTCGCGTTGAGTCGGGGCCGGTGGTGTTTACCCAACTCACGACCGGCGAGTCGCACACGTGCGCACTCACCGCTGCAGGCGAGGCCTATTGCTGGGGCGGCAACGGTCGTGGAGAGCTCGGCACCGATCCCGCCACAATTGGCACACAGAGCAACGTGCCGATACCGGTGCCAGGCGGCCTGACGTTCGTGCGTCTCGATGCCGGCACGGTGCACACGTGCGGCATCACCACCGCCGGCGCCCTGTACTGCTGGGGATCGCAAGAATTCGGTCAGCTTGGGAACGGCGTTGTCGCCGTCGCGTCCAGTGGACCCGCTCTCGTAAGCGGTGGGGCCACGTATCAGCAGGTGTCTGCCGGTGGCCAAACCACCTGCGCCGTAACGACCGCGGGCGCCGTGCAGTGCTGGGGCTCCGGCACCAGTGGTGTGCTCGGCAACGGCACGAACACTGCGGTGCAATCCAGTCCCGTGCTGATCTCCGGCAGCATCATCGCAGCCGGCGTGGTGGTCAATCTGTCGGATGTCGCGGGCGCGTCCGCGTGCGCGTACACCGCGCTCGGTTCAGCGTTTTGCTGGGGCGCGGGTACGGCCGGGCAGCTGGGTACCGGCGTGGCGGTGTCGTCGAATGTGCCGGTGCAGGTGCTGATTCGCGGGCCGCAGTAATGCGGGTAGCGCCGTGCCGGTCGCGGGACCGGTACGGCGACATCTCGCGTCTTCACCATTCTCATTCCTGATTTCGCGTGCCTCGGGAGGGCACAGGCTATGACTTCTCTTGCTCGCTTGATTGCGCGTGTCGTTTCTGTTGTGTTGCTGTCGCTGCAATGCATACCGCTTGGCCCGCTCGCGGCACAGCGCCTCGGGCCGGAGCGAAAGCGCCCCCTGAATGCTGTTGTCGATACTAATAACGCGCGCGAGTATCTCGACTACGGATTGCGCGCGATCACCGAAAATCCGTCGGCGGCAGCGAGTGCCTTCTACTGGGCAGCACGAATTGACCCTAGCTTGGCGGAAGCGCCGTATGGGAGCCGCGTGGCGCTTTTGCTCGCGGATCCGAGTCTGCTGCGACGATTTATGATGTCCAATGGAAAGAATCCGTCGAAACGCGAACAGCAGTTGGATTCGCTGCTGTTGCGCGCCCTCATGCTCAATCCATTGTTGCATCGCGCATTGGATCTCCCGTTGCTGCAGACCTACGTCCGGCAGCTGGCGATGGCGGCGTATCCTGAGAGCTCGCGACCATCAGAGGTCGAGGTCGATTACGCAATCGATCGATATCTTCGGCAGCAAGGATCGAGTATGCGTGGGTGGATGTCGTATGCGCGAGGAGACTTTCGCAGGGCTCTCGCAGACTACGGCATGGCGATCAAGGATACGAAGGAGAAAGCGTCACTGCGGATTGAGCGTGGGCGTATATTCGGGATTCAAGGAATCGCCGACAGCGCAATCGCCGAGTTCCAGCTGGCGCTGACCGAGCTCCGCGTACGCGATGCGAAGGACGTGGTCGTGCTGTACAACTCGAAAGCCGTCGTGGAGCAGACCATCGGTCTGATGTTCGAACAGAAGAACGATCTGCCGGGCGCCCGCGAGGCGTACTCCCGCGCGCTACAGGAGGATCTGGCGTACTGGCCTGCGCATTTCAGACTCGGGATGCTTGCGGCGGAGCAGCACGACACCGCGACCGCACTGAGCGAGTTCTCGCTGGCTACCGATATCGCCACCGATGAGCCCTATGTGCAGGCCGTGGTCGGGGCTGCGCTTGTCAACCTTGGACGCCCACGCGAAGCGATCGTGCCTCTCAAAAAGGCCATCGCGCTCGAGCCATATTACGCTTCGCCTCACGTCGCGCTTGGTCGTTTGCACGAAGCCACTGGCGCAACCAATGACGCGCTCGTCGCGTACGCCGCGTTTCTTGCGCGCACCAGGCAGCGCGATCCAGAGCGAGGATTCGCCGAGGCGCGCATCGCCGCGATCAGGGCAGCACGCCCACCGCAATGATGCGCCGAGCGCGAGTGAGCGCAGCAACGGCCGCTGGATTGCTTGTTGTTGGGATGCTCGGCACCTCGCCCGCGCAGGCGCAGGCGCAGGGAGACACCACGCGAAAGGTGGTTCGCGTGCCGACCGTGGCCGAGGATCTGCAGATGTTTGGCCAGGTGCTGAATCAGATTCGCGTCAATCATCCGGACTCGATTGATACGCACGCCTTGCTGATGGCGGCAATCGTGGGCATGGTGCGCGCCGCCGATCCGCATTCCTACGTGATTCCAGCAACGCGACTGGTGGCGGGCAAAGAGGCGGAACTGCGGGCGGGCCGCTTGGTTCCTGTGCCAGTGGACTTTGCCTTCGTTGCCGGAACACCCGTTGTTGCCAGCGTGGCTGCCGGCTCTGCGGCATCACGGTCAGATATTCTTCCCGGCGATGCGCTGGTGTCTGTCGATGGTAAGCCCGTGCGTGCCGAAAGCCCGGTCGAATTGGAGATCGTCTTGGCCGGCCCACGCGGGAGTGCCGTCGTGCTTGAGTTGGAACGTCGCCGACAGGACGGGACACTCTCCACCCTTTCGCGGTCCGTTCGTCGCGAACGGATTGGTGAAGCGACGGCGGTGCCTGTCGCGATGCTCCTGGACAGCACCACGGGGTACGTTCGCGTCACCACGTTCATGGGGGCGCGCGTTGCCGACGACGTGCACGACGCGTTGACGCGCCTTGAGCGAAGCGGCATGCAGCAGCTCGTGTTGGATCTGCGTGACAACGGCGGCGGCAGTGTGGACGAAGCGGCACGGGTCAGCGGCGCGTTCTTGCCGCGTGGAACGATCGTGTACACCGCAACGGGTCGGAAAGCCGAGACCAGCGACACCGTGCGCGTGTCGCGTTCATTCTGGCAAGAGGCTCGGCGCTATCCCATCGTGGTAATGATCAACGCGGGCACCGCGAGTGCCGCAGAGCTGGTGGCAGGAGCGTTGCAAGATCACGACCGCGCGATCATCGCCGGGCGTCCGAGCTTCGGCAAATCGCTGCTGATGCGGAGCTTCCCACTGACCGATGGCTCCGTGATCGTCCTCGTGGTGGGCCAGGTGCGAACGCCCTGCGGACGCATCGTGCAGCGTGACTATCGAAGCATCTCACGACGCGACTACTTTCGGCTCGCGGGTGTGGCGCGTGATACCGCAGGCCGACCGTCGTGCCGCACCAGTGCCGGCCGCGTCGTGTTTGGCGGGGGCGGCATCTATCCGGATGTGCCTCTCAAGGCATCGTGGGTGCCCACCCCGTGGACGGAGCGGTTGACGGAGCAGAGCATTCCACTCACGTGGGCCGGCGGGTGGATCGATGCGCACCAAGCTGCGCTGTCGTCGCTTGACGCGTTCTTGGCCACGTCGTCGCTACCAGCCAACACGCTTGTCGATTTTCGCGCCTACGCCGCACAGCAAGGCGTGATGATTCCGAACGACGCCGATGCGGATGCGCGGTTGCAGCGGCTCTTGATGCCGACGATTGCGGCGGCGAAGTGGGCGGACATCGGGTGGTACCGCGCGGAGGCGTTGTTCGACGCCGAGATTCGCGAGGCGGTGAGGGGGTTTGTGCGGCGCGGGGTGCCCCAACCAGCGCTGCGCTGATGTATGGCACGTTGCCGGGCGTGCTGGCCGAGGCCTCGGTGGTTCGAGGTTCTGGAAGACAGGCTCCTCGTCCATCGCGTCGATGCCTTTACCAAGAGTGCCACGCGTCGACTCGTGCAGCATCCCAAGGCGTACGTCTTCGACGTCGGTGTGCGCAACGGGTTGCTCGGGAATTCCGTGGCGTCCTCCGATCGCATCGGCCGCTTGTTCGAGCATCTGGTCTACTCGCAGCTCGTGCACAGTGCGGCCGCGTTCGACGAGGACGTCCGGGTCTCAGCCCTCCGCACTGAACATGGCGCGAAGGTGGATTTCATCGTTGAGCGTGGGGGCGACCTGTTCGCCGGCACCGAGTTCGCAGTGATTCCGACCCCAGATATTCCATGCGCGCAACGATTGATCACACCAGTGGCCGTACGCCGCTCGTTCGTCAACAGCGCATTCCTGGCGCGGCGATGAAGGCACGCGGAAACATCATTCTGGGCAAGCTTGAGGGAAGCAATCCCGGCGGCTCCGTGAAGGATCGCCCGGTATTGTCGATGAGTCGCGCAGCGGAAGCGCGCGGAAGCGCGCGGCGAGATTCGTCCTGGGAAATCTGGAACGATACGCAGGGAGAGATCACGCACTTCGTGAGCGCGATGGGCACCACGGGTACGATCATGGGCGCGGGACGGTACTTGCGCGAGCAGAATCCGCGCGTGACGATTGTGGGCGCGCAGCCGGAAGCGGGCTCACAGATTGCCGGCATTCGCAAGTGGCGCACGGAGTACCAGCCACGGATCTACGATGCCACGCAGGTGGATCGGCTCGAGTTGGTGTCGCAAACGGCTGCCGAGGCTATGGCGCGGCGGTTCGCATCGGAGGAGGGGATGTTTGCGGACCGTCGGCGGCCGGCGCCTGCGTGATTGCGCTGCGTGTTGCCGCCGCACTGGAGCGGGCAACGATCGTGTTCATCGTCTGTGATCGCGGCGATCGCTACATCAGCACGGGCTTGTTCCCGAGCTGAGTGCGGTCGGCGAACGCGCTTGTCGAATTTCGCGCAGACGCCGCAAAGCAGGGGCGGTGACGCCGCTCCGGCCGACGACGTGACGCGCTCGGTTGCTCGGCAACGTGGCACCGGATAGACTTAGTCCATAACCCTTAGTCAAACCCCATGATTACCGTCAATATTCACGAAGCCAAGACGCAGCTGTCCAAGCTGGTCGATCAGGCCGTCAAGGGCGATCCGTTCGTGATTGCCAAGGCCGGCAAGCCCTTGGTCAAGGTCGCCGGGCTCGACGCGCCGGATGCGCTGCGGCGTATCGGCTTTCTGAGGGGTGAGATCGTCGTGCCCAGGGACTTTGACCGCATGGGTGACGCCGAGATTGCTGCGCTGTTCGGCATGAACACATGAAGCTGCTGCTCGACACCCAGGTGCTGCTCTGGGCGGCTGGCAACTCCAGGCGACTTACGACCAGCGCCCGCAAGCTGCTGAACGATCCCGGCAACGAACTGTGCTTCAGCGCGGCGAGCCTTTGGGAAGTCACCATCAAGAACTCCCTCGGCCGCAAGGACTTTCGCGTGGAACCACGCGTATTGCGCCGCGGTCTGCTGGACAATGGGTACACGGAACTGGCGATCACCAGCCAGCACGCCGTCAGTGTCGAGGGGTTACCGGACATTCACCGCGACCCGTTCGATCGACTGCTACTGGCGCAGGCGCTCAGCGAAGGCATCACGCTGGTAACCGGTGACGCATTGCTGGCAACGTATCCGGGACCGATCCGAAAGATCTGATGCCGGCGAGGTGGCACTGCGCTTCGACGGTTGGGCTACGACGTCCGGGAAGGATTTGGTATCAGATTCGGCGAAGTACATGGCGATCGACGACGCGAACGTACAGTGTGCCCGATGTACCCGCCTGCGCATGCAGCTTCGGGTGCAGCATAGCCAATGCCGCGCCAATCACCAATGCAAATAGTCGCACCGACAGACTCCTTGGGAACCGAGGTACTCCG
>JANOPS010000287.1:0-23021 GCA_031421995.1 Gemmatimonadaceae bacterium
GAAGTACTTTTCCGGCTCGACCACCATGAGATGCACGTCCACCACCTTGGACGTAGACCGACGAGCAGCCGCAATCACTTTGCTGCCGAACGACAGGCTTGGCACAAACCGGCCGTCCATGACGTCAACATGGATCCAGTCAGCACCGCCGGCTTCACACATCGCAATGTCGGCACCAAGGTTGCGGAAGTCGGCACTGAGCAGGGACGGGGCGATTCGTACAGTCATGGCGAATGTTGGCGAACGGGAAGGGAATGAACGTCGACGTCGTGTGAGCGCGTGGCAATATCCTGCGGCGGGCGACCATCGCTCAACGTGACCTCAATGGCTGTGCCCTCGCGCACCTTGATGCCGGCGGGCGGCGACGTGCCAAGCACCGTGCCGGCCGCCAGCGAATCGTTGCGAAAGATCACCGCACCAACGGTCAGTCCGGCCTCTTCAATAATCGCCCGTGCTTCTGCTTCGGGCAAACTCACCACATCGGGGACCAGTGGCGCATCAGGGTCGTTGGCGAGTGCAATGCTGTCGTTGGCGCGCTGCTCGCGCACTGCGGCGGCAACACTGTCGGCGACTCGCTGCGCAATGCGCGCATCGTCGGCGGCACGACGATCGGTCCGTTCGTCCAACATGAGCTGCAAGGAATCTGGTTGACCGGCGCGGCCGGGCTCAAGGGTGTTCACGCCAAACACGCCACCCACCGCGCCCATGACCAGCCCAATCGTGATGGCGACGAGCGCGCGACGCACCCACGTGCGTCCCGACACACTCCCGCGCGCAGCGCCTTGTCTGACCATAGAACGTCGCCCGGTGATCAGGCCGCGCGGCGCAAACGCGCAGCAAACGCACCATCGCTTCCGTGATGATGGGGCAGCACGCGCAGCAAGGCCCCGTCCAGCACGGCCTCGCTGACTGCACCGGCCTCTGGTCGTTCAAGCGTGAATTGTGGATGTTCGGCGAGGAACGCGCTGATCTGATCGTCGTTTTCGTCGAGTTCCAGTGAACAGGTGCTGTACACCAAAAGGCCACCCGGCTTCACCACCTGCGCCGCCGCGCGCAGGATGGCGCGCTGCGACGCGCCAAGCACGGCAAAATCAGAAACGCGCAATCGCCAACGTGCGTCGGGATGCCGACGAAAGGTGCCGGTCCCCGTGCACGGTACATCGACGAGCACCACATCGACTGGCGCGATCGCTGGCGCGGTCGCATCGGCGATGACGAGTTGGATGTTCTCCGCGTGCAGCCGCGTAAACCCAGCACGCATACGGTCTACTCGTGTCGCGCTGCGATCGGCCGCAATCACGACGCGCGCGCGCCGCGCCAGCTCGAGGGCCTTGCTGCCGGGCGCCGCACAGAGGTCCGCGACGTCGACGCCTGGCGCAATGGCGGCATAGAGCGTCACCAGCGTCGCGCCCGGATCCTGCACATAGAGCACGCCTTGCCGAAAGGGGCCGAGTTCGGTGAGGCTTACACCCGCAGCAAGTCGAAGGGAGTCTCCGACGAACGGTACCGGCGACACGTCGACGCCTGCTTCGGTGAGCATCGCGTGCAGGTCGTCGCGCGCTATGCCGTGCGGTCGGACGGTGATAGTGGACGGTTCGTTATTGGCCAGCAACAACGCTTCCACATCGGCCATCCCCCACCGTTCCACCCATCGCGCAATCACCCAGCTGGGATGCGAATGGCGCTGTGCGAGCGCTTCGATGGGATCTGCGGGTATCGGTGGTTCGATCGTCTCACGTTCGCGATCCACGCGACGCAGCACAGCGTTGACCAGCTTGCTGGCGCCGATCCCGCTCCGGCGTTTGGTAATCTCGACCGTCTGCCCAATGGCTGCGTAGGCGGGGACGCTCCCCATGAACAGCAGTTGATACACGCCGATCCGAAGCAGATCCACAATGTCTGCATCGATTTTTGCCAAACCGCCTTTAACGCGGATGGCGAGCACGGCGTCGATCCAATTGCGACGACGCAGCATGCCCCACAGCAATTCGTGGAGCCACCGACGGTCACGGGCGTCGAGCGAGGCAGTGCGCCGTTCGAAGGCGCCGTCCAGCAGGTCGCCCTGGCGGAGATCGCTCAAGATCCACGTGGCCGCAGTGCGCGCATCGGTGACTCCGCCCCGGTCACCAGCGGCCGGAGAAACGGGTCGG
Organism: Gemmatimonadaceae bacterium; assembly: GCA_031421995.1. Lineage (GTDB taxonomy): Bacteria > Gemmatimonadota > Gemmatimonadetes > Gemmatimonadales > Gemmatimonadaceae > Gemmatimonas. The sequence goes on from JANOPS010000287.1 coordinate 2,151, forward strand.
TGCTTGGGGCGCGCGCCTCGCGGAGGACCATTGACGGGGGACATGCGCGAAAGGTAGTCGGTCTACCCGACGATCTCGGCGAATTGGTCCCCAACCTGGACGCCCCGCCCGCGGGCCCACGCCACCGCCGAAATACGGGCGCGCCCGCTCGGCTGGACCTCCAGAAAACGCACGGCACCGGTGCCACAACGCACGAGCAAGCCCTCCTCGTTGGCGTATCGGACCGTTCCCGGCGGTGCGGCACGGGTCGGCTCGTCGAGCGCCTCGTCAGCGCCGTTGCCGAGAAGTCGCGCGCCGAAGCACTTCACGTCGTGGCCGTTGAGCACAGAAAACGCCCCTGGTCGCGGGTCGAAGGCGCGGGTGTGGCGCGCCACGTGGATGGCATCACGGGAGAAATCGATGCGCGCCATCGCGCGATCAATCTTCGGTGCATAGGTGGCCAGCGCATCGTCTTGCGCAACGGGGCGGGAAAGCCCAACCTCGAGCATGGCCAATGCCTGCACAATGCCCATCGCGCCAAGCTCCGACAGCCGGTCATGCAGCTCGCCGTAGGTAATGATGTCGTCGATCGGCGTGCGCAACACGTGCAGCATGGGGCCTGCGTCGAGGGCCGGCACCATCTGCATGATGGTGATTCCGGTTTCGGGGAGCCCTTCCAGCAGCGCCGCTTGAATAGGCGCGGCGCCTCGCAGGTGCGGAAGGATAGACCCGTGGATATTCAGGGTTCCGTGACTCGGTAGATCGATGACGGCAGACGGCAGGATGCGCCCGTAGGCCACGACCACCGAAATGTCGGGCGCCAGGTCCCGCACCGCAGACATGAAGTCCTCGCCACGCGGCTTTTCCGGCTGCAGCACGGGAACGCTTTCTTCTAGCGCGACCTGCTTGACGGGCGACGGATCGACTTGCGAACGCGAGCGCCCACGCGGTTTGTCAGGCTGCGTGACAACGCCGACGACGTCGTGCCCTTCACCAAGCAGGGCACGCAATGGTGGCACCGCAAAATCGGGAGTGCCCCAGAACAAAATGCGCACAGCGTTCTCGAAAGCGAGGGTTAGCCCGCGGGGGCCGCATCGCGTTCGGGCGGGAGATCCCCGACCGGCAACACGCGCAGCAACTTCGGATACTTGAGCTTCTCTTCTTCCCATTCGCGCATGGCCGTGCGTCGCTTGAGCAGGCTGAGCCGATCGGTGAAGAGTTTGCCGTGCAGATGATCGACTTCGTGCTGCAAGCAACGTCCGAGGAGGTCGGAGGCATCGACTTCATACCACTTGCCGTCGATATCCTGCGCACGGACGATCACGCGGGCCGAGCGTTGGACATCGGCGTAGATCTCCGGAATGCTGAGGCATCCCTCCTCACCCTTGATCTTGCCCTCGGCGAGAATGATCTCGGGATTGATCACCACTAGTCGTTGATCGTCTGCGTCAACGACACACAGCCGTTCTCGACGACCGACTTGCGGCGCCGCCAAGCCCACGCCCTTTGCGGCGTGCATGGTGTCGAACATGTTGTCCACCAGCGTCCGAATGTCCGGCGTGATCGTGTCGACGCGTTCAGTTTCTTGTCGGAGGATCAGCGAGCCGAGAACGTGTATATCGAGCAGTGCCACGAGTCGTTCAGGCGGCGGTCGCGCCCGAGGCGACCTGGGCAACGCGTGAGCGCACGATGATCAGGCGCGAGTCGCCGGACTTGATGGTGATGCGATCGTCCATCGAGGCGACTGAGGCACCGTCCTTCATGCCCGTCTGTGCAATGTGCACCACTTCCCCGACGATACCGCCCGTGGTCACGATCTCGTCGCCTTTTTTGAGCTGCTGGATGAGCGCCTCGTGCTTCTTGCGCTGCTGTTGCTGCGGCCGAATGAGGACAAAATAGAAGATCGCGAAGATCGCGCCGTATGTGAAAATCATCGAGTACACGCTGGTGTTCAGCTGCAGCGCCAGTAATGATGCGGAAATCGGAACAGTCATGGGGTGTCGGAGGCAGACGAAGCAGTCGTTCGAGCCAGATAGCGAGCCAACCAGGCCCGGCTCCAACTCGCGAAAGTGCCGGCGGCGAGGGCGGTTCGCGCCTCGCGCATCAGCGCCATAAGGAAATGTACATTGTGGAGCGACAGGAGGCGCAGTCCAAGGATCTCTTCAGTCACGAAGAGGTGGCGCAGATAGGCCCGCGAGAAGCGAGTACAGGCGGCACAGTCGCACTCGGCGTCCAGTGGCGTTGGGTCCAGCCTGAAGACCGAATTCTTGATGTTGCGACGCCCGTCGCGGGTGAAAAAGGCGCCGGTGCGCCCCATACGGGTGGGGGCCACGCAATCGAACAGGTCGACGCCGCGCGCCACCCCTTCGACCAGATCCTCGGGGAAGCCGACGCCCATCAGATACCTGGGGCGGTCGGTGGGCAACTCGCCATCAACGACCTCGAGCATGGCATACATATCCGGCTTGGCCTCTCCGACGGAAAGACCGCCGATCCCGATACCAGTCCACTGATCCATTTCGCAAATCGCGCGCGCACTCTCACGGCGCAATCCGGCATGAATGCCACCCTGGACAATTGGGAAGAGCGCTTGGTCCGGTGTGGGGGCGTGTGGATCGTCGATGAGCAGGCGTCGGAATTCGGTGCGGCAGCGTTCGAGCCAGCGAATACTGCGCTCCATCGCCTCGCGCGCCGACGGCTCGTCGGATTGTCCGGGAACGACGTGATCGAACTGCATGATGACGTCGGCCCCCAGATCGCGTTCCAGGCGCATCACGGATTCCGGCGTGAACTGATGCAACGAGCCGTCGAAGTGGCTGCGAAAATCCACCCCGTGTTCGCTGATGGTCCGCAGCCCCTCAAGCGAGAATACTTGAAAGCCGCCCGAATCGGTGAGCATCGGACCGTGCCACTGCATGAAGTGATGCAGACCGCCGAGCGTGCGTATGGTGTCGCTCCCGGGACGCAGGTGCAGATGGTACGCGTTGGCGAGAATCATGGTGGCACCCAATCGCGTCAGATCATCGGGATCGAGCGCTTTGACCGAGGCCAGCGTGCCGACGGGCATGAACTGCGGCGTTTCAACAACCCCGTGCGGCGTGGTGAACCGTCCGCTGCGTGCGGAGCCTTCGCGGTGTATGGTCTCGAAATGGAACGCCATGTTGCCCACGACTTTATAGAATGCACATCGCGTCGCCGTACGAATAGAACCGATAGCCTTCAGCGATCGCGGTTTCGTAGGCATGCATCGTGACATCGTAGCCTGCGAACGCGGCGACAAGCATGATGAGCGTGGATTTCGGCAGGTGGAAATTCGTGATCAGGTGATCCACGCCACGGAACGTGTACGGTGGCCGCAAGAAGATATCCGTATTGCGACGGGTGGCTTGCACCTGATGTGCCGCATCGGTCGCGCTTTCCAACGTCCGGACACTGGTGGTGCCCACGGCCCAGAGTTTCCCGCCTTGGGCGCGGACGTTGTTCATGGCGTTTGCGGCTTCGGCGGTGACCTCGCACCACTCCTCATGCATGACGTGCTGCGTGGGGTCATCATGCGCGATGGGGCGAAATGTGCCCGGACCCACGTGGAGCAGCACATCGATTCGCGTGACGCCCTGCGTCGTGAGCCTGTCGAGCAGGCGTGGCGTAAAGTGAAGACCAGCTGTCGGTGCGGCCACGGAGCCCGCTTGATCGGCGTAGACGGTCTGGTAACGTGCGACGTCGGCGCTATCGTCGGTGCGATCGATGTACGGCGGCAGCGGAACATGTCCGTGTTGCTCGATCGCCACGAGCGGGTCGACGTCGGTGACCAACTTGACGATACGCGTGTGTTGCGGGGTCGTATCGACGATCTGCACGCGAAATCCAGGGGCGATCGTGACCACCCGTCCGGGGCGGAGCTTCCCCCCGGGATGGATCATCGCCTCGTAATGCTGCGCGTCGATCTGGCGCAGCAGCAGGATCTCTGCGGGCCCACCGCTTTCGCGTGTCCCCAACAATCGCGCCCGAAACACTTTCGTGGTATTCACGACCAGTGCGTCGCCCGCCGGAATCAAATCGGCGATATCGCGGAACGTCCGATGGGTGATGGACCCAGTCGCGCGATCCAGCACCAGCAGCCGACTCGCATCGCGCGGCTCGACGGGCCGCTGCGCGATGCGCTCGTCGGGGAGCTGGAAGTCGTAGTCAGACGTGCGGTGGCCGCGTGGGTGATCGGCGGCCTCCGTCGAGGCGTGTATGTGCGCGTGCATTGGTGGTGCGAAAGACAACCCATCGCGCCGGTACGCGCAACGGTGCATCACTACCGGATCGTAAACTCCGTGGAGCGCGACGTCTTCTTGCCGTTCCCCAGGTCGGTAATCTCCACGCGCAATCGATACTGACCGGACGACTGTTCGGAGAGATCCAGAGAGAAAAACTCGACGATCGTTGCAGCGGCCGCGGCGGTGCGCTCGAACCCGATGACGATCTTGTTACGCGACGTCTGTTCGCGGCCGACTGTCTGTCCAAGTCGGTCCACCACGCGAGCGGCAAAGCTGCCCAAGGTACTCCGGTCGGCGCGTTGGACTTCAACCGCGAGGCGATACTTGCTACTCCCCTCGCGCGCCACGAGATCGTACATCTCCCACACCATGCCAACCGCGGCTCCCCGCTCGTAGGTGCCTTGGCTCGGCACCACGGCGATATCACTCCATCGCTTGGGAGCGACGCCATCGCGGGCCGTCGGTTTGTTGCCGAGCAAGATGTCGCTCATCCCAAAACCGACGGTGTTCTCCGGATTGATTCGCGTCATGGCACGCGCCGCGCGTCGGCTGTCGGCCTGCAGCGCTTCGACGCGTATGACGTTGACGCCAGGCCCCAGTCGGCGGACCCATCGGCGAGGCTGCGGACCGCGCGTGGAGTCCGGACGCACGTCTTGTTGTTCCGATTCAACGCCCTTCACGCGCACGAATTGATCAAAGATACGGAAATCGACGTCAACGGGGGCACTGGTCACGTCGAGGCCACGCACGAGCGAGTCCATCGGTATCAGGGATGCAATCACTGCATCAGTGGAATCGGCTCCGGCGCGGAAGCGTGCGACGCGAATAGGAATCGTGTCAATCATGCGGGTCGACGCGACGTTGGCGAACGAGACCGGGAAGTCGCTCTTCATCTGATCCACGTTGTCCCGATCCACAAAGGCAAATCGTCCGGTCAGGAATCCGGGCGCCAAGTCGAAGAAGAACACCAGGCCATTGTTGTAGCCCCACACCAGCGTGACGCCGCCGTCGGTATTGGTGGCGGTATTGCCGCTCGATCCCGGCACGGTCAAGTCCATATCCGGCGGGCCGTAGCGCACATAGATATCACCGCGATCGGTGTCCGCACCGCGCAGGTTGCGATCGTCCACGGTCCACCGAAAATCGGCCCACACCACCCGCGACAGGAACTCCAAACGGAATTCGTTCTCGTTGGTGAGCGTGAGGGGGTCGTTCATGAACCAGTACATTTGCTCAAGCCCTCGCTGCTGGGCCGCGGGTAACTTGGAGAAGGACAGCGTGTCGCCGATCGTCCCTTTGGTGGCTTTCGTGGGCTGCGGTCGCAGGATCCGCGTGAAGCGCGTCATCCGCCTGCTCTCGCTTTCATCCATCAGGGCAAAGGCACTATCGAAGGCCACCTGTGCGGCCTTGTCGTTGGTGAGACGATGCAAGGCAAGCCCTCGCGCCAGCTGCGCCTGAAAATCCAGCGGATAGGCGCTCGCCCGGCGTGACGCCACGTCAAGCATCTCACTCCAGCGCCCACGCTCGCCATAGGCCATGTACAAATGACGACTGTACAGTTGGCTGCTCGGACCTGCGGCCACGGCCTGTTCGAACGACGCGAACGCCTGCCGGTAGTCCGCGTCGCCCGTTGGCGGCTGGATCTTATTGACGAACGTCTCCACGAAGTCCCGTGCCTTGTCCCGCGAAAACGTGTTGAACGTGGAGAGCTGAATCTTCTGTTGGCCGTCGGACAACAGGGCGCGATTGGCGATCGGCTCGTATCGTCGCCACGTGGCCATGCCCACCTCGTCCGCGGCAAGCGCCAGGAGCGTCGGATCGCCGCTCTTGGTCGCCGCTTCCAGGGCGCTGGAGACCTGTCCGCTGGCGGCAAATCGTGTCGCGGCGTAGCTCGAGCCAAGGTTGAATCGACCCAAGTCCAACCAATAGCGGGCGCTGTCCGGCGATACTTGCGTGGCAAGTCGCAACGCCGAATCGGCCACGAGCAGCAAGCGAATCGTGCGTTGGTCGCTGATATAGCCGCCAGTCCGCTTGCCTTTGGCCATGTTCCAGCTGAGCAGGCCAAGCCGGTGCCATGCTGCGCCGTCCTTTTTGTTGGCTTTCGTTGCGGAGTCCAGCAGCGCGTAGGCGCGGCTCGAATCGCCGACGGCGGCGATGGAATCCGCGATGGCGGCGATCGGGCTCCGCGAAGGCTGCGCGAGGATTTCGCCCCGCGCACCCAGCGCCGCGAGCGTCACGCCGACACACGCGACGAAGCGCGATGGCCATGTCATGAGCGAGGACATCAAAAGAGCCGCGCTTGTTCCGCACTTCCAGCCGGTGGGGCGAATCCGAGGTGCCGATAGGCATGGGCGGTCGCGATCCGGCCTCGCGGCGTTCGCTGCAGAAACCCATTCTGCACGAGGAACGGTTCGTAGACATCTTCGATGGTTCCTGCGTCTTCGCCGATTGCCGCGGCGATCGTGCCAAGGCCGACCGGGCCGCCGTCAAACTTTTCAATGATGGCGCGTAGCAACCGGCTATCCATGTCGTCGAGTCCGAAGTGGTCGACGTCGAGCAGGAGGAGGGCGGCTTGCGCCACTTCCAGGGAGATCTTCCCATCGGCTCGCACTTGGGCATAGTCGCGCACCCGGCGCAGCAAGCGGTTGGCGACACGCGGCGTTCCGCGCGACCGTTTGGCAATCTCGTGCGCACCGGCGGCGTCCACCGCCACCTTCAGCACCTCGGCGGTGCGTCGCACGATGACCTCAAGTTCGTTCACCGGATAAAATCCCAGCTGATGCACAATGCCAAAGCGCGCGCGAAGCGGGGCCGTGAGCATGCCGAGACGTGTGGTCGCCCCAACGAGCGTAAAGCGCTCAATGTTCATCGTGATCGTTTGCGCCTTGGGCCCCTCCGCCAGCCGGATATCGATGCGGAAATCCTCCATGGCCGGGTACAGGAACTCTTCGATCGCCGGTTTCAGGCGGTGAATCTCGTCGATAAAAAGGACGTCGCCCTCGCGCATGTTGGTCAGCGGCCCCACCAGATCGGCGCCCTTTTCAAGGGCTGGACCCGAGGTCATCGTAACGTTCACGCCCAGCTCACGTGCAATGAGGTCGGCCAACGTGGTCTTGCCGAGGCCCGGCGGGCCGAAGAAGAGCGTGTGGTCGAGCGGCTCGCGGCGCGCTTTTGCCGCGTCCAGCGCGATCGAAAGGCTCTCCTTGATTCTGCTCTGTCCAATGAACTGCGCGAGGCGCTGCGGTCGCAACGAGAGTTCGACGACACTGTCGTCGGGGAGCTCTTCCGGCGTGGTGATCTCGGGGCGGCTCATGAGCGGGGTGCGGGCGGACGGGACGAAGGTTCTGCGTCAATATAAGCGGGCGGCGCGACCGCCGACTCGCGGTAAGGGCTGGGAAACTGTACGGGACGAGGGTCGCGGGCATTGGGTCCTCGTCAATCTCTGGGGCCTTGAAGTTGACTACGGGGCGTGACTACAGCGTTTCGCCGGAATTCGCGTATCTTTAATCATGGCGAGTTGTATCGCCACCGGCGGTTGCCGTGTCCCGCGTTTGGTGTATGTCGCTTTCCGAGATCGCTCATGACCCGTCGCTTGCACTCGCTCACTACACTCGCTGGAATCGTGGCACTTGTCAGCGTCACGACGGCTGCGACTTCGGCCCCTCGTACGCCTGATCCGGTGAAGCGCGTGGCTGCTGTCGCCACCACCGTTGTGGCCGAAGAGGCGGTGAATATCGATTGGCGCGTACTTGCCGGTCTGGACTATGCCAACGGCAAAGCGACGGACACGCTGAAGAAGCTTGAAGGCAAGTTGGTCCGGATTCCGGGTTTCGTGGTGCCGATCGATGATTTCCAGGAAGAAGGCGCCGAGTTTTTGCTCGTGCCCTATTACGGTGCGTGCGTGCACACGCCGCCGCCGCCGCCAAATCAGATCGTGATGGTCACGATGGCCGGAAAGAAGTCGATCAAGATGAACCTGTTCGACGCCGTGTGGCTGTCTGGTCGTCTCAAGATCTCATCAGTCGAGAGTCCCTACGGCACCGTGGGCTATCAGCTGGAAGGCATGAAAGTCGAGCCCTATTCGGCGAAATGACGATAGCGTCGGCCGGCTCGCCGGCTGTCGAGCTGACGTCGCTTCGTTTCGCGTACCGCGCAGGGCGTGATGTGCTGGCGATCGATCACCTGCGGATCGATCGCGGCGAAACGGTCTTCTTGCACGGACCAAGCGGTAGCGGAAAGACGACGCTGCTTGGTGTTCTCGCCGGTGTGTTGCAGGCCAGTAGCGGACAGGTGAAGCTGCTGGGGTCGGACTTCTCGACCCTCTCCAGCGGAGCGCGCGACGCGTTTCGCGCCCGCCATCTGGGTTATGTGTTCCAGATGTTCAACCTGATTCCGTATCTCTCTGTTCGCGAAAACATTCTGCTGCCGATCCGCCTCGACGCCCATCGTCGCGCACGTCTTGGATCGGTGTCGTTTGATACCGCCGCGCGGGACATCGCCAAGCAGCTGGACATCGCGGAACTCATCGACGCGCCGATTGGTGAATTGAGCGTTGGGCAACAGCAACGTGTTGCGGCAGCGCGTGCGTTGATTGGTGCGCCGGAAGTGATCATCGCCGACGAACCCACGTCGGCACTCGATACGGATCGACGCGAGCAATTTTTGGCGCTGTTGTTTGCCTCCTGCAAATCGGCGGGCGCAACATTGGTGTTCGTCAGTCACGACCATACGCTGATGCCCCTCTTCTCACGCACCGTCTCGCTCGCTGAGATCAATCACGCGGCAACAGTGCCCGTCCGTGCATAGACTATTGGCACATAGACCACTGGCACGTCGGTCGCCATGCTGATCCCACGGCTGGCGTTCCGTTCGCTCCGCAGTCGATTGCTCACCACGTCGCTGACCGTGACCTCGATTGCCTTGAGTGTGACGCTGCTGGTGGGCATCGAACACGTCCGCGCTGGTGTGCGTGAGAGCTTTGCCGGGACGATTCGCGGTGTGGATTTGATCGTCGGGGCGCGAGGCAGTGGACTGCAGGTGCTGCTCAGCAGTGTCTTCGGGATTGGCAATCCCTCCGGCTCCGTCGCACTCTCCACGTTCGAGCGCTGGCAGCGCCATCCGGCGGTGAAGTGGGCTGTGCCCTACGCGCTTGGCGACAGTCACCGCGGCTTTCGCGTGGTGGGCACCAGTGCGGAGTTCTACGCGCGCTACCGGTTTCGCGAGAATCGCAACATCACGTTTGCACAGGGCCGCGTTGCGACGACGGACGTGGACGTGGTGATCGGCAGTGAGGTGGCGGAGCAGCTCAAGTACACGATCGGTTCGCCGGTGGTGGTCGTGCACGGCCTCCGGGACATCGGCACGAGCAGTCACGAGGCGCATCCGTTCAAGGTGGTTGGTATTCTTGCGCGGACGTTCACGCCGATTGATCGCTCGGTATTTGTGACGCTGGAAGGGATTGAGGAGATGCACGAGGACGAGAACGGCGGTCCTGCTACTGCGGGTGGGGCAACAGCTACTGCGGGTGTGGGAACTGCTACGGCGGGGGTGGGAACTGCTACGGCGGGTCGTGGGACAGCGGGCAAGCCTGCGCGGCGGGCGGTTCCGCCGCCGGGAACGCCGGCGGCAATGCCAGGCGCAGAGCCGCCGCCGGGCACGCCGCTCGTTATGCCGGGGGCCTCGCCCCCGCCGGGAACGCCGCTGGTGATGCCGGGCGCCGAGCCCCCTCCCGCCGTGAATCCGTCCAGCCCCAACCCGCAGTTGATCAGTCCAACCCCCACCCGCCGGTCATCAGTTCAGCCCCAACCCGCAGTCAATCAGTCCAACCCGCTCCTCCAGTCCAACCCGCTCCTCCAGTCCTTCCCGTTGACGGCCTTTTTCGTCGGGACGAAGAATCGGTTTGAGGCGCTGATGTTGCAACGCGAAATGAACACGGACTTGGCGGAGCCGCTGACCGCGGTCATCCCCGGCGTTGCGCTTGGTGAACTCTGGCAGAACATCGGCAGCGCAGAAGTGGGGTTGCGCGTTGTCGCGATCTTTGCTGTCGCGATCGGTCTCACGGGTATGCTGGTGGCGCTCTATTCCTCCCTTGAAGCGCGTCGTCGCGAGATGGCGATTTTTCGCGCCATTGGCGCGGGGCCGCGAACCATTGTGTCGTTGCTGGTGCTCGAGTCAGGTCTGTTGTCGCTGCTTGGATGCATCATCGGTGTCGCGCTGGTCTACGCGGGACTCGTGCTGGGACAGCGCCCCATTGAACAGCGGTTCGGATTGCATCTCGCTATTCGCCCGCTGGGGACCACAGAGTGGCTCTATATCGCGGTGGTGCTGGTGGCGGGGATCGTGATTGGTTTTGTGCCGGCAATCAAGGCGTATCGTACGTCGTTGGTTGATGGACTAAGCCCTCGGGCCTAGCGGCCCGTTTGCACCTCTCGTTTGACGGGGCTGAACATGCGCGTGGCTCTCTTTAGTGCGAAACGCTACGACCGCCATAGTTTTGAAGCGGCTGGCGCTCAAGGTTTCACGTTTGTGGAAGCGCGGTTAGACCTCAATACGGTCGCGGCCGCCGCCGGCCACGAGGCCATCTGCGCATTCGTCAACGACCGGTTAGATGGGGCCGTCCTGACGGCATTGGCCTCGCTTGGCGTTCGACTGGTCTTGTTGCGAAGCGCCGGATTCAATCACGTGGATCTCGCCGTCGCCAAGCAGATGCGGATCGCGGTAGCACGCGTTCCTGAGTATTCGCCACATGCGGTGGCTGAACATGCCCTTGCCCTGCTGTTGACGTTGATCCGGAAAGTTCATCGTGCGCATGCGCGGGTCCGAGAGGGGAACTTCGAACTCGACGGGTTGCTGGGATTCGATCTGTTTGGAAAAACGGTAGGCGTCGTCGGAACTGGACGTATTGGCCAATGCCTTGTGACGATGTTGCACGGACTCGGGTGCGAGGTCCTGGCGCATGATCCCATTCGCGCCGACGGCGTGCTGGCGTCGTACGTGCCCCTCGATGAGCTCCTGCGGCGCAGTCGTGTCGTCATGTTACAGTGCCCGCTCAACGCGGAAACGCGCCATCTCATGAACACCGATCGGTTGGCATTGATGCCGCACGGTGCTGTGCTGGTGAATACGAGCAGAGGCGCTGTCGTGGATACACAGGCCGCTATTCAGGCGCTCAAGACGGGCCGACTTGGCGGACTGGCCATCGACGTATACGAGGAAGAAGCGGCATTGTTCTTCGAGGACCGAAGCGATGAGGTCATCGCCGATGATGTCTTCGCGCGCCTCCTCACCTTTCCCAACGTCCTGATCACCGCACACCAGGCGTTCTTCACGGAAGAGGCGTTGGCCGCCATCGCCGAAACGACGCTGGCCAATCTGGCGCGCTTTGCTCGCGACGGCACGGCACTGCATCCCGTCCCCTAGTGCAGCGAAGCCTGCCCACTTGAGAGCCGCGGAGAGACCGCACGCTACGGCTTGCGGCGCCCAATAAACTCCAGTGTGTCGTCGTCCTGCCGGACTTCGAACGTGGCGGGCTTCCCTGGCGTCAGCGTAAACGTGAACATCATGTCGGGCTTCAACACTTCGTAGATCACCCCTTTTTCGTAGAGGCCTGCCGTAAACACGTTGGGGCCAACACGCATGAGCGCGAAGGTCTTCATATACGAGTCTTCCGGCTCGAAGCGCGCCTTCAGGCCGCCGCCTTCGTACGTCACGATCAGCTGACCGGAGTCCGCTTTGTCCTTCGGACCTCGCAGGGCGTAGGTCCCTACATAGGGCGCCGCGTCTTTCTCCGGGAGCAGATCCGACAACGATGGTGTGACGGTGAAGTCCGCGCTCACACGCGTACGCGCCCACCGCATGGCTAGCGTTCCGCCGTTTGCGCTGATGCTCGGGAAGGAAAACGTGAGGACGTCTTCGACGTCTGCAGAATCCACGCGAAGCGGTATGTGAATCTGCGTGCTCTTGGGCGTCGGATGGTCTTCGTGAAACTGCTTCCATTTTGGGTCCAGCAGCATGGTCCACGCGCTGTCCTTTCTCACCACAAACCACACGCCGTACTTGCCCTTGGGTACGCGCACATTCCCCACGGAGATATCCCGATTCGTCTCGAACAGTGTGGCCCAGTTGGCCCCGGGCGTCCAGACTTCGCCCCATTGCACGGCCTTTGTGCCAAAGATCGGCCACCGCCCTCGCATGCGTGGCCGTGAGTACGTGAGACGAATGTTCGTTCCATCAACCGTCTGGGACACACTCTGGAGTTCACTGGCCCGAATCTGCGCGTGCATGCGCCCAGGCGTCATGAGCGTCACGAGCGTCACGAGCGTCACGAGCGTCGTGCCGGCAGCGAGGACTCGTGCGAGGTACGCGAGATTCCGAGACATGGTCATGAGAGAAGGGTGGTGATGTGGTTAGCCGTATTGCGCATCAATGGCGGCGCGGATTTCGGCCAGCGACTTCTTGGCTTTGGCGAGGCGCACCGCCACCCGTCCCTCGCCCTGACAGATCGGACAGCTCCGGGCCATAGCCTCGGCTTCGTAGCAGGTGAGCAGCGAGCGATGTCCGTTGAAATCCGCGCACCCACAATGACAGCCGATGCCATCCGCAATCTGAGGAATGGCGCGAATGCCGTCGAAGAGTTCGACGAGATCCGGTGATTTGGTGAGTTGCGCGGCCGTGAGCACCCGCGCGCCGGTGATGCCCCGTCGCGGCGTTGGATGGAAGGGCGCCGACGACGCCCGCAGGGCGCGCGCGCGCCACAGTACCGGCACGACACAGGCTACGAGCGAGGCGATGGCGGCGCGACGGGTGAGTGACATTGGGAATCCGTTCTTCCGTTAGCCCGTCTTTCCCGTGAGCCGCGCCAACGCGGCTCGCACGACCACGCTCACATCGCCACCAGGACCGCCCTCGACCACCGCCCGCACCGCACGCTCGGCCTCCACCGTTGGATAGCCAAGCGCCACGAGCGCACGCATCGCGTCGTCCGACACCGGGCTCGCGCGCACACCACCCGTCGCGTTTGGAGCATTGCCGACGGCGTCGATCTTATCGGCCAGGTCAAGAATGATCTGCTCGGCCTTCTTGCGACCAACGCGCGGCACACGCATGAGCGTCGTGATGTCCTTTTCGCGGAGCGCACGCACCACGCGCTCCGCCGACAACGACGACAAGATGCCAAGGGCCAGCGCCGGTCCAACGCCCTTCGCCACCAGCAGTCGCTGGAACACGCTGCGCTCGTACGCAGAGCTGAACGCGTAGAGGTGCCACGCGTCTTCGCGCACCGACAAATGCGTGAAGAGCGTGACCGATTCGTGTTCGCCGGGGAGCGTTTCAAAGACGGACAACGGAATGGCGCACTCGTACGCCAAGCCTCCGCTGGTCATGATCTCGACGCGGTCCAGCGCTTTGGCAACCAGAGTGCCGGTGATCTGCGAAATCATACACGCTGCCGGGCGAGAGGAACCGGAAATCTAACCGTGGCGAAGGCCGGGGCCATACAGGCGCAGAGCGCGGCGGCAACGCCGTCGGCGGCGTCAGCGGGCTGCGGCGCGGTCTTCAATCGGAGCAACTTCGTGACCATGAACTGCACTTGCTGTTTGGTGGCCGCACCCGTACCCGTGATCGCCTTCTTGATCTCGGCGGGCGGGAATTCATGAATCGTCAGCGCGGCCTGTTGCGCCGCGAGCAGGATCACGCCGCGGGCGTGTCCAAGGACAATGGTCGTGCGCACATTCTTGGCATAGAACACGTCCTCCACCGCCACCGAATCCGGTTGATGCCGGACGATAAGCTCGGTGATGCCGGCGTGAATATTCAGCAATCGCGATGGCAGCGGGTCTTTGGCGTTGGTGCGAATGACGCCGCACTCCAGCAAGACCGGTGTTCGCCCATCGTAATCCACCACGCCGTACCCGGTGACGGCCGTGCCTGGATCGATCCCGAGCACGCGACGAGGGCGCGAGGCGATCGGTGCCGACGGAAGCAGTCGGGTCGCCTCGCGCGTCATCACCTACGCCTCGGCCATCGCGTCTTCGTCCATCTCGAAGTTGGCGTCGACCTTCTGCACGTCATCAAGTTCTTCGAGCGCTTCCAGCAACTTGAGCAGCTGCTCAGCCGCGGATCCTTCAACCTTGATCGAGCTCTTCGAGACCCACGCCAGCTCGGCATCGCTGACCCTGTACTTCTTGGTTTCAAGGCCTTCCTTCACGGCGTGCAGCGATCCGGGGTCGGTCGTAATCACGAACACGTCATCATCACGCACCACGTCGTCGGCGCCCGCTTCCAGTGCGGTTTCGATCAGTGCGTCTTCGATCACCCCGGCGGCGTCGACGGACATCTGGCCTTTGCGGTCGAACAAGTACGCCACGGAGTTCGTCGATCCCATGTTGCCATGGTTTCGCGACAGCTTGTGGCGGACGTCGGCCACGGTGCGCGTGGGGTTGTCCGTGACGGCCGCGATCATAATGGCAACGCCGCCAGGGCCGTACGCCTCGTAGAGCACTTCGACGTAGTCCACGCCTTCGAGATCGCCAGTACCCTTCTTGATGGCCCGCTCGATGTTGTCTTTCGGCATCGACACGGCCTTGGCATTGTCAATGGCCGTCCGCAGGCGTGGGTTACCGCCAGGGTCACCACCGCCAAGCTTTGCGGCCATCGTGACTTCGCGAATCAGACGCGTGAACAGCACACCGCGCTTTTTGTCGGTGGCCGCTTTGGCGTTGCGGATGTTTTTCCATTTACTATGGCCAGCCATGCGATCCTCGTTCGGGGGGGCAGAAACCCAAATATAAAAGTGCGACGGTGCTCAGAGCACCTCCTCAAACCGCATCCATTGCTCGTAGAAGAACAGGTCCACGTAGCCGAGCGCGCCGTCGCGGTGCTTGAGCAGCAGGAGTTCGGTGGCGCCGGCCACCCCGAGGTCGCCGTCGTACAGATCTTCGCGGTAGAGGCCGAGCACGAGGTCGGCGTGGGTGCCGACCGCACCCCGAATGCCAAAATCGGTGAGACGCGGGCGGCGATCCTGCCGCGTGCGATCAAGCTGCGGCAGGTGCGTGAGGACGAGCACGGCGGCATGACTGGCCAGCGCCAGTCGCTTCAGCGCCAGGATCCCAAAGGCCAGCGCCTCGTCGCGCGTCTGATGCAACGATTGTTCGCTCGTGATCAGTGCCTCAAGGCCGTCCACGATCACGACCGCGGGCATGGGTGCGGCTTGCACTGCGCGGACCACTTCGTCCACACCACCGCCGCCAAGTACGTCGATGACCGGTGCCCGATCGCGCAGCGTCACGGATTCGGCCGCGAGGCGCACGCGTTCGTCTTCCGAGACGACGCCAAGTCGCAAGGACTCGAGTGCAACCTTCGCGCTTATCGCCAGCGCCCGTTCGTACGCGCGCTCGGGGTGCATCTCGCTGGTCAGCAACAGCGTGCGTTCCTGGATGCGAAGTGCCATGGCCAAGGCCAGGGCGGAGGTCCCAACGCGGTCGTCTCCACCAAGGACCATCAGGTCACCACCACGGATGCCTCCGCCAATGAGATCATCGAACGACCGAAACCCCGTGGCAATGATGGACGGGTCTCGTTCGCCGCTGCGCATGCTGTCAACGCGTGCGACAACACGCGCCAGCGGGGAGATGTCGTGGTGGGGCATGTATGAGGTCGGTGATTCGCTTGCGCGACTCAGCTGTCGAGTGTTCGCGTCAGCTGCTCGAGTTCCTGGATCGCTGGCCCATCCAGATGCTGCGCCGTGGCGGCAATCAGGCTGCGCAAGGCGCTGACGATCTGAATCGGGCTGCTGGCGGTCGCCTCGACGCAACGCGCAAACGGGACGCGCGTGGCGGCCGGCAGCGCGAGCGATGCCAACCACACCTTGGACGATGCGGCACGGGCCACGCGATCTGGCGCGCTCATGGGGAGCGGTCCTTTGGTCCCGAGTGCGAGGCGTGCCACGAGCAGGCTCGCGAGAGCCACTTCGCGTCCATTGCCAAGCGGCAAGCGACCAGCAAGTGCCGCCAGTGCCGGGAACGGGAAGGCGAGGGTTTCGAGGCTGTAGGGCAGCGATTCAGAGTTCACGAAACGAATGTAGTGCGAATTCCGGTGGCTCGCTTGCCACCATCGAGCACGACAAAGAATGGCGTGACAACTGGACCGCAGCCCTGCGCGACGGGTACTTTCCGTACCTATGGCGCAGCCGGCAAAAACTATCCTGTGGGTCGACGACGAAGCGGAGTTGCTGGAGCCGCATCGGCTGCTGCTGAGCGAGAAGGGGTATGCGGTCGAGCTCGCAACCAATGCCGACGACGCGCTGGAGCTCCTGCGTCGCAAGCCGTACGACCTCGTGCTGTTGGATGAGCAAATGCCGGGCACTCGTGGGCTTGACGCATACCGCGGCATCCACGAGATCGCCCCGTCGATGCCAGTGGTCATGGTAACCAAGAGCGAAGAGGACGCCACGCTGAAGGAAGCGATCGGCGCCAACTTGCGCGATTATCTGGTCAAACCGGTCACCCCGCGGCAAGTCCTGAGCGCGATTACCCGCATCCTTGAAGGGCCGCTGATCCGGTCTCAGGCGATGGCACGCGCGTTCGTCGAGCGATTTCGTGCGATCGAGGCCGCCCGATACCATGATCTGGATTGGCGTGGGTGGATCGAGCGATTCGTTGAGCTGATGCAGTGGGATGTGGACTTGGCCGACGCCGGCGAGCTTGGACTCCACGAATCCTTGCGCGGCCTGTACCCTGACATGCACCGGGAGTTTGCGACCTTCATGCGGACGGAGTATCCGCGGTGGCTGCGCGAACTCGAGGGCGATCGTCCACCGCTGTCGGTTGATGTGGTGACGGAGTTCGTTCTGCCTGTGCTGGCGCGCGACCGCAAGGCCATCTTCATTGTCATCGACTGTTTGCGCGAAGACCAGTGGCGCGTGTTGGAGCCCTTGCTTGCACCGCTCTTCGACGTCGAAACCACGCACTACTTTTCGATCCTGCCCACGGCGACGCCGTACGCGCGCAACGCGCTCTTCAGCGGGCTGTTTCCCGGCGAAATCGCCGCGCGATTCCCGGACTGGTGGAAGGAGCGCGACGACGAATCATTGAACGCCCACGAGAAGGACCTGTTGCAGGCGCATCTCGCCGAGTTGCAGATTGCCGCACCAGTGCGGTATCAGAAGATCACGTCGGCGAACGACAGCGACGACCTTGAGCGGCATTTGCCCGGCGTGATTGCCGGAGAAGGGCTGCATTCGTTCGTGTTCAATTTCGTCGATTTGCTGACGCACGGGCGCAGTGAGTCGATGATTCTGTACGAAGTGGCGCGAGACGAAGTCGCGCTGCGCGCGCTGACCAAGCAGTGGTTTGAGCGCTCCTCGCTACTGTCGCTGTTGCGGGAGGCGTCGAGACGCAAGATCAGTGTCGTGATCACCAGTGATCACGGGGCGCTCCACTGCAACACGCCAACGACGGTGTTTGCCAAGCGCGATGCCACGGCCAACTTGCGGTACAAGTTTGGTGAAGATCTCCGCGCGGAGCGGCCCGAGCATGCGCTGCTGTTCACCAACCCCGACGACTTGCGGTTACCGCATCGCGGGCCGGGGACCAACACACTGCTTGCTGCCGGCGACACGTTCTTTGTGTACCCGACGAAATTGCGCGAGTATCAAGGGCGGTACCGCGGGTCCTTCCTGCACGGCGGCGTCACACCTGAGGAGTGCATACTCCCGGTGGCCCTCCTGACGCCGAAGCCGTGAGTCGGTCGACCACCGACCGCCGAATCACGCGCGCTTTCGGCGTGATGCACCGATGGGCGGGCAGCCGATGAACGACGTCACCGGCAGCTATCGCGTTCCGTCGCGGCGGTTGTGGGGACGGCTGTGGACGTTTGTGCGCCCACATCAACTCAAGTTGGTGGCGGTGGTGGTGCTCAACGCGGTTGCCGCCGTCGCGGATGTCTTCTCGTTTACGCTGCTGATTCCGTTCCTCAATGCGCTGTTCGGCAAGGACAATATCTTGCCCGCGACCGGACTGATTCGTGATTTGCTGTCCGCCACGATCGGCGCGCTGCTGGTGCCCGATGCGCCGATGGCCTCGCTGCGCAATGTGATCATGGTCATTCTGGTCGCCGTGACGGTGAAAAATCTGCTGGTGTGGCTGAGCGGGCAGATCGGCGTGCAGTTGCAGGAGTACGTGGTGCGCGATCTGCGTGACCGACTGTATGCGCACTTGCTGCGTTTGCCGATGGGGTGGTTTACCCGCAATAAAGTCGGGCAGGTGATCTCACGGATTCTGACCGACACGACCAACGCCAAGTCGGTGGTCACGGAATTGGTGACGCGATCGTTGTGGTCCAGCGCGCAGATTCTGGCGACCGTCGTCGGCATGTTTGTCCTCTCGTGGAAGTTGTCGATGGTGTCGCTGGTGGTGGTGCCCGTGGCGATCGGAGCGCTGCAGCCAGTGCTGCGAAAGTTGCGCAAAGGGTATCGTCGCCTGGGCAATGATCAAGGCGAGCTGACCAGCCTGGTCCAGGAAGTCGTGAGCGGCGTACGCCTGATCAAGTCCTACCGAGCGGAGCCGATTGAAGAGCAGCGCTTCGTGCGGCAGAACGCCTCGTTCGCGCGCGGCTACATCCGTATCGGGCGGCTGTCCTTGCTCTCCTCGCCGGTCACCGAAACGCTTGGGACGTTCACCGCCGTGGCGGTGCTCTGGTACGGCGCGCAGTTGGTGCTGGTGGAGCAGTCGCTGGACAGTTCGGAGCTCATCGTGTTTCTGGTGTGGGTCATGCGGCTACTGCAGCCGCTCAAGCAACTCTCGCAGGTACAGCCGGCAGCGCAGCAATCCTTGGCGAGCGCCGAGCGCATTTTTGAGGTACTTGATGCGCCAACGGAGACGGCCTCCGATCGGGGCACCATCACCGCACCGGTGTTTGCCGACGCGCTAGCATTCGAGAGTGTCTCGTTCGCCTACGAGCCAGATGCGCCGGCGCTCCGCGAGGTGTCGTTCCGTGCAGCCAAAGGCGACGTGATCGCGTTGGTCGGTGCGAGCGGCGCAGGCAAGTCGACACTGGTCGACCTCTTGCCGCGCTTTATCGAGCCGACCGGCGGGCGCATCACGATGGACGGCGTGGATCTGCGCGAGATTCGGCTTGAGAACCTGCGCGCGCTGACCGGCATCGTCAGTCAAGACACCGTGCTCTTCAACGACACGGTGCGCGCCAATGTGGCCTTTGGGCGAATTGATGCCACGCAGGCCCAGCTCGATGCTGCGGCGCAGGCGGCGAATGCCCATCTCTTTATCGAGGCCCTACCCCAAGGGTGGGACACGAATCTTGGTGAGCGCGGGACTCGGCTGTCGGGTGGACAACGGCAGCGGCTGGCGATCGCGCGTGCGCTGCTGTCCGATCCGCCGATTCTCATTCTTGACGAGGCGACCTCCGCCCTGGACGCGGAAAGCGAGCGGCTGGTGCAAGAGGCGATTGATCGTCTGCTCAAAGGCCGCACCGTATTTGTGATCGCCCATCGCCTGTCAACCATTCAACACGCGGATCGCATTCTCGTGTTCGATCAGGGCCAACTGGTTGAAGAGGGAACGCACGTCGCTCTGCTGGCCGCTGGCGGGGTGTACGCGCGATTGCATGCGCTCCAGTTTGATCGCCGACCGATGACGAGCGACGAGACACTGGTGCTTCAGTAGGACGGTCCACGTTGGCCGTCGGCTCGACCCACCTTTCACCATGTGCCACGCGATGACGGATGTCTGAAACTACTCTGCCACTGGATGTCGGGTCGCTGCGCCGCCAAGAATACGCGTGGATGGCCGATGATCCGTCGATCTATCTCAACGCGGCCTCCACCGGACCGATGCCCGCGTGTGCTGTCGCCGAAGCAAACCGGTGGAGCGACTTACGTTCGCGTCCACACCGACTTCCGTTTTCGATGATGCTGGAGGCGGCGGCCACCGCACGCCGACAGTTTGCTCAACTCGTTGGGGCGCATCACGAGGAGATCGCCCTGATGCCCAACACGACCTACGGGCTCAACCTCGCTGCCCGCGCGCTACCGCTTCGGCCCGGTGTCATTCTGACGTTCGACGGCGAGTTTCCAAGCTGCGTGTATCCGTTTCAAGCGTTGGCCTCGCGTGGTGTTACGCTTGAACTGATCCCGCGGGTGAATGGCGTCCCTGACGAGGACGCGCTGGTGTCCGCGATTGCGCGGCCCGATGTGGTCGCAGTAGTGGTGTCGTGGGTACAGTTCGCGTCGGGCTATGTCGCGGACCTCGCGCGCATCGGAGACGCATGCAAGGCGCACGGTGTGTTCTTCATCGTGGACGGTATTCAAGGCTGCGGGATCCGCCCGATCAACCTGCACAACCTCCACGTGGACATCTTCGCGAGCGGCGCACAGAAGTGGCAACTGTCTCCGTGGGGCACCGGGTTCGTCTATGTCCGCCGAGCGCTGATCGAGAACATCGAACCGATCGACGTGGGGTGGGCCTGTATGCGGTCGACCACCGACTACACCCGACTCACCGACTACGACTTCGATTTCTTCCCCGACGCGCGTCGCTTCGAAGTGGTGACGTTGGCGTATCACGATTTCGCGGTCGCCAATGCCTCCACGGCGTTGCTCCTCTCGCTCGGCGTCGAT
>JANOPS010000288.1:0-16231 GCA_031421995.1 Gemmatimonadaceae bacterium
GTCGTGACTTTGAGCCGTGTCGATGGCGCCGCGGGCGACACATCGAGATTCAGCACCAAGTCGCCACTGCGAAAATCCGGATCGATCGAGTCGTAGACCGCCCAGAGAGCGTCTTTGGCTTCGCCCGTGGGCACTACACCATCGATGTACAACACGTTGTCTTGATCGCGCACCGCCAGGTTGGCTGCACCACTCGCCTGCGCGGCGGTGATCAATGCCGCGTACTTGTCGTGTAGAGTCGTCATGAGATACTGAGTTCCGTGAGAGAGGGCGTTACTTGGTGATCTTGGCTTTGTTCTCAATCTTCTTGGGCTGCAGCGCAGACAACGCCTGCATCACCTTGGGGAGATCCGTCTTCTTGATTTCACCAGTCAGCGTGACGACGCCCTCCTTGACCGTTGCCGTCAGCGAGCTCCACTCCTTGAGTGCGGCCATAACGCCCGTGGTCAGCGCTTCGTCGGGGGAAATCACCACCGGCGGAGGCGGCGGCGTGATCGTCGCATTGTTCACGACCGACTTCACGCCCTTCACCGCCTTGACCAACCCTTCGGCGGAGGCCTTCGCCGCATCATCCGCGAACTCGCCGGAGATCGTTGCCACACCCTTCACCACTTCGACTTGCACGCCCGACATGCCAGTCATGGCTTTGTCGATGCCGGCTTTGATGTCCGCGTCCTTCGGCGCGCACGCGGCGAACGCGAAAACCAGTGTCGCGACCGACGCGAGGACGCGTATACGTGTTGAGCTCATCATGTGGGAACCTCGACCTTCAAAAAGGGTTGACCTCGCCTCGAGATCGATGGGAGGTAGTGCGAAAACAACATGCCCGCACGACCGTCGGCAAGCGTTCGCCGGCGTCGCAGAACCGAGTACGCGCAGTCTCGGACAAATGTGACTCAGCGATTCTATTCGGCTCCGATTCGGACCGGGTCTCGCGCCGCAGTCATCCGGCTGGTCCAGTGGGCGTGGGACCAACCGCGCTGCAGCTCCGCAACGGCAGTGCATCTGTACGGAGCTGCGCGAGGCACGTGCGCACGTCGCTGGCAACGCGAGCGAGCGCGGCATTGAGCTCCCCGACCAGAGATTCGTAGTCGCCGACCGTGAAGTGGCCGCCGTGGTAGTCGGTGATGCCGCGCACGAGCACCACCCCATCCAGTGGACGGATGATATCCCATATGGCGAACACATGAATCGCGCCCGTCGCCGCAGCAGAATCCGCAAGGCCTTCAAATCGAGACACATGCAACTGCAGCAGGAAGTCGTGGTGCGCTCGCGCCGCCCACGGGGCAACATTCACGACCTTCACGGGCGGCGCGTTGGTCAAGTGCGCGGCAATGCTGTAATTAATGCCCTCACCAAGATCTTCGCCCCATCGGTGATACTGCGAAGCAATGATCTCATGCGTGCCGCGACGAATGATGATGTCCGGCGACTTGAGATACGGCGCCAGATCGATGCGTCGAATGCCGATGCTGAGACCGAGCGTGTCCACGCCCACCGGTCCCGCCATCGGCGTACGCGTTCCACTCAGCACATACTGTCGCTGCGGTGGTGCGTTGCGCGCGAGCGCGAAGCAACTGCCAAGGGCGAGCGGCACGATGGACAGCAGTGCCGTCGAGACAAGGCGGCGAGCAGTATGCGTCATGACGGGGGGACGGAGAATGGTGCGCATCACGCGGGCGGTGGCTTCTTGCCGCGCAACAACATGTCCGGATTCCGCTCGAGCGAATTGACCAGCACACGGAGCGCATCCGCCGCCTCGCGCAGGCTGGCCAGCGCGCCTTGCAACGCGTAGCCCGGGCCGGCGTCCGCCGAGAGCAGACCATGCGTGTCGTCGAGGGTCTTCCGAAGCGACTGCAACGTCGCGACCGCCTCGGCGTTGGTGCTGGCCATCTGCGCGGTCATGGGATCGATCACCGAATCGGCGCGATTCGCCAGTCGGTCCACATCGGCCATGGTCCGGTTCATCTGTGCCGTGAGTTCCGGGAGCACCTTGAGCGTCGCCGCGATCTCCGGGGATGCCGCCAGTTGCTCAACAGCGCGGGCCGACTGCACGATCGCCCGGTTGATCTCGGCCAGATTCACGTCGGCCAGCATGTCGTTGACGCGAGTGAGGATCTTCATCACGTCGGAGAGCACACTGCCCGCGCCGCCGCCGATGGCCGCCATGAGTGATGGCGTGGTGGGAATCTCGGGCCACTCGGTGGAAGCATCCGCCAGCCGCGGCGGCGTGGAGTCGGTATGGTATGCGAGTTCGATGTACAGCAGGCCGGTGACGAGACTTTCCATCTGGAGCTGCGCCCGCAGGCCGTTCTCGATCTGCTGGCGCAATACCGTGGTGTCACGGAGCTGGATGTACGTGCCGCGATGCGTCGTGAGGCGTGTCAGGTCGATCTTGAACTTCACCGGTACCTGAAACGTCTTGTCCTGCGAGTTGATCTGAATCATGATCTCAGTGACGGTGCCGACCGGCACACCCTGAAATTTCACCGCCGCGCCATTCTCCAGTCCATTCACCGACGCCGGGAAAAAGGCAATGAACGTGCTGCGTCGCTGGAACCACGTGTTGGAGGCCAGCGTCGCCACAGCCAGTACGGTCAGCACCAGCGCACCCACCAGAAACAATCCGATGGCCGTGGGATTTGCGCGCCTGCTCATGGGAGGCACTCACTGCTACGGGTGAGGAACCGGCGCAATTCGTTGCTCGACGGGTGGTCGCGCAGCTCGGCCGGATTCCCGAGTGCCGTCATCGTTTTCTCGGTGATATCGAGAAAGAGTGCACGGTCCGCGATCCGGAAGATGCTCGCCAGGTCATGCGTCACGATCACGATGGTCGACCCGAAGCTGTCTCGCAGATTGATGATGAGTTCATCTAGACGACTCGCGCTGATCGGATCAAGTCCCGAGGATGGTTCGTCGAAGAACAGCACTTCGGGATCGAGCGCGATCGCGCGCGCTAAGGCGGCCCGTTTGCGCATGCCACCGCTTAGCGCGGACGGGTAGAATGCTTCGAAGCCACGCAGCCCAACCAGCGACAACTTGAGCGACACGACCTCGGCAATCGACTGTCTATTCATGGCCGTGAATTCCTTGAGCGGTAGCGCGACGTTCTCGGCCAGTGTGAGGTCGCTCCACAGCGCACCCTTCTGGTAGAGCACGCCCATCTGCCGCAGGACGCGCGCTCGCGCTACGTCATCGTCGAGGTCGATGGCTTCACCGTCAAAGAGAATCGTGCCCTCCGCTGGCTTCCGAAGTCCGATGAGGTGCTTCAGCAGCGTGCTCTTTCCGCTTCCGCTGCCGCCCATGATCACGAAGATCTCGCCGCGCTCGATCGTGAAGTTCAGGTCCTTCATGATGAGCAACTGCCCATACCGCATGGTCAGGTTGCGCACTTCAACGGCTGGCAGTGCCGGTGTCGTCGCCCGCGCTGAGGTCGTCATATCCCGAGTAGTGCCGCAAGCCAATCCACAACGGCGTTGGCAAGAATGATGAGCGTAATGCCCAGCACGACGGCTGATGTGGCCGCACGTCCCACGGCGCCAGCGTCACTACCGGTCTGCAGACCTCTGAGACATCCGGCGAAGCCGACAATGAGGCCGAACAAGACACCCTTGAACACGCCGAGCCCGGCATCCGACAGCGTAACCGCCGTCAGCAGGCCGCCGAGGAATTGCGTGACCGACAGATCGAGCAGCGAGACAGCGACCGCCATGCCGCCAAGGATACCCACGGCATCAGCGTAGAGCGTGAGCAGCGGCATCATGAAGAAGACGCCGAGCATGCGCGGTACGACGAGGTGCTCGATCGGCGAGATACCCAGCGTGATGAACGCGTCGATTTCCTCAGTGATCTTCATGCTGCCGAGCTCGGCCGCGAATCCTGCGCCAGTACGTCCCGCGATGATGATGCCAGTCATGAGTGCGCCCATCTCACGCAGCACGCCGAAACCCACCAGGTACGAGGCGTAGTACCCCGCGCCAAAGCGCTCGAGCACCACGACACCCAGAAAGGCAACGATGACACCGACCAGCATCGCGATAAGCGTGACGATCGGCAGTGCGCCGGTGCTGTTGGACTGCACCACAACCCAGAACTCCCGCCAACGCATGTGCGCGCGTCCGCGGGTCAGCCTCGATACTGCCAGCGCGACTTCGCCGGAAAATGTGCACGAGGCGCGGAGCTTCGCCCACGTGCCGATGGCGGCACTCCCAAGTCGAGTGACGACCGAGGCCTCGGTGGACACCACCCCATCGTCTGCCGTGCTGCGCTCAGGCACAGCCTCCGCAAGCGCGAGTAAGCGCCCTATCTGTTCCGGCAGCGCCGAGCGGTCGAGTTCCAGCCCCGCGCTGTCCGCGTAGTCCCTCGCTTGCACAAGGAATACGAGCACACTACTGTCCCACGCGCCGAGCGCGGACGCGTCGAACGCGAGCACGCCGGCCGTCTCCGTATCGACCGGGTTGGTGGTGACAAGTGATTCGAAGCGTGGCGGATTGCCTCCGAGCGACCAGTCGCCAGCCAGTACGGTGACGAGCGTCCCACCGTCGCGTCGCAAGGCACCGAGTGGTTGAGTCATTGATCCTGCGGAGACTACGCGCGCGCCGAGGTACTCACCATCGCACCATCGGTCTACGACGCATTCATCCGAAAGACGGACTGGCTTCGACCACTACCGCCGGGCGTATAAAAAGGCCAGCACAATCGCGACCAGCGTCGTCACCCCCGCCACGGTCCACGGAACCCAGAGCGGCGCATTGGCAATCTTCTCAATGACCGGCCCGCCGCCGGAGTGGCGTCGGGTGTTGGTGACGCTCAGCGCGCTCACGATCTCTTCGCCGCTGGTCGGTCGATCCGCCGGACGCTTTTCCAAACTACGCATCACAATCGCGGCAAGATGTTTCGGCACATCGGGACGTCGCGCGGCAATGGGCTCAGGCTTTTGCTCGGCGTGCGCCTTGATCACCGCCTGCGGCGACCTGCTGGCGAATGGTGGATGGCCGGTGATCATTTCGTACGCCACCACGCCAAGCGCATACAGATCGGCGCGATGATCGAGTGCCGGATCACCCGCCGCTTGTTCAGGCGCCACGTACGTCGGCGTGCCGAGACTCATGCCGACCTGCGTGATGCGCAGCAGTTCCGTCTCCTCAGTGGACGCCTTCAGGAGAGCCTTGCCAATGCCAAAGTCCAGCACCACCGCCTGTCCATGAAAGAACATCACGTTCTCGGGCTTGATGTCGCGATGCACCACCCCCTCTTCGTGCGCATACGCGAGCGCGCCGGCCACTTCTTCGAGAATAGCGCAGATGTCGCCATACGCCATGGGACGTTCACGGTCCATCCGTTGGCGCAGCGACTCACCGTCCACGAACGGCATGGTGTAGTACAGATGCGATCCGGCCAGACCCGCCGACAAGAGCGGTACAATGTGCGGATGCTGCAAGCGCGCGGCGAGGGCGATCTCCCGCTTGAATCGCTCGGCAGACAGCGTGGCCGCCAACTCCGGCGCCAGCACCTTGATGACCACGTGCCGCCGTAACGCGTTCTCCGTCGCCACGAAGACGCGAGACATGCCGCCACGCGGCAATTCGCGCTCCAGCGTATAGTGGTCGCCGAGCGCGGCCTGGACCTCGGATTGCAGCTCTTGGTCTGGCATGCGAGCTACGGTAACCCAACCAGCTCCGCCGCGACCAACTCGCGCACCCGCACTCGCGCATCTGCCAACGGGATGTCGCCCTTGTCCAACTTCGCCACGAACGCCCGCTGTGCGAGATAGTCTTTGTTCACAATACCGGCCTTGCTCTGCAGCATCCGCCACGACTTCCGACGCTCCACCGCAAACAACACCATCTGCCGCGTCACGGCGTAGTAGCTGAACGTGTCCTTCTCCTCGACCTTGATGTAACAACCGAAGTTGGGGATGAAGCTGCGGTGCGACGGATCAAACACGCGCCGGTTGATCTCGTCATCCTGCGTCACGAAGTAGAGCATGTCGTCCAGCAGCGTCAGCGTTGCCGCGTCGGCCTCGCTGATCTTTTTGAGATGCTTGCGGAAGCGCCCCTCCGTCAGTGCCCAGTGGGCAACGCCAAAATTATAGGCCTCACCGGTACTCGCGTACTTGGTCCGCCACCAGTCGCGGTCAATACTGGGGTTCCCCTTGAGATCGAAGGCCTCCTGCATCGTCTCACCCTTGCGCGGATTATAGACAAACTCCGGCACCCCGCGCGCGTCGCGCACCATCTTCGCCTGTTCAGCGCTCATGTTGTCGCCCACGCCGTGCTCGGGCTGACACGTGGTGTAGCACTGGAAGAACGCCGTGCCGCGATACTCCAACCCGTCCAGCATGGCCTTGTACAGCTTCGGCGCGTTGGCGATGGACACCGCCGCGACGTACGGCGACCCGTGTCCGCTCGTGAACGCCTCGGCGACGTTCTTCTTCTCAATCAACTTGCCCTGCGACGCCACACCAAACTGGTTCATGTCGTAGCCGCCCAGCATCGTCGACGAGTCGGAGTTCTGCCCGCCGGTATTGCTGTACACCTGCGTGTCCAGCATCAGCATCTTGACGTTCGGGCGGTTTTGCAGAATCACCTTCGACACGTTCTGGAAGCCGATGTCACCCAGTGCGCCGTCGCCGCCGATCACCCAGATCTTGGGCAACTCGCGCACTTCCTGTTCCGTCATCAATGCGTCGTCGAGGTGCGTGAGCGTGAAGTAGTCGGCCTCGGTGATCACGCTGTCTGTGCGATTCAGCAGTGCTGCGGCCAACCGCTCTGGCGCAACCGAGCGGTGCGCATGATTCACGATCACCGACTCCGCCATCAGCCACGAAATCGTGGCGCCATCCTGGAAGAGTGAGTTCATCCACGGATACGCGTGCGGATTTGCGGCCGGCGTGGACCCGTACACGGTGTTGCAGCCGGTGCTCGCCCCCATCATCATCACGCTCATGCCATTGGCTCGGCGCCCGTCGATCGCCTGCAGGTCCTTGTGATTGAACGCATCCTGCCGCAGCACCGCCTCCAACCCGCCAACGATCTGCGCGTCGGTGATCGGCCCGTTCGTCGCTTCGTACTCCGCAATCCGCGACGCCGTATCGGCATCGTTCTCGCCGCCCAATCCCATCACCAAATGGGCGAAGGTCGTGCGAAACAGCCGGTGCTCCTCCTCGTTGCGTGCCCTGAGCGCCGCCACACGCTCCGCGCCCTCGGCGGCCATGCGTCCGGCCAACGCGGTGAGACGGTCCGCCTTCTTGTGGTACAGCGGACGCATGTACGCTTCCGTGACGCTGGCCACCGCGCGCAAAATGCTCTTCTCACCGCACCCCGCACAGGCCCCGTCGCCGGACACCAGCGCTTCATAGTTGCGTCGCACCATCAAGTGGTTGCGAAGCGTGGCATCCTTCGAGCTGACAATGTCGTCGTCGTTGTAGAGCCCGAGATAGGTTTGCGGCGTATCCGGCAACAGGCGCGAGAACACCTGCGCCGTGGTGAGGTCGGCGTTGAGCTCCGGCGTCTCACGGGTCATGCGCAGCGCGTCGTGCTCGCCGCACGCTTGCACGCACTCACCGCATCCTTTGCAAAGATCAGACACAAAGATCGAGAACAGTCCGCCGTGACCCGGGTTCTTGGTCTCCACCGTGCGGAAAATGGCCGGCACGTCGCTGTAGGACAGCGGCAGCTTGTCGATGATCCCGGTAAACTCCGCTTTCGATTGCTCCGACACGCCCGTGAACGCGTCCACCTCGGCGCGCACAAGATCCTTGAAGGGCACCTTGGTCTTGGCCTTCACCGACTCCAGCATCGCCGTGCGTGCGCGCTGTTCAATGGCAGGGACTGCGGTCACCAAGGTCCGGCGGTCGTCTGCATTGCGGACATAGTTGTTCACCGCTGTGTACAGGATGGTGCTGATTTCCTGCGCGGTATTCGGCAGCGCGGTATCGGGGCACACCGCAATGCACTCCATGCACTGCGTGCAATTCTCGGCCACGTAGACCGGTGTTTCGCGACGCGCCACATACTTGGATTGCGTCGCGCCGGTGCCTGCGCTCATGATGCCCACCGACGCGAGTGCGCCCGCCGGCTGATGATATCCGAGGCCGGCGCGGTACTCAGAATCGAACTTGGCCACCGTTTGCAGCGGCGCACGTGCGAGTTGCGTCACGGGCATCGCCACACCGCCACCGCCACACGAGCCACAGCCGGCGGTCGGCGGGAAGGCGTGGTCGCCGAGCGGTGCCAACAGTGGATTGCGCATGGACGACAGGTCAGGATCGTCCTCGCGGCCGATGCTGATCTCGATCACACGCTCAAATCCGGCTTCCATGACCCGCATGTTCGATTCCACCACACTATCACCAAAGCGGGCAAACTTCTTCACATACTGCTTGCGCACGATGTCGTGGAACTCCGCCTCGGAGATGTCGAACGTCTTGAGGAATGGCGACACGCGGAAGAATGCGCCAAGGAACGCGTTGCCCTGCATACGGAGCTGCAGCTCGGTCTGCGTGGTCGCTTCCTTCGCGATGTCAAAGCCCGGCAGAATGAATACCCGGATGTTGTGATCAATCACGAACTGGCGATGATGCGCCGGGATCCGCTGCCACGCAATCTCCGGAGACTCTCCCGACTCCCACACCAGCGAACCGCCCCGCTTCAAGCCTTCCAACGGATTAGTGTGCGTGAAGGCTTTCGGGTCGCAGCAGAGCACCACGTCCACGTGGTTCAACTCGCAGTTCACCTTGATCTGCGATGGTGCCACTGTGAGGTAGTAGTTCGTGGGCGCGCCCTTCTTCTCCGACCCGTATTTCGGATTGGCCATCACGAACAGCTTGTCTTCGAGAATCCCATCAACATCGTATGTGGGATGCGCCTCCGAGATCACCTTCCCGAAATCGCCGATGATCGAGCCGAGGTTCTTGCCGGTCGTGATCATACCCCAGCCGCCGATCGAGTGAAACCGGACCGCGATCGCGCCCTCCGGCAGCAACGACGGCGTGTCCTTGCTGATCACGGCGTACGGGTGGTCCACGCCCAGCACAAAGAACGTCTCACCGTCATCGGCACCACGGCCGTCGGTGCGCCGCGACACGCCGGTCGCAAACTCGTACGCGCCAATCGTATGCTCCGGACGGAAGTCGCGCGAGCCAATGCCATAGGCGCCGCGGAAGAGGCGCGGCGTGTCGTCGGGGGTGAGCGCCGCATGCGTCCCGCCGTACTTGGTGACCTCGTTGGCCTTTCCGAGCGCGACGCGTATATCGCGCGCCAGCGGATTGTCTCCAGCCAGGCCTTCGTCCGTGCGCTCGAGGATGATGACCTGTTTCTTGCCGCGCAGCGCATTGATGACGGCGTCTTCCGGAAACGGCCGCAACACGTTGATGTGGATCGAGCCGACCTTCGCGTTGCGCTGATCCCGAAGGTAGTCGCACGCTGCTTCAATATTCTCGGCCGCGCAGCCGAGTGAGACGAACACGGTGTCGGCGTCGGCGGTCTTGTACTCAGTTACGAAGCGGTAGTGCCGTCCGGTGAGTGCACCGAACGTGTCGTACGCCTCGGAGAGCATCGGCAACACGTGCTCATTGAAGTTGTTTCGACGGGCCACCACGCCGTTCATGTGGTGCTCCTGATTCTGCACTGGCCCGAGGAGCACCGGGTTCTTGAGGTCCATCATCTCCGGCACGCGACGGCGCGTGGGGCCGAACAGCTCGCGCTGTGCCGGCGTGGGACATGGGATCTGGTCGTCCGGTGCCCCGAGGTACTCGCGCAGGAACTCCGCTTCCGGTGCGACATACATGCGCTCACTGTGCGTAGTGAGCATGCCGTCCTGAATGTTCATGCCGGGGTTAAGCGCCAGCTCAGCGACGTGCCGCAGAATGATGCTTTGGTCGGCCGCCTGCTGCGCGTCACGCGCCATCAGCATGATCCACCCCGTATCGAGTGCGGCGTAGATGTCGTCATGTCCGCAGTGCACGTTCAGCGCGTGTTTGGTGAGCGCGCGCGCACCGACCTGCAGCACCATCGTCGAGAGTTTGCCCGGCGCGTGGTAGTACTGCTCCATCGCGTACACGATGCCCTGTCCCGACGTGAAATTTACCGTCCGTTTGCCGGTGACGGCGAAGGCCGTCGCGCCACCCTGCGCCGCGTGTTCGCCCTCGGTTTCGGCCGCGACCTTTTGCTGTCCCCACACATTCAACTCACCGGTCGCATACGACGCCTGGTAGATCTCCCCGCCCTCAGTCGACGGAGTGATCGGGTAGAACACGCCGCCCTCAGTGATCCGCGTTTCGACATACTGCGCGACAAGCTGGTTGCCACTGCAGGTGACGTGGAACCCGGGGTACTTGTGCTTGGCCGTTGTCGCGTCGTGGGCACGCCCGTCGGCAGCGCGTGACGACGAGGACGGTGCACGCGAGGGGTCGGCAGCGGAGTGGCTCATGGCAGGGTGTCTATCGCGACAAAGCGCGGGTTGGACGGCGCGAGACTTTTCCGAACGGCGGTACCTCCAAAACAATGCCGCCTCGCGGACCCGCGCGCTACCATCTGCTCGTCCTGCGCCCGTCCCGCGCCCGTCCCGCGCCCGTCCTGCGCCCGTCCTGCCCCCGTCTTTGATCGCCGGGCGCCGGACCGGACGTATTGGCGTGCGGTTCCGGTCATGGTGGGCTTTCGATTACCCCTCGCTGGACGTAAGCTCCTTCATTCGCGCCTGCGCTACCGACGTGCCCCATCCACCTCCCAATCCCCCTTGGTTACCGAGCTTTTCGGCGACGTCGCCCCGCTGTCCTCAGACCCCCTGCTCGACCGCCTCCGGCGCGCGACAGACGGGACGTATGATGTCGTCGGCGAGTTGGGACGCGGCGGCATGGCCGTGGTGTATGCCGGCGTTGACCGTAAGCTGCAGCGCCGCGTAGCAATCAAGGTGATGGACCCGCGGTTGAGCATGACCCCGGGCATGGCCGAGCGCTTCTTGCAGGAGGCGCGCATTGCCGCGCGCCTGCAGCATCCGAACGTTATTGTCGTGCACGACGTGCGCCAAAGCGACGAGATCATCTTCTTTGTGATGAGCTTGATCGACGGCGTCGCCGTCGACGCCATTTGTCGGCATT
The DNA here is from genome assembly GCA_031421995.1 of Gemmatimonadaceae bacterium. Lineage (GTDB taxonomy): Bacteria > Gemmatimonadota > Gemmatimonadetes > Gemmatimonadales > Gemmatimonadaceae > Gemmatimonas. Next base: position 11,099 of record JANOPS010000288.1, read on the forward strand.
CGCAGCCAATTCCTGCCGACCAGATCCGCTGGGTGCTGTTTCAGGCCACGCGCTCGCTTGCCTACGCGCACTCGGAAGGCATCGTTCATCGCGACATCAAGCCGGCGAACATCCTGCTGAACTTGAAGGGCGAGGTCATCCTCACCGACTTCGGCATCGCAAAAGCGCTAGGGGACACCGGCCTGACCCAGTCAGGGACGCAGGTTGGTACGCCCATGTATATGAGCCCCGAACAGTTCACGGGGGTTCCGGTCGGCCCGCCGTCCGACCAGTACGCCCTTGGCGTGACCGCCTACCAGATGATCGCGGGGCGCCCGCCGTTCAGCGGCGATCTGTACCAGTTGATCGCCGCCCATGGGGGGAAGGCCCCGACACCGTTGCGCGAGCTGCGCCCCGATTGCCCGGCCTTTCTCGCCAACGCGGTCATGCGCATGCTGGAAAAAGAACCCGCGAATCGCTGGCCGTCGCTCGAAGACTTGCAGGACGTGTTTGGCGCCAACATGGCGATGGACGGTGGCGCCGCGCGCCGTGCGCTCGCCGAGACCGTGCGCGAACTCCGCGATGCGGCCGGTGGAAGCATCGTAGTGGGCGCGACGAGTGGACCCAATAGCGATGCGTCACGACGCGCCGCGGTCAGTGCTGAACGCGCGAGTGCCGAACGCGCGAGTGCAGAACGCGCCCGCGCCTCGACGATCGTCACCATCTCGCCTCCTGGTGCGACCGTTTTTGTGTCGGGCTCGCTGGAGCTCCGTGCCTCCGTGACGCTGGATACCGGTCAGTCGCTCCCCGGTGAAAGCGCGCAGTGGACATCGAGCGACGAGTCGGTGCTCCGCATACAACCGAACGGCACGGTGTCCGGTGTGGCGCCGGGGACCGCCGTGGTTCGCGCCTCCGTGACGGGCGGCTGGTCGGAAGCGACCATTCGCGTAGAGGCGGCACCCATTGCGCGACTCTCGCTCACCGCGCCGAGCGTCACCCTTCGCGTCGGCGACGTGGTGCGCCCCGAGGTTATCGCCGTCGACGTGAACGGCGCTGCCTGCGAAGGCGTGTCGATGGCGTGGATCAGCCGCTCCCCTGCCATCGCGGATCTTGACGCGCCCGGCGTCATTCGCGCGATCGCGCCGGGCATGGCGGTCATTGATGTCAGTACGGGCAACGTCCGTCGATCCATGGATGTGGCCGTATTGCGTCGGCCCATCGCGCGCCTGCGGGTCGGAGCCGCGGCATCTGCGATGCAACTGGGTGATGCGGCGTCATTGTCGATCCAAGCGTTCGACGATCTGGGCACCCAGACCGATGCGACGCCAGTGCGGTGGACCTCAAGCGCGCCGTCCGTCATCCACATCGATTCGACTGGCCGCGCCCTGGCGATCGCGCCAGGACTTGCCCGCATCTCGGCCTCAATCGATGAGGCCACCGATTCGATCGAGCTCCAGTCACTGGAGCCTCCCGTCGGTTCCATCCAACTCACCCTCGCCGACGAGCGCATTGAGCTGGGCGACGAACTTGCGTGGTCTCTGCGCGTCAAGGATGTGAACGGCGCCGCACGCTCGGCGAGTGGAGTGCGCGTGTGGAGCAGTGTGCCCGACGTGTTGCAGGTTGACGAGGGAGGGCTCAAGGCCCGCGCCCTGCGCATTGGCGAGGCCATCATACACGCCGCCCCGGAGGGGGAGGCCGGATCGGGTGACGCTGGTGTATCGGTTCGCGTGGTGGTCACCGATGTGGTCGTGGCGCGTGTGGAGGTGTTCCCCACCTCGCTTGATCTCGAAGTCGGTGCGGTCGCCGCCATCAACGTCCAAGGACTGGATCGTCGCGGTGTCGCCATCATGTCGCTGACGGCAGTGTGGGAGAGTGATGCACCCGAGGTGGCCGTCGTGGAAGGCAACGGGATTGTGCGTGCGATGACTCCCGGTGCGTGCACGATTCGCGCGCGAATCCAGAGCGGAACGGCAAACGTCATCGATGCGTCGGTGGCCGTGCGCGTACGGGCCGCCGCCGTCGCCAGACTCTCGATCAGCGCCGACCGCACAATGCTCGAGGCCGGCGAGCGGACGCAATTGCGCGCCACAACGTTCGATGCGATGGACGTGGAAGTCCACGATGCCGCACCGACGTGGCGCTCCTTGCAGCCAGCCGTGGCCCGGATCGACGGAGACGGATACGTCACGGCGCTCGCCGCCGGTCGCGCAACAATTGTCGCCGAACTTGACGGCAAGAGCGGCCAGCTCTCGATCTTGGTGTCCCCAGCAGCGATCGAGTCGCTCACGATCGAACCACTGCCAACGGATGTCGTGATCGGGATGCCCGTCCGCCTCGCGATCAATGCCCGTGACCGCAACGGCCACGCAGCGCAGCCCGTCGTGGAGTGGGCGGTGGAGCCTACCAACGCCGGAACGATCACACCAGTCGGCGTCTTGACCACGACGCGAGCTGGTGTGCTGACGGTGCGCGCATCGCTCGCCGTCCCGTCTGACGCGACCGGCATTCTCAGCGCACGGCGCGCACTCGAGTGCTCGGTCGAGGTGCTTGTGCGCGCGCCGCGCGTGACGACACTCGCGTTCAGCGCGCCGTCCGTCACGATGGCCGTCGGACGCGGCGCGCGTGCTGAGGTGCGCGCACTCACCGATGGCGGCAACGCCGCGTCGACGTCCGCGCTGCAGTGGGTGTCCGCACATCCCGACATCGTGCATGTCGATGCGAACGGCGAGCTGCGCGCGGTTTCGCCTGGCGAGACGCAGGTGACAGCAACAGCCGACGGCGTCCACGCCGCGCTCGCGGTGCGCGTCACGGCGGCGACCGCAGCCGCCTCGCGGACCAAGCCGCTGGCGTTCGCGGGTAGCGGCATCGCGGTCGCGGTACTTGCCTGGTTGTTCTGGCCAACATCGTCACCGTCTACACCCCCTGAATCGCAAACGAGCACGGGCGTGGCCGTCGCGCCCACTGCCGCGCCCACTGCCGCGCCCGATTCGAAACCCGATGCAAACACCACGCGCGAGACCGCGGCGTCGGAGACGCCGAGCGCTGCGCCTCGCGAGAGTACGCCATCCCTGCCGGAGCCGAACAACGCGCGCACGACCCCTCCGCAACTCGTCCCTCCTGCAACGGTGCCTCCCGTGAAAGGACGTCTCGACGCCGGACGTGCGGTCACCGCCCAACCACCGACCGCGGCGCCGCTCTCACGATCGTCGGTCGTTGCGCCACGCGTCGCGAGTGATTCGGCGTCTGCTCCGTCGCGCGGAACGGCCTCCGCGCCGCCGACAGCTGCCTCGACTGCCCCACTGGTCACACCGACGCCTACCGCCGCGTCTGGGGGCGGCACCCCCGCCGCCGCACCGAACGCAGAGGCCGCGTCGGCCTCCGAACTGCGCACCATCGCCGACCGTATCGCCGCCGATGTGCGGAGCGGGAAGCTTCGCACGTCTTCGGATCTGGCGAAGTTCTTTGACGACGGTGCCGAGCACAAAGTCGCCGTTGGCTCGTCCCCTGCCAGCGCCCCGCTGGAGCAGGGACAGATGCGAACGCAGTTCGACCTCTCGCTGTCTCGCTTCAACTCCGGCGGTGCGCTCGAGCGACGCACGACCGTCGTACGGATTGACGTCGCGAAGCGAGGCGGCGTGCCTGAAGTGCTCTCGCTCTCGTTTGGTCCGCTCGTGAAACCTGGCTCCCGCTGAACATCGTGCTGTCCTCACTTCCCACCGTGTGCACCCTATGACTCCTTGCATCACGCCTCGTCGCCATGGACTTCGCGCGCTGGTTGGCGCCGCGGTCCTGCTTGGCGCGCTCTCCACGCCTGCGCTCGCGCAGTCCGCGCAAAAGTACGCACTGCAGATCGCGGTGCTCTCCACGTCAATTAACTTTGGCGAAGGTTCGTCCTCGATATCGGGCGCCGGCCTCGAACCCCAGATCCGGTTCAATCGGCTGGTGTCGAAGGAGAAATTTGCGATTTCGATGGGCATCGGCGCCCAATACACCAAACACTCGTCGAGCGGCGAGGACCTGAATATCTCCGGCGTCTTTCTGGAGCCGCGCTTCGTTCCCATCATCGGATCGAACAGCGTGTTTCCATATATCTCTGGACGGCTCGCGCTGTTGCAACAGAGCAGCAACTTCGGGACGAGTTCAACGGGGTACGCCTACGGCGGCGGCGGCGGCATCGTCATCAAGCTGTCAAAGACTGTAAATCTTGATGCCGGCGCGCAGTTGGTGCGGCAGAAGTTCGGAGAGTTTGTGTTCAACGACGACGGCTCACCGGCGGAGTTCAACCCGTTCACGACATACGCGGCGAAAATCGGACTGAATTTCGGCTTTCCGCGGTAAACGAACCGTCGCCGCGCATGCCTCTCAACTATGCGCGGCGACTCACGGCAGCGGAGCGCTCCCAACGCGAGAACGTGCACTTGGGCGCCGGTCTGGCGTTTGTCGCGGGAGCCACCAATGCCGGCGCATTCTTGGCCGTTGGGCAGTACACTTCACACATGACGGGTATCGTTTCGTCGATGGCTGATGCGTTGGTCCTCGGCGACCGCGCGATGCTGTTCACCGCGTTCGGCGCACTGGCGGCGTTCATGGCGGGCGCCGCAACCACCGCGATCACGGTGAGCGCCGCGCGACGACGCGGCCTGAGCAGCGCCTATGCCTTGCCGCTCTTGCTCGAAGCGGGGCTCCTGCTGGTCTTTGGCATTGTCGGTGCTCGTCTCGACCATGTGCACACGATCTTTGTGTCAGCAACCGTGGCCCTGCTCTGCTTTACGATGGGATTGCAGAACGCCGTGATCACGAAGATTTCGCAGGCCGAGATCCGGACCACGCATGTCACGGGTATCGTTACCGACATGGGCATTGAGCTGGGCAAGCTGCTGTACATCAATCGCAGCAGCACCGCAGAACGCGTGGTCGCGGACCGCGGCCGACTGCGGCTCCTCTCAATACTGCTCGGCGCGTTCCTTACCGGCGGCGTTCTTGGCGCAGCAGGCTTTCATGCGATCGGGTACATCGCGACAGTACCGCTCGCCCTCATGCTCATCGCGCTCACCGCCGTACCCGTGTACGATGACGTGCGTTCACACCGTCGGACATAGCCGACGGCTGCATATCGGCGGTCGAGCGTCCCACTTACCGCTTCGCCGCGCTGTC
>JANOPS010000289.1:0-6436 GCA_031421995.1 Gemmatimonadaceae bacterium
AAGAGTTCTTGAGCAAGCCAGTGACCCATTGGACCGGAGCAATGCGATGACCGGGACCAGTCTCTCGAACGGACACGGTCACCGTTGCTTTCCGCTTCGTTCGTGGCTGTGAAGAAACGCTGACCGTCGCGCGCGTGGCGCAACTGATTCCGCTACGAGAGAACGCTGCCCCGACGACAACCGGATATTCGACGACTGCCCCCGCCTACTGCGCGCTGATGGGCTCACGCCTCCGTCATGTCATACGCCAGGTCGTAGAGCATGACGTCGACGAGCGCGATGAACACCTGCAAGAAGAGCACGCCCGTAAACGCGAGACCTCCGGCGAGTGCAAACAGCGGCACCGCACGCGACAGCGCGATGCCAAGCACCGACGTCACGCCCATCATGACCAGGACAGCAATGGTTGGCAGGAGCAGCAAGGCACAAATTTGCGCCACGGCCATCGTGCCGAAGGCTCGCGTCGGCATCACGCTGGCCATCGCTGCGAGCCGTTCCGGTGCACTGCGTGCGCCACCGTGTCGAAACAGGTCGACAAACGTCAACATGTTTCGTACCCCGTTGCCGTTGGTGGTACGGCTGACGGCAAGATATCGTCGGACTGCGGTGCGAACCCATGCGACAGACAGCGCCACATCGGATCGTGACATGGTCTGCGGCTCGTCACGAAGTACCGCGTGCGCAGCACCGCGCCACGTGATCGTGACGAAGGGTCGCTCGCGTACATCGCCAAAAATCGCCGCAATGCTCGCCATCGCCGTCGCCGTCGCGATCAGCATGGCCGACAAGATCACCACCAGCCAGATGAGCGGCTGCGGCGGAAGCGGAAGTTGCGTGATGAGGACGCCAACCGCCGTCGCCAGCAGTCCGGGGAGCGCGAAACACGCGCCGAGGATGGACAGTTCCGGCATGCGTTCGGAGAAGATCACCAGCGCACGTCGCATGCTCTCACCAAATCCTGCCGAGTGCGCACGGAGCGCAGCACCGAAGGCGACGGCGGACGCGAAGCGTTCGTCGGGCTCTTTGGCCAGGGCTCGTTGCACCACCGCCTCAACGGCCGAAGGAACTTGAGCCTCCGCGGGAAACGGGGGCATGGCCGCCACGAAGTGTTGATGCAACAGGGCCATCGTATCACCGCGAAACGGCAGGGCACCGGCAAGCATCTGATACACCACCACTCCGAGGCTGTAGATATCGCTTCGCCGATCGACCGTATCACCCACGCATTGCTCCGGCGACATATACGCAGGCGTTCCGATGGACTCACCCACCTGTGTCGCTGTGCTGCCCGTAGTCATCGTCGACACCGCTGCTGGCACCGTCGGCTCGCGACGCGCAAAGCTATCGTCACGCAGTTTGGCGATACCAAAGTCCAGCAGTGTGACGTGAAAGCCGCCGCGCGCATCGGGGGCCAGCCAGATATTCGCCGGCTTGAGATCACGATGAACCACTCCACACGCGTGCGCCGCCGCCAGCGCCGATGCCACCTGCCCGACGATGTCGACCACGAGCGTGAGCGGGAGTCGGTGTCGCGTCTCTAGGACGGCATCGAGCGTTTGGCCGTGCAGCTGCTCCATGACGAGATAGGCGACATCCTGACCGGCCACCGTGTCCACACCGAAGTCGGTGACGTTGACCACGTGGCGATGCTGTATGCCTCCCGCCGCGCGTGCCTCGCGGACGAACCGATCAGCGGCCGTCGGATCGGCGAGCAGATCGGGGCGCACGACCTTGAGCGCCACTTCGCGCCCAATGCCGACATGCTCGGCGAGGTATACCGCGCCCATGCCTCCCTCGCCCAATTGGCGTCCAACACGATACTTGCCGTGCAGCACGGCGCCGGTGAGCCAATCGACCTGAGATACGTTTTGCGACATGTGCAAAGGTAGGGCGACGCACGGGACACGCGCCACGGGCGCTCGGCTATGCTGCCGTGCCGTGACGCCGAACGAAATTCGCGACCTCATCGGGCATAGGACCTTCCAAGGTGCTCGCCTGGTTGACGATACTTTTGGCCGTATCAGCAAGAAACTCCTTTGGATTCGGAGCTCCCGCTCGCGAGAGATGATCTTCGAGATCTTGAATCGTTTCCAGCACCGCGAACCATGTTGCCGATTCCTCAAAACATTGAGCCGACGATGACGTCGGAAGCTCATCGGTGAATATGCGCGCCCACCTGAGTTCACCCTCCGCCTTGATCTCGGCCCTGTGCCGCCCAACTTCCGAGGGCCAGCATCCAGTGCAATAGTACGCGAAGAGTGGTTGCTGTCCCCGCACGCATCGCCAAATGCGCGAAGTCGTACCCACTGTCCCGCAAGCACTACACAGTCGCTGCGGATCACGCGCCGGTGTCAACCTGAACTCTTCGGGGGTGGTCAGACAAACGCTTTTCATTGGGACCTCCGGGGTTCGTGGTGTAACGCGACTACTTGCTCCAACGCAGCACGGATCGCAAGGTAGCATCCGTGGGCGTGGGATGCTGGCCTTTTGATGTCTTCTTCGCGCTGCCGTCGCAGGTCGGCCTTGAGACGATTGAAGTCGGCGTCACCGGGGATCATGTGGCGAAAGCGCTGGATGTCAGAGCGGGTCGCGAGTTGCGCTCGGTCGCGGTCGGTCGCTGCCGGCGGTTGGATGTCGAGCCTGAATTGACCCAGACGCAGGCCGCCCGGTTCGAATCCCCATTTTCGTCCGCGCGCGTCGGTCATTGTCCAGTCGCCTCGGCCGATACGTGACGTGTCGCGCTCTCGTGCAAGAGAGTCGACGATCGGCGTAACCGCGTTGTTGATCATGGAGCGGGGTGTCGCCCGCGTTCCGAACAGATCGCGCGACGCCGCTGGTCCCCAGAGTCGCGCGTCGCGCAGGCTTGGACGCAGTCCGCGCACTGCCGTCGTGTCGTCCATGAGAGGTGCCCGCGCAGGGGCATCACTGATGCTCGCCGTGTCTCGCGTAGGCGAAATGGTCGCGAGGTCGGGAGACGCGGGGGTGAATGCGGTGGGCGTGGAAGGCGCTGGCGTGCGCGATCGAGCCGACGTACGCGGCGTGCGCGGTATGGGTGCTGATGCTCGCTCGACGAACAGCAGGCGCTCCACCGTCGGCACGCTCGTCGGCACGCGCGTCGGACGTACTCGCGGTTCGGCGCGTTGCACGCACGCGAGGATCATGGCCCCGAGCGCCACATGTCCACCAAAGACGAGCGCCAGCAACGAGACGGGTGGCGCTCCACGCTCAACGACGAACCGGATGGGTGACCGAGGGGTCAGGGAGTGGGCGACGCGTGGGGAGGGACGTCACGGTGAAGGCGCGAACGGCGGAGGTGGTACCCATCACTCGATCGTTTGGGTTCCTTTCAGTGGCATGGACGCTCGTGCGGCTGGAGCTGATTTACTCACTATACTGAGTGCAATTACTCAACATGGTGAGCAAACCCACACCGTACTGACGCCAAGCGGCCGTCACCCTCGCCGCCCGGCTCGCCGAACCCCGTCGCTTCATTCAGGTGGTCGCCGGCGTACGCGGGCGACGTTGCGCGCAGCCGTGGCTCGAGCCCCAAGCTGCAGGTGCTGAACACCGCGTTGATGACGGTCACCAGCGGCATCACAGTCGCCAAGGCGCGCGCCGACCGCGAGTTCTGAGATTGGCTGGTGGAGTCCGCGATGGGAGCGCACCTCAGCAATGCCGCGATGCGCGGCGAGTGCACGGTGCACGACTGGCGCGAGCGCAACCGCGAGGTCGATTTCGTCCGGAGCAATACCATGACCGAACGTCGACCGATGCGTGCAGGCTTTTCGACCGTTCGGGGGCGCGAACTACGCGTGTTCGCCGATCCATGCATCGACGAGCGTTCGATAGTCCAGAAAATCGAGATCTTTCACGTCTAGTCGGACGGCCCGGCAAATGGCGGGCAATTCCAAGCGAAACTGAACGTACCTGTTGGCCATATCGGCCGCGCCGCGGAGATCGGTCCGGCGCGCTGTGGTTCGCAGCCAGCTACGCACTGCAGCGACGGCGTTGCGGACATCGTTGTGGTGAGCGCGGATATCTTGTCCGCCGATGTCTGAGCAGAAAATCTGATATCGATATGGGTCGCGGTCGAGCACAAGACAAGACTTATTTGCATGCCGCGGTCCGCCGTACCGTTTCGCACCGAGGAAGATCCCGAGTTCAAGCGGCATGTTGAATCGCGGTAGGCGATTCTTGCCGTCGAGTGTTACGCGCGACAGGTCGTGAATCCCGAAGCGGCAGTCGCCAATAATCTCGAGCAGCTTTTCAAGCCGGATCTGGCTGCTGTCGTCTTCTTCTCGGGCACCACGTGCCACGTAGCCGCAATCGTGGACGGCGAAAACGAGCGCGTCGAAGAGTTTTTTGTAGCGTCGGTCAAACGGAACGTTTATGAAAACGCCCTCTCGACGGGTACCCAAGTGCTACGCGACCCGACTGGTCTTTGTCGCCGCAGACACCTTCTTTGCGCTGGCCTTCTTATTCGAAACGGTCTTTTTTGCAGCGCCCGCGCTGCTCGAAGTCATCGTGTCGCTACCGACGCCGAAATGCCCAAGGTACCGCTTGAAGGACGACGCCGACACTTTCTTGGCAGGTCTCGCGGATTTCTTCGCGGAAACGGACCGAGCCATTTTCACGCCGAGAACCGCCTTACGGGCAGCGCTACGGCTGAGTGTGTCGGATGACGAAGGGCGCGTCGACATGGTAGGAAAGGTACGGCGAGGCTGCGGGCTTGCCAACTCCCGGCCTTCGGCCGCCTTCCCGCCCCAGTTCACTCGCAGAGCGGCGCCACCGGTGTTCCAGGTCGAGAGCGAGGTCCTAGTGAAAAAAGAGGTCGCCGTACCCACGATCGCTTTGTTGAAGGGATTGCATTGCATGGACTTGTGAAATATCCCACGAGATGGGACGATTTATCCCGTGTCACGAGACCATCCCGCTCGCTGTCTGCCGCGGGTTGCCTCGCGGCGGTTCTACAGACGCAGCCCGTGACCTGGAGCGAGTACCATCCAAGCGCGCTAGATCTGTCCGGCTTCCAACGCATCGAGAAAGGTGCGAACCGGCATCGCTTCGATCCCATCTTCTGTCCGAAACGGACGCTCGCCCTGAAACACCACCACTCGTCGACGCAATCCTTTCAGTGCGGCGATGGCTTTCAGCCCCTTGAAGTCGCGCGATGTCAGTGCGCTTTTCGCCTTTACTTCAATCGCGATGAATTCGCTTCCGCGCTGAATGAGAAAATCCACTTCGGCATCGGTGCTCGCCCAGTAGTAGAGTTCGTCCCAACGTAAGCCCAGCCCGCTCCCGGATTCGCCGTAGGCCTTGAGCAAAAGCGCAACCCAGCCTTCAAACAACGCACCGCGCTCCACATCGGTGGGCGCATGGAATTCGCGCCGCACCGCGCGCACCACACCGGAATCGAACCAGTACAGTTTGGGGTGCTTGCGTTCTTTCACGCGCAGCTTGCCGTCATAGGCCGGCAACTGCCACGTGAGATACGTGTCGGCGAGTATCTCCAAATATCCAGCGACCGTGGCGCGCGCAACGCCCGCATCGCGCGCCAAGCTGGCGACGTTGAGCGTTTGCCCGTGAAAGAGTGCGGCGATGGGAAGAAAGCGCGCGAATCCCGGAAGGTTTCGGACCAACGCTTCGGCTTGAATCTCTTCTTTGAGATACAATTGCACGTAGGCTTCGAGACTGTCGGCGCGTTGCGTTCCGCGCCAGTTCACGGGCAGACTGCCAAAGCGCAGCACGGCATCGAGGTCAAAGTCTGCGCCGAGTTCCGCGGGCAGGAACGGATACATCACGCGGCGCAGCGCGCGTCCAGCCAGCAGGTTGGTACCCGCAGCCTTGAGCTTTCGCGAGCTGGATCCGAGCAGCACGAACCGCAGGCCTCGGCTTTCAATAAACCGATGCACTTCGTTCAACAGGGCGGGCAATCGCTGGACCTCGTCCAGGACCACCGTCTGCTCGGGGGGGATCTGCAAGAGCTCGCGTCCGAACAGCTTCGAGTCGCGCAAGAACGACTGGAATAGTCCCTCGTCCAGCAGATCGAAATGGTGCGCGTCTGGAAACGCGGCCCGAGCCCAGGTGCTCTTACCGACGCCTCTCATTCCGAAGAGGAAGAAGCTCTGGTCTGGCGGTCGGAGGAGTCGCTTGTACGGCAAATTTGCTACCATACCATCATATTTACCGGAAATATGACTACATGTCAAGCAATTTTACCTTTCAGCGTTTCGACTGTGGGCAACTATGTCACTGCTCAGTCACGGAGGCCTGTAGCTGAGGCCGCGCGAGAAGCCGGGTGTCCCGTTGGCGCCTGGCTGACATGCAGATCACTCTGGCCGCCTATAGCGCATTGCGGTATAGATCGTCGCGGTCGACTCCTTCGAAGGCGATGTGAGCACTATTCTCGTGCGGGACGACTCTGGCACGCCGCTGC
>JANOPS010000290.1:0-2732 GCA_031421995.1 Gemmatimonadaceae bacterium
GCCTTCACGAACTCCGGCTGCCGCAGATCGAAGGCCGAGCGAAGACCGAGGAAGAGTCCTTGGTATGCCGCGTACGTAGAATCAGACAGCGACCCGTACAAATGCGCGAAGGATGCCGCCGATGCAGTGTCAGTCGCCACACGCGCAGCACCGAACGCCGTACCCAGCCGGGACGCGAGTGCCGGGTCTACGTTGCGTACGTACGCGAGGGCGTGTCGCGCCGAGCGGTCGGCGTATTGTGCTTCCATGCCGTAGACGCGCACGGGTGTGGTCGCCGTGCGGTTGTAGGTGCGAAGCCAGCGCAACAGGTCAGCGAACTCGGTCGCTTGAAACATCCACAAGGGGATGTTCCGAAGCAGCGCATCGAGGTCATCGCGCCGACCTGCGACGAAGTCATCGAAGTCAGCGCCTTCGCCAACCGATGCCTCCAATACCAGGTGACGCACGCGACCTGATTCGACGAGACGTCGGATCACCTGATGTTTGAGACGGAATACTTCAGCGGTGCCGTGCGTAGGTTCGCCGAGTCCGATGATGCGCGCGTCACGAACGGCGTGGAGCACCGGGTCGAGTGCTCGCGGCGAGGAGTCCGTCGCCGCGAACGGAAAGGCGAACGGCTTGAGCGCGATGTTCAGGGACTGGGCCTCCACAGCCGGAGTGGCGAAGAGGAGCAGTACGGCGATCACGTGAGTCTTCATAGACAGAAGATAGCGGTGATGCGGGAGGTTGGGTGCGAGCGGCGAAGAAAAGGATCGGAGGTGACGATCATTCCGTTAGGAAGCGCGATCGTTGATACCGGACTGGCGCTCCCACGGCGCGCGCACGAACGCGCTATACGCGAGGCAGAAGCCGACCAATGCTGCCAACAATGCTCCGAGCGCTGGCCCCCAAGCGTGATCGCTAGCGGCGTGTATCACGCCGAACAGTCCCCCGACGGTCCAGAGCGTTCCAAGTAGGCCCGCCAGAACGCGGACGATTCCGAAGACTGCATGAACCACGTGATTCTCCGTTTCCAAGTCGTTATCCGGCGGCGGGCTGAAAGACGAGCGCGGCGATTACGCCAAGTCCTCCGGCAATCGACCCGATGCCGATGAGGGACATATGTTGTGTGGCTCGCGGCACGGACCACGCCGCGAAGCGCTGGTGTAGCCGCCACGGCACGAGGGCGAGCAGGAGGGACGTGCCGATGAGGACCCAGCCGAACACGAGGAAGGCTGAGCTCACGGCCATGCGCGGCGCATTGAGTACGAGCGCACTCCCCGCGAGCACGCGCAGCGAAAGCTCGGTGATATGCAGCGGCAACGTGGTTGCGTGGCCGCCGAGAAATCGCTTTGCGGTTTCCGGACGCACGAGGGCGCCGATACCGAGCACGAGTAGATAGATGCCGGCCACGAACACGACTACTCGGCTGCCCACGGTGAGCAAGGGATGCATTCAATTAGCGCTGGCTCTGCCTCGTCCGGACAACGAAGCCGAAGGATAAGTCCCGAAACGCGCGCATGTGGAAGCCGAGCTTGATACAGTGTGATTGGAGTTGCTGACATCGAACGTAGTGTCGTTTCGCCCCGCTGTCGAGTGCCCGTTATGGCTCGCTACACGTACTTCGATACCCAGCCCGCGCTCGCGCGCCTCGTGGGCTTCGATCGCCTACACATCGTTGGGCACCATGTTGTCGATGCTCACCAACGACGATAGCACCGTGCCGTCCACCATGACGCGCAACACACAGTCGACCAGTGCGCCGTTGGAGAGCTTCTTCCCGCACGTCGAGAGGGCCACGGAATTGCCAAGCGAGTAGGCAATGCGCACGCCGGGAAGTCGGCGCAGCATTTGCGACAACGCAATCGGATTGCGCTTCGCAATCTCCTCGCGGGTGACGACCGCGCTGGCTTCCTTGCGACGAATGCGGAGGTCCAGATCGTCATAGCGCCCACTCGTGGGACGGTTGCCGATCACCCGCTGTTCGTCGAGGATGACCGCCGTGCCGCGCACGCGAATGGTGAGTGCATTCTCGCCTGCCGCGATGCGCGCCTGCATCGATTGTGCGGCAAAGCCGATGCGCCGCACGTTGATGTCCACCACACCGGTGTCGAGTCCCTCCACACGAATCCGTCCGCTGCTGTCGGTACGCGCAATGCGTTGCACACGGAGCGACTGCACCGTCACCGTGGCGCCGGCCACGCCGACGCTGTCGCCCTGCAGCACGCGGAGCCGGAGCGAGGCGAGCGACGCCGACGCCTCGCTGTCTGCGTTGGGTGATGCCGCCGCCGCATCGACCGTCGACGCCGCGCCGAGCGCGAAGTCCAGCGACGCCGACGGATTCGGCGCGGTCACGCGCGTGGTGAACGCGCGCGAGCGGCGCCCACTGCCCGCCGCATACACGGCGATATCGACACCAAATGGCACACCGCAGAATACATACGCACCGTCGCGCTCCGACGTCGTCTCAAGTGAACGCGTGCGCCAGGTGAAGCCTGTGGCCCCGGTCTGCCGGAATTCCTCCTTCTATTCCGGCACGATCGCGGCCGCTCCCACGCCGCGCTGCTGATCATCGGTCACGCGGCCACGCACGAGGCCGGAGGCGTCCGTCGTGTCGCCCGTGCGACACACGGCGAGTGCGTCAACCGAGTCGCGTTGTACGCCGACGCCGGCGTAGCGCACCACACCGTCAATGCGCACACGACGCACTTCACCGCCGGTAATCTTGAGTCCCTCCACCACCAGCACCGTGG
>JANOPS010000291.1:0-12347 GCA_031421995.1 Gemmatimonadaceae bacterium
ATCACGGCATGGCGTTCGGGCGGCCTGTCGCGTACGATTCTGCCATGACCGCCGACGCAGATCCGTCGCCCGTTTTCAAGAGCGCCAGCGCCGCGATTCGCGCGGTGCGCGCCACGTCGAATCAGGCCATTGCGGCGCGCGATGCCGATCGAGTGGTGGCGTGTATGATGAGTGACGTGACCGTCGCCGTGGCGCATGGCCCGCGACTGAACGGCCGCGAGGCGTCACGCGCCGCGTTTGCCGCGCAGTTCGCGGAACGCTCGTTTATGGGCTACGTCCGCGAGCCCCATGAGGTCGCGATCCACGATCCCCCGACGCAGGCCACAGAGCACGGGCGCTGGCTGGGGCGCTGGAAGCAGGGCATGGGGGAGCAGGTCATGCGCGGCACATACGTCGCCGAGTGGGCCCACACCGCGCTCGGCTGGTTCATCCAGTCCGAGGTGTATGCGCCTGGCGATGCGTAGCTAGGCGTGCACCAAGGGCGAGGGCGCCGACCTGACGCAGATGCGATACCTTTCATTGTCCCTCACCCACGCCAATGCCCACACGACTCCCGCTCACGCCTTTCGCGCGCTCGCCCTTCGCGGTCTTACTCGTCGCGCTTTCGCTCTGTGCTCTTCCGCTGCGTGCGCAACAACCGCCCGGCGGCATGACGCACACGCCTGGCATGCAACACACGCCGGGCATGCAGCACGACACGCCTGCGGCGCAGCCGACACAGAGCGGGCAGGCGGCGTTTGCCACCATCAGCGAGATCGTGAGAATCCTCGAGGCTGATCCCAGCACCGATTGGTCGAGAGTCAACGTGGAAGCGTTGCGCCAGCACTTGATCGACATGGATGCTGTCACCCTGCGCGCGCGCGTCCGCACGCTGCCATCGGTGGCTGGTCTGACGATGGAGATCACCGGTGATGCAGCGGTGGCCGCATCGATACGACGGATGGTCGGCTCACACGCGACGATGTTGGAGTCGCTTGGCGGACGACGCGCAAACACGACGCCGATTCCCGGTGGATTGCGCTTCGTGGTCACGGCGAGCAATCCCGGTGACACGGCCACCATCGCTCGCATTCGCGGACTGGGATTCATCGGACTGATGACGCAAGGGGAGCATCATGCGATGCATCACCTGCAGATTGCCAAGGGCGTGGGTGCCGCGGCCCACACGCACGGCACGCCCTAGCAGGTCAGACCTGTTTTTCGGTCCGAGCGATTCAGGGGGCGACGACGCCCGTTGGTTGACAAGCATGGTCGAGCGCTGAGACAGTGTGCTCGTACACACGCTCGGCGTTTTCGCGCGTGCGTCCGACGCACAGCGTCCCCACCTTTCCATGGTCTTCGAGCGCACCGATCAGGTGAAACATCACGCCTTCCTGGGTCGCGGCGTCAAAGTGCAGGTCGTTGTTGACGGCGATATCAATCAACCGATCGGGCGTGAGGCCAACATACCACGGTTGCTGCAGGTTGTCGGTGGCGTGATAGTAGCACGGGATGCCATGCCGCGAGTGAAAGGTGCTGGACGCTGTGTCGTACGAGCCATCCGTCAGGAACTCCAACATCAGGAAGGGATGCGTCGTGCCGCCCTTTCGCAGATTGATTTCGATAGCGGTAGTATGCCAGATGCCATCGCGCTGGACGGTCATGAAGTCCACCGCGAAGCGGGCCAGCACGCCTTCCTGTGCGAGCACGCGGGCGACGCGTGTGCCGTAATCGTGCAGGTCCGGGCAGTATGCCGCGTCTGCCGGGAACCGGCAGCCCAAATAGACTTGGCCGGATGTCCCGCCCAGGATCTGATCGTGCGTCGCGACCACGCTGGCGTGTTGCAGCGGGTCGATGCGACACTGCACAGAGGGAGAGCGCACCACGTCCCCCGGCACGAAGCACTCGACGATCCCCTGCATCCTGGAGAATTTCTCGGTGAATGACTCCCAGGATTCGACCTCAGCGACACACCGCAGATGCGTGGACATCGCGTTGCGCACCCAGCGTACGAGCGGATCCGCGCTCTTGGCGCGCAGTGCCGACAGCGGGGCGCCGTCAAACGAAAACACCGCGTTGCCTTCACCTGAGAAACCTTCGTCCAGTTTGACCATGGCCTTCCGCAGGGTGGGATCATGGCGCTTGAGGTCGGCCAGCGCGTGCACGATGTCGTGTGCATCACGCAGGCGCTCGTGGCCATAGGGCAGGGGCACACCGGCGCGACGAAACGTCTCTCGGCTGCCGCTCTTGGACCCCAGATGCACCAGATCCGGATCACACCCGTAGATCGGAATACCCAGCCGCACCGCGAGCGTGCGTTCCAACGCGGTGACGTTGAAGCACGTCATGTGCGCCGCCAACAGATCGGGAATGCTGGCGCGCATCCGCTCGACAAGGTCATCACGCGCCAGGATCTTGGCCGTGAGGCTGTCGGTGGACGCGTCGTCGCAGGACAGGAGCGTGAGGCGACGCAGGGCGTGCGAGGGCGGTATGCCAGGCAGGAGATGGAGGTAGTAGTCTACAATGCTGGGTGCGAGCGGTTCACTGGTCACGTAGACGATGTTCGCGCGCGGGAATCGCAGCAGCATGAGCAGGCAGAGCAGCCGCTCCTCGTAGTGCACCGCCCCTTCCAACTTGCGCAGCTCGTCCCGGTCTAACGTGAGGCTGGGGATCACCACGATGGTTTGGGGCGCGTGGCGATCGTGGAAGGCGCGCGCGAACAACTGCGGCAGCCGTTGCTGCAACAGCGCAAACTGCCGACGTTCGTCGTCCGAGGGGGGCGCTGCAACGATCATGCGGATTCCATTCGCAAACGGGGAGTTGTGTGCTCACGGCGAGCGGCAGGGCTGCGGGCAATCCCATCCTCACCGCTCCAGAGGGCACGGTGCCCACCCAGCCTCTCACGCGCAGTCGGAGATCCCAGACAGATGTGTCAGGGAATCGCCGACTGTCAGCCTGCGGGCGTCACCAGTGATCAGTGCGAGGGGGCCGGGCCCGCTCGCCGCTGATCGCCTGACGGCGCTATCCGCAACTCACAGCTGACGCAGCCAGCTCACTTTCACAATGAGCGAACGCGCCGTCGGTGTCGTGCCATTCAACACCGCCTGGCGATCGTTGTACACGAGATACACATACGAAAGCGGCGAGAATTCCCAACTGAAACGGGCGTTGAGTGTGCCGCGTTCGATCGCCGTATTGTACTGATAGAACGCGCTCCACTGCACGCGTGGATTGAGAAACACGCGCAGCTCGGGGCCCGCCAAGTGCGTCACGAAACTGGAGTCGCGAGTGCCAAGTCCACGCAAGCGGTTCACCTCATACGCTCCACGCAGGGCGACGTACGGATTCGGTGACCAGCGTGCCGTGACTTCACCGCGATCGAGGAAGCCGTCGAAGAACTCGCCCGCTGACAGCACGGCGGTCCCGGCGATGTTGGCACTTTGATCGCTCCTGAGTACCGTGGCCACGCGAAAGAAGTCATGCGTGCCCGCGGGAATGGCCACATTCGGGAAGAGCGGAATCGCCGTCGTGGGCCGCTGCAGGGTGTGTTCGATCACGGGCGTCACGCTGGCACCGCTCCGGAACAACAGTTCACCTGAGTACGCAACGCTTCCTTCCTGAATCCGGAACGACGACGGATCTTGAAACAGGATCGCACTGGGGCCATGCTTGAGCCACACGACGCTGCGCGGGCGCCACGAGGGCTGCAGCGTGAGCGTGGCGTACGGACTGGTCATCAGCACGTTGGGCCGTGACACGAATCCTGTTTGCGGTTGATAGTCGGGTGTGACGAGCGCACCCGTGACACCCGCCGTCACCGTCGGTGTCGCGCCAGCGAGCCCGTATGTTGCGGCCAAACCGGTGCGACCATTCGCCGTGGACGTGGACACCATGCCACTCACTTGGATTTGTTCGCCGACTCTGGTGAAGGCGTCGAAGGCCGTCACCACGTTCTGTCCGTTCGCGGTGGTCGGCGTACCACCGGTGGAGAGACCGGGCATGCCCCCATCCCGGAACGCTACGGTGGCGCCGAGTCGTGTGGCACGACCAATGAACTGACTGCCGCGCGCGACGCCAAACGTGGTGGCACCCTGTCCGTTGACGGCCGCTTGTCGCATGGTCAGCGCGCCGGCGGTGGTGCGCCCCGTACGGTAGGCATACCGCAAGCCGGCGTCGATCGGCAACAGCGTGCCATCGTCGGCCAAGCCGATGCGACGAGAAAAGAACGGCTGCACCACGTAGCGCCCATTCAGTCCACCGGCGTTCAGCAAGTCTGCGTTTTCGAGGAAAAACTGACGGCGCTCGGGGAAGAACACGCTGAAGCGCGAAAGATTCACCACCTGCCGGTCCACGTCAGCCTGTGCGAAGTCGGTGTTGATGGTGCCTTCCAGCAGACTATTTGCGGTCGGCGCCCAGATGACTTCGCCTCCCACGTCTCCTGTTGACCCATTGAACGCACCGCGCGCGGCATCACGCGCCCGTTGCCCCAACGCATACGGTCGCACGCGAAGGTTCGTGCGCGGCGGCGGGGGCTGCTGCGAGTCCAGCACGCCGGCAAACGTCAAACGCCACGAGGAAAACTGGCGCGGATACGGCACCCACGCGCTCCACTGCGCCACCCGTCGGGTGTTGCGCACGAAGTTCACGTCCCACGACGTCAGTCCCGGGGCGTACCGCAGGGATCGCCACGGAATAGCCATCTCGGCGATCCACCCCGAGTCGGCGCGTGTCGTCCGCACGCGCCATAACGCATCCCAGTTGAAGCTGAAGGCGTCACCGCCGTCAAACGCCTGCACATCGGCCTGCGACCCCAGTGGCGAAGACTGAAACTGCAAGGCCGTCCGTCGATCACCCAGCGGGCCAAAGGTGACGCCAAAGACGTCGCTCTCAGGCGATTCAAAATCGCGCCGCAAGTCAGGCATGCGGAGGGACGACAGCCCGGCGCTGTCGCGATTGAACGCGCCAATGTAGACGTACTCGCCATCGAACAGCACGCGCACGTCGGTGGGATAGCGCGTGCTGTCCACGTAGTCAGGCCGTACCTGCACAAACGACGACGCCACAGGTGCGGCGCGCCAATCGGGTTCGTCGAGTTTGCCGTCCAGCACAATGCGGCCCACAGCCTTTCGGGCTGTCAGATGTCGGCGAGTCGCGTCGGTGGGCTCGGGCACCTGCGCAATCTGCGCGAGGGCGCTCGCCGCGTGCGTCGCGAACCCAGTCACGGTCAGAAACAGGACAATGACGGCGCGGCGCGCTGAGGCGCGAGCCGACTGTGGAAGCAAGGAAATCATCACCGAAAGCTAGGCCGACTTGCGTGCGTTTGTCCATCGACGCTGCGACTGGCAACCGTTAGCTTGAGGCGCAGATACCGCCACGCGCTCTTGTGTGCCTCGCCGCTCCACGCCCAATCGGCGGTCGTCACGGCGATTCGCGCCACGCGCCTGATCGTCGGCGACGGCACACAGGTCGAATCCCCCGTCGTTGTGCTCACGGGCGATCGCATCACCGCCGTCGGACCGGCGGCGCAGGTGCGCATTCCGGCAGGCGCTCGCGTCACCGACTTGAGCGGCGCGACCATCATGCCCGGCTTCTTTGACATGCACACCCATCTCACGTCGATCGACAACGACGGCGGCGATTTGGCGGTGCTCAAGGAAACGGCGGCGCACGGGGCGATCTACGCCACCATCAACGCCAAGAAGACGCTCGACGCGGGGTTCACAACGGTGCGTGAGGCGGGATCCACCGACTACGTGGATGTGATTGTGCGTGACGCGATCACCCGCGGACTGATCCCCGGCCCGCGCATTCATGCCGCGGGGCCGGCACTGGGCAGCACCGGTGGACATGCCGACGTGAATGGCTGGAGCCACGAGTTGGCGATTCCGGGCACGGGCGCCATCGTGGACGGACCCGATGCCATTCGTCGTCAAGTACGTCTCAACGTCAAGTACGGTGACGATCAGATCAAATTCGTCGCCACCGGCGGGATTCTCTCGGTCGGCGACGCCGTCAACGCCCCGCAGTTCCGTGACGATGAGATGAAGACGCTGGTCGACGAGGCCACACGGTTGGGCCGCAAGGTCATGGCGCATGCCCACGTACCTCGTCCCCACCTTGATCATTCTCGAGGAGATCGTGAACGACGGCGTGCGAAAGGGTGTGCCCGCGAATTCCATCGCGAAGGCCACAGCCATCGCGGTTGAGCGCCGCGCGCGCCTGAAACACGCTTACCAGTCCGGCGTGAAGTTCGCCCTCGGTACCGACGCCACCAGTGATATCCACGGCCGCAACGGCGAGGAGTTCAAATACATGGTCGACATCTTCGGCGCCACGCCAATGGATGCCATCACGATCGGGACGATGAATGCCGCCACACTGCTGGGCGTCGAGAAGGACTTCGGCAGTGTCAGCGTTGGGAAGGTCGCCGACATCGTGGCGGTGCAGGGAAACCCGCTGACCGATATCTCGCTCCTGGCGCGCGTCTCGTTCGTGATGAAAGGCGGCGCGGTGGTCAAGGCGTCGAAATGATACCACTTGCTTCCCACCCAAACTCCCTCTCCCGCCGTTCGCCTTATTACGTTGCGTGAGGCACGCGGGCGTCGATGGCAGCCGCGGGTCCACGACTGGCCGCGCAGCACTCCCATGCACTCCGTGTCCGACACCCACTCCGCAACAATCCGCACCCCCGAAGAGGTCCTGCGCGACGTCTTCGGCTTTGATGAATTCCGGCCCGGACAACGCGAAGTCATCGACGCGGTGCTGGCCGGCAAGGATTGTATTGCCCTGATGCCCACGGGGGCGGGGAAATCGCTGACCTATCAGCTGCCGGCGCGCCTGCTCAAAGGCACCGTACTCGTGATCTCGCCGCTCATCTCGTTGATGAAGGATCAGGTCGACGCCGTCGCTGGCTTAGGATTCTCGGTCGCGTCCATCAACTCTACGCTGTCATTCGAAGAACGTCGTACGCGCATGGACGCGTTCCGCAATGGCGCGTACGAGTTGGTGTTCCTCGCCCCCGAAGCGCTCGATGGCTACCTCGGTGATTTCGTGCGCGGCTGCCCGATTTCGCTGCTGGTGGTTGATGAGGCGCATTGCATCAGTCAGTGGGGGCATGACTTTCGACCGTCGTACCGCCGCCTGCAGGGGCTCAAGGAGCAACTGGACGTGCCGGTGCTCGCGCTGACCGCCACAGCCACGCGTCGCGTGGCACTGGATATCCTGCGGCAACTGGGGATGCGCAAGCCGGCGGGCTTCAAGGGGTCCTTCTTTCGGCCCAACCTGCAGATTGCGACACGCAAGAAAGGGCAGGGAGGGAATACGCGCGCCGAGATTCTGGCGCTGGTGCGTTCGCATGCCGATGAGAGTGGGATCGTGTACTGCCAGAGCCGCAAGGGCGTCGATCAGACGGCCGAGTTTTTGTCAGGCCAGGGTGTCCGCGCACTCCCGTATCATGCCGGGCTTGATCCCGATGAACGGGCGCGCAACCAAGAGGCCTTTCAACGGGACGATTGTGATGTGATTGTGGCCACGGTGGCATTCGGTATGGGGATCGACAAATCGAACGTGCGCTTTGTCATTCATCGGGATATGCCGAAGGACATTGAGTCGTGGTATCAGGAAATTGGTCGCGCCGGGCGCGACGGCCTGCCAAGCGATTGTGTCATGTTCTATTCGTGGGCGGACGTCAAGTTGCACGAGCGGTTTCTTGACGGGCTTGATGATGCGACGGTACGCGAGCGGACGCGCGCCGCAACAGTGGCCCTGTTCGATTTGGTGGAGCGCAAGCGCTGTCGGCATCAGGCACTGGTGTCGCACTTTGACGAGGCCATCGCGCCGTGCGCGAGCTCCTGCGATGTGTGTTCCGGTCAGTCGGTCGACGTACGCATCGCCGAATTGGTGGAATCGCAAGTTGGTACTGGGCGCGGGCGTCGTGCTGCGGTGAGTGCGGGCGGAGGCGCCCGCCCGTCTCGCGGACCGGATGCGGGGACGCTCGATGACGATGAGCGCCTGCTGTTCGACAATCTGCGTGTCTTGCG
The DNA here is from genome assembly GCA_031421995.1 of Gemmatimonadaceae bacterium. Lineage (GTDB taxonomy): Bacteria > Gemmatimonadota > Gemmatimonadetes > Gemmatimonadales > Gemmatimonadaceae > Gemmatimonas. Next base: position 8,019 of record JANOPS010000291.1, read on the forward strand.
GCGGCAGTTGGCCGACGAGGCCGGCGTGCCGGCGTACATCGTGTTCGGCGACAAGGTGCTCTTGGAGATGGTCGCGAGGCGGCCTCGGAACGAGCGCGAGTTGCTGCGTGTGCCCGGTGTGGGCGAGGCGAAGCTGGAGCGGTACGGCGCGGAGTTCTTGCGGGTGTTACTGGACGACTGATTGGCCCGTGCGTTCAGCCGCGTGCGATACGAAGCTCTTGGGCCGAGCTATCGAACGTCACCGCGTAGCGCCGCAGCGGCGATGGGGCTGGGCCCGCGACATTCGTCCCGTTCACGTCGAATTCCGATCCGTGACATTGGCAGCGTAAGCGCTGACCGGCGAAGATGTATATGCCGCAGCCGGCGTGTGTGCAGACGTTCGTGAACGCCCGATAGTCTGCCTCGCCAACGCGCAGGATCGCGACCTGCTGCTCGCCCAACACGTGCATACTATTGGGTGTCTGCAGTGCGGCGAGCTGATTGAGTCGAACCACAATCTCGTCGCGCGTCACGGTCACGGCGTTCGCGTTGTCGGTTGGCATGGTCGCCCCGTCACGGCAAGCGGCAATGACGGAAGAGAGACCGGCACAGGACACCATTCCGAACAGCTGACGACGACTACAGCACCACGTCTGTGCGGCAACACGGTTGGACGGATCGGCTGTTGCCCCATCGCCACGAGCGATGCTCTCTTCTCGCATCCCTCAGTATTGAGTTGATCCCCGAACCCGGCAAGTCCGGACTGGGGATCCAAGACAATTCGAAACATGATCGACGCCCTCTTGTGACACGTTCGTCACGAACTTTGCCAATGGTCACGCGATACTACCCCCGTTCTCCGCTGGTTAATCCGAACGACAATCTGTTGGGTGTGTCACCCCAAGGAGTCTCATCATGTCTCGTGCTCTGTTCCGCGCGGCGAGCGCCGCCGGTTCGTCCGCCCTGCTGCTCGGCGCCCTCGCCTGCAGCGATAGTAACCCGACCGACGCCCCCGTGTCGAAGGTCGTATTGAAGGACAACTCCGTCACGCCGTCGCTCATTCGCAGTCTCGTGACGGGTGTCAACATTTACAGCGTCGTCGGCAGCGACGATGTGCTCCCCGAGTCACCGAACTTCATCTTTGGTGGCTCTGCTGATGGTGCGGGCTTCCTTCGCAATGCGAATGGTACGTTTACGGCGCTCGTGAATCACGAAGACAACTACGCCGTGTCTCGCATCACATTTGACAGTACGTTCAGGGCCACGAAGGGCGAGTACCTGGTCAACTCCACCGCGGGCAAATATCGCCTGTGCTCCGCGACACTCGCCACGGTGGAAGAGCATGGCTTCGGTCCACTCTTTTTGACGGCTGGTGAGAGTGGAGAGGAGTCCCAGATCCTCGCAGTCAACCCGTTCGGTGGGCCGAACACGCCAACCTACCTCACCGGACTTGGCCGAGTCAGCGCCGAGAACGCGACGCCGTTGCCAAAGAACGCCTACGCCGGAAAGACCGTGATTATCGTGGGTGACGACGATTCGGGGGCTGAGGGAGGCCAGATCTTTTTGTACGTGTCCAATACCGTGGGCGACTTGAACAACGGGAAATTGTACACGTTGTCGCGCACGAACGATGTCACTCGAGAGCGTGACATGGTGGTTGGCCAAACGTATCCCATCGCATTTCGCGAGATTGTTGGTCATACCGGAATGACTGGCCGTCAAATTCAACTTGCCACGGTGGCCAACAAGAATGTGGCATTCGGGCGTGTTGAGGACATTGACTACCGCAAGGGCGGTACCGGTCGCGAGCTGTACGTCGCGGTGACCGGCCAGAACACCACAGGTACGAACGCCGCGTTTGATCGCACCAAGTACGGTCGGGTGTATCGCCTGACGCTCGATGCGGCGGATCCGCTCAAGGGCAATCTCGAGGTGATCCTTGACGGCGATGATCGCACTGGTCCGGCGCGCCAATTCCAGAATCCTGACAACATTTACGTGGGCACGAACTTCGTCTACGTACAGGAAGACGACAACGGCTACGGCGATGAAACGCACGACGCCTACATCTATCAGTATAACATTGCCTCCAGAGAGCTGAAGCCCGTGCTCACAATGGACCACCGCCGTACACAGTCGGACGCGGCGAAGTACAACGCAGCGGGTGCGCGGCCGGCCGACAAGGCGGGTTGGGAGTACGGCGCGATGCTCGACGTGTCCGCCCAGCTTGGCATCGACGACACGTTCCTCATCGCGCTCCAGCCGCATAGCTGGAACGGTGCGAAGTACGTGAACGCCGATGGCGGGACGCTTCGGCCGAACGAGAGCCAGGCCAGTATGCTGGTGTTGGTGAAGGGATTGCCGCGCTAATGCGTCGAGCGTCCCACGTAGCACTGGTATTGGCGGTCGCCTCAGCGTGCTCGGCTCCCGAGCCGGGCGCGCGACGGCCAACGCCACCAGCCGGTCAGTCAGCGGCCATTGTTCCGTCAATCATTGTACGTGACCGGTGGACGGCCGACATCGACGTGCTGCGTGGGGCGCTGTGGCAGCTGGATTCCGCGGCGACGGAGCTGTCTATCAACCGATCCGCGCTGTCGCTCGCGCGAGCGACGGATCAGTTCGTCGCGGCGCGGCAGGCGTTCAAGCGCACCGAATTCCTGACGGCATACTATGCGCCGAGCACCACCGAGACCATGAACGGCCCCGCCCTTCCTCGTGTGGATGATGAGGAAGGGCCGGAGATCATCTTTCCGCCGGAAGGGTTTCAGGTCATTGAGGAACTGCTCTATGCGGAGGCGCCGGATTCTGCGCGAGCCATGCGCGTATCGGCTGAGACCCGGAATCTGATTGATCTGGTTACGCGGCTGCACACCGCCGCAACCCACCAAGTGATGACGGACGACCGCATCTTTGATGCGGTCAAGCAGGAGATCGCGCGCATTGTGACCCTCGGTGTGAGCGGCTTTGACTCGCCGGTGGCGCTGTATTCGCTCTCGGAGGCTGCGGCGAGCGTCCGGGGCATGCGTGATGCACTGGAGGCCTACCGCGCCCCCTTGGGCGAGAAGGAATGGACGCGGCTTGATTCTGCCTTCACGGCGGCGACCGCAGCGCTGTCCCGGGTATCGCTTGCCACGGAGAGCGGACGAGTGGACGCGTTTAACGGCTTTGACCGTTTGCACTTCATCGCACGAGTTGCCAATCCGCTGGCACACACCGTCGCGCAGGTGCGCGGGCATTTGGGTATCGGTACCCCGCAAGAACCGCGCGCGTTTCGCATGGAGGCGGTGACGCTGTTCGATTCTGGTGCGTTCTCGGCGGAGGCGTTCGCTCCTCCGGGAACGTTGCGCGCGTCGGATGCGCAGGTGGCCGTAGGGCGCGCGTTGTTCTTCGAGGCCCGGCTCTCCAACGACGGCTCGAAGGCCTGTTCGTCGTGTCACGATCCCGCGCTCGCGTTCACCGACGGACGTGCGCGATCCGCGGCGCGATCCGCGCACGGCGTATTGCGCAACGCACCTACCATTATCAATGCCGGACTCCAGGTCGGTTCGTTCTACGACCTGCGGACCACGTTTCTCGAAGATCAGGTGACCGATGTCTTGGGCAACGCCGATGAGATGCATGGCAATGCTGACGCCGCGGCCACACAGTTGGCGAAGGACAGTGTCTATCGTGCGTTGTTTACCGGGGCGTTTGGGCGCGTCGAGGACGTGCGCGGGATAGCGCTTCGCCAAGCGATTGCGGCGTACATTCGGTCGCTCCAGGCGCTCAACTCCCGGGTCGATCACGCGCTGCGCGGCGACACGGTGGCGCTTGATCGCGAAGAGCAGCTCGGGCTGAATCTGTTCATGGGCAAGGCCCGCTGCGGCACCTGCCACTTTGCGCCGCTGTTTAACGGGACCGCACCGCCAACGTACCAAGAGAGCGAAGTCGAAGTGCTTGGCGTGCCCAGCGCTGCCGTCACGCGTGGTGGGCGCATCGATCCCGACTCGGGTCGCTATCGTATCACACGAGCGGCGCCGCACCTGCATGCCTTCAAGGTGCCGAGCGTGCGCAATGTCGCACTGACCGCGCCGTATATGCACAACGGGGTGTACCGCACGCTCGAACAGGTCGTGGACTTCTACAATCGGGGTGGCGGAGCCGGGATTGGCGTGCGACTGCCCAACCAAACGCTACCCCCGGATCGCCTTGATCTGTCGGGCGACGAGCAGCGCGCTTTGGTGCGGTTCATGAAGGCGCTCACGGATACGACCGGGACGATGCGGCGTTGAGGCGACGTTGAGTCGGGGTTGCGACGGCGTTGAGGCGGCGTTGAGGCGGCGTTCGCGCGAGGGCAGGGGAAGGTCGGAC
>JANOPS010000292.1:0-3830 GCA_031421995.1 Gemmatimonadaceae bacterium
TCCACCGACAACAGCTTGCCATTCGCATCAAAGCGCAACACCATCGCATAACCACCGCCGCGGAGTCGCACCGCATCACCGCCCATTGTTGTGAACCCGGCATACCCCAGATTTCCCGTCAGACCGATCGCCGGCAGCGAATCGCCGGCGCGCCCAGCTTTGCGCGCCAGTGCCACCAGTTCGGTGAGCCCGTACACGAAAGTCGGAGACACAATCACCGCGTTCGACGCGGCAAACGCGCGTCGCTGGACGCTGTCCACCCAGACCACCTCACGCACTACCGAATCGGCCGTCATCCGAAACCGTGTTTCGCGTGACGTGTTCGGCGCCACGGTCCCATCCGCGCGCAACCGCTTGACCACGGCCGACGTGGCGCGTCCGTCCTTCGACAACTCCACCTGATACTGGATACGGGTGACGGCCACGCCATTGCGCTGCACCATTTCGCCGGTCAGTTGCGACGCCGTGCGCGTGTACTGCTCGACGGCCACGGTGTCCTTGCCGAGACGATAGACAAATGCGGCCGGTTGGGCGGTCGCAGGGAGTGCGGTGCCGACGACAGCGCACAGCAGCACGGCAATCTGGGACGGGAAGCGATGCATAGGGGACGGAAGAGAAAGGTGGTGGTGGCGGAAGCACGGTTGCGGCGCGAAAGTTAGTGCGACATGCACGTTTGCATCACTTCATGCCATAAGGATGCCATCATTGCTTCACCGCATACTCAACCGTCGCGAGTTTCTCGAACTCTCAGTCGGCGTCGGCGCCGCACTCGGACGTTCGCCGCATCTGCTTGAGGCTCTGGCGCAGGGCCAAATCATCCAGCGCTCTATCCCATCGACAGGCGAAAAGATCCCTGTCATTGGCCTCGGGAGCTCGGCCACGTTCTCGCAGGTCGCCCGCGCTGAGGATGTCACCGCGCTCAAGGAGGTGTTTCAGGCCATGGTCGACCGCGGGGCGCGCCTCTTTGATACCGCGCCGTCATACGGGGCCTCCGAACAGGTCGCGGGGCGTCTGGTCAACGAGATGGGCATCGCCCAAAAGATGTTCTGGGCCACCAAGGTGAACGTGGCGGGCCGAGGCGCGGGCGCTGCCGACCCGTCGGCCGCGCGAGCGCAAATCGAGGCCTCGTTTGAGCGCTTCAAGCAGCCCAAGATCGATCTCATCCAAGTGCACAACATGGGCGACCCCGCAACCCAGCTCAGCGTGCTCCGCGAGTTCAAGAAGGCAGGGCGTATCAGGTACCTCGGCATCACGACGACGAGCGACAACCAGTATGGTGCGCTCGAGCAGGTGATGCGCAACGAGCCGCTGGACTTCATCGGCATTGACTACGCGGCCGACAATCGCGGCGTCGAAGACGTGATCCTCCCGCTGGCCATCGAACGCAAGATCGCCGTGCTGGCCTACGCGCCGTTTGGTCGCACGAGCCTGTTTCGTCGCGCAGCGGGCAAAGAGTTGCCAGCGTTCGCCAAGGAGTTTGACGCCACGACGTGGGCGCAGTTCTTCCTCAAGTTCATTCTGGCCCACCCGGCCATTACCGCGGTCACACCTGCGACCAGTCAAGCCAAGAACATGCTTGATAACATCGGCGGGGGCATCGGGAAACTGCCGACCGCAGCGCATCGAAAACAGATCATCGAGTTCGTCGACGCCCTCCCAGCCCTGCCCGGCCGCTAGCGCGCTCTTCAGGCAACTGCACGGTCCTTTCCTCCTTTTTCCCGGTGTTTTCGTGACTGCTGATTCGGGCATACTGGCGCGCCTCCGCGCCAGCGTTGGTGCGCGCCCAGGCGAAGGTGCCGTACTGGTATGGGCGACGACATACTACTTCCTCGTCCTTTGCGCGTACTATGTGATCCGCCCCATTCGGGATGACATGGGTGCAGCCAGCGGCGCCGAGAATCTGGCGTGGCTGTTCACAGGAACGATGGTCGGCATGCTGTTGGTGCACCCGCTGTACACCTCGCTCGTCTCCAAGCTGCGCCGCAAGCAGTTCATTGCGTGGACGTACCGCTTCTTTATCCTCAATCTGATTGCGTTTTTCGTCGCCTTTCGCGTCACCGAACCGTCGCAGGCAATTTGGATTGGCCGAGTCTTTTTCATCTGGACGAGCATTTTTAATCTGTTTGTCGTGTCGGTGTTCTGGTCGCTGCTCACTGATGTCTTCCGCCCGGGCCAGGGTAAGCGCCTGTTCGGCGTCGTGGCGGTGGGTGGCACGGTTGGCGCCATGCTCGGCGCCACCATTACCACCGCGCTCGTCGGCGTGATGGGTCCGCTCAACTTGATGCTGGTCTCGGCGTTCATCATCGAGCTGGCAGTGCGCGCCTCGCATGTGTTGGACCGTGCCGAAGTGGGCATGCGCGAGGTGGAAGCCGGTGCGGCGGCGGCGACCGAAGTCGCGGATGCGGCTCGCGAGGGTCGCGCGGTGGTGGCGCCAACAGCCAGCGCCGATGCGTCGGGCGCCGTGATTGGCGGCGGGATGATGGACGGCATTAAACACATCCTGTCGTCGCCATATCTGTTGGGTATTGCGTCACTCATTTTGTTCTACACGATCTCGTCGACGTTCCTGTACTTTCAGCAAGTCGACATTGTCGCGCGCGTGTTTGGTGATGATCGGGCGGCGCGCACACGGGTGTTTGGTTCGATGGATATCGCGGTCAACGCGCTGACCCTCCTGGCGCAACTGTTCCTGACCGGGCGCTTCATCAAGTGGCTCGGGATTGGCGCCGCGCTGGCCTTCCTGCCGCTGGTGACACTCATCGGCTTCGGCGTGATGGGCTTCGCACCGGCCCTCTTGGTATTGGTCGCGTTTCAAACGGTCCGCCGCGCGGGCAACTTTGCGATTCAGCGGCCGGCGAGAGAAGCATTGTTCACCGTGCTTAACCGCAGTGACAAGTACAAGGCGAAGAACTTCAGCGACACCTTCGTGTATCGGTTGGGCGATCAGGTGGGCGCGTGGTCGTACACACTTATGGGGGTGTTCGGACTCGGGCTTTCCGGACTCGCCTTCACGATGGTGCCGTTGAGCATCGCGTGGTTGGTACTCACGCTCTGGTTGGGCAAGAAGTATGCAGCGCATGAGGGCACGGCAGGGCCGGCCTGAGCGGCGCGGCCCTTTACGCGTACGGCCGCAGCAGCTCCGCTTCGCCGTTTCCGGTGCACGTCCTCGGCGCGGGTTGGCGGGTAGTCCGGTCCCACCGACCACCGCTGTCGGTTCACCGACTCGCTCATTGGCAGCCCCATGCACCCGAGCGGGCCGTTGCAGCACCTGTACGTTCGCGAGCGCGGCGCGGTCCGGCCCATTCCCCTTCGCGACGTTGAACGACTGGAGGCCGATGATGACTACGTCACCGTGTTCACGCGGAACGCGCGACAGCTGATCACCATTACGCTTGGCGATTCGATCCGGAAACGGCCGCGCCCAACTCGCCCGCACCGAACGCCGCATCACTTGAGCAGGTACTACTCGCCGACAACGGCGCCGTCGTCGACACACTCATTGACAGTGTCTGCGTTGACGCGCCACCCGCTTGCACTTGATTGCCCGTGGCGTTGCCCGTGATTGTGAGCGTGCCGGTCACCGCGAACGTGCCGGATGGAAATGACGGACCAATGCTGGCGCCGCTGGCAGCGGTAAACTTCCCTGAGATATTCGCAGCTCAACCGTCATTGAGGGATTGTGACCAACCGGCATTTCGCCAAGTTACCACGCATGCTTGCCGACTCCATCCTCGTGCGCCGCGTGCTGGCCGGCGAGACCGACGCGTTTGCGCGGCTCGTCGACCGATACCACGCCCGATGCGTGCGAGCGGCGACGCACCTGCTTGGCG
>JANOPS010000293.1:0-16683 GCA_031421995.1 Gemmatimonadaceae bacterium
ACACAATCGGTCGTTCGCCTACATCGCATCACGACGCACCATCGACGCGTCGCGGTCGTGCATCCAGGCGGTCAGCTCCTCGGCCGACAACGCGGGTGAGAACAGGAAGCCTTGGCCAAGCGGACATCCCATCGCCTGCAACTGGTGTCGCTGGGGCTCCGACTCAATGCCTTCAGCGATCGTGCGGAGCCCCAGTGTTCGCCCCAGCGCAATGATCGTGCGCGCGAGCGCCGTATCCGAACCACCATGGTGAACACCCTCGACGAATGCGCGATCGATCTTGAGCACGTCGACTGGGAACTTCTGCAGGTAACTGAGACTCGAGTATCCCGTCCCGAAATCATCAATGGCCAGTTGCAGCCCCAGCGCCTTCAATGCCCGCAGCGTCTGGAGCGATTCCTCGGTGCGACTCATGATGACGGTTTCCGTGATCTCCAGCGTGACGCTCTCTGGCGGTGCACCAGTACGCTCAAGGATCGTCGCCACCTGCTCGACGAAATCCACCTCGGCGAGCTGCCGCCCGGAGATGTTCACGGCAATCGAGGGAAGGGATGCGAGATCTCGGCGCTCGCGCCACCACATCGTGCGCCACTCCACCAGTTGCCGGCACGCCTGCTCCAGGATCCACCCCCCCAACGCGACGATCGTACCCGTTTGCTCGGCGATCGGAATGAACTCCGAAGGCGAGATGGTGCCGCGGGTCGGGTGCTGCCAGCGCACCAGCGTTTCCATGCTGGTGACGGCACCGGTGCTGAGATGCACGATGGGCTGGTACGCCAGGTGCAGGCCCGCGCGCGGCGGGTCAGCGACGGCGTGGCGCAGATCCGTCTCCAGTTGCATGCGCTGGACAATGGCTGCGTACATAGACTCCTCGAACACGGCGTGCCGTGCCTTGCCAGCGTCCTTTGCCTCATACATCGCCACGTCCGCGCTGCGAAGGATCGTGTCCACGTCGTCGGAAGGCCCGGCGAACGCCACGCCGATGCTGGCAGAGACGGACATCGGGCGGCCCGCCAAGGTCATCGGCAAGCGCACGACCGTCTTGATCCGATTGACGATGGCAAGGACCTCGGTGGTGTCCTCCGCGCGCTCAAGCAGAATAGCGAATTCATCGCCGCCAAGCCGGGCCACCGTGTCGTAGACGCGGGTCTCAAGGCTCAGGCGCGAGGCGATGGTGCGCAGCATCTGATCACCAGCCTCGTGCCCCAAACTGTCATTCACACGCTTGAAGTCGTCGAGATCGAGAAAGAGCACGGCCACCCCGAGTCCCTGTTCGCGACAGAGCAGCGTGAGCGCATGCGCGACACGATCACGAAACAGGGTCCGATTGGCCAGCGCGGTGAGTGAGTCGTGATACGCTTCGTGCAGCAGCTGCGCTTCCAGTCGCTTGTGCTCGGTGACATCGCGGAAGACCGTCTGGAAGGCCACCGTTCCTTCGTACGAGATCCCAACCGACGCCGCGTCCACTTGGCGCTCGGAACCGTCGAGGCGCAAGAGCCGGTAGTGCTGGCGAGCCGAGGACGCGCCGTGCGCGCGCAACAACGTGCGTACGTCATCGGCATGTACGAAGTCGATCGCGCGACGCCCGATCAGCGCGTCCGTATCGGTTGCGCCGATCAGCACCTTGCCGGCGGAGTTCACGTAGACCAGGTGCCCGTTCCGGTGCACCGCAATGGCCTCCGGCGACGCATCGACGAGCAGACGGTACTTTGCTTCGCTTTCGGCCAGAGCGGCTTGGCGCGACTCCAACGACTCGCGTCGGGCCGCTTCGGTGGCCAGTCGCTCCAGCATGGTGCCTTGGCGTCGCATGGCCGCATACGCGGCGATGGCGGCGACGCACGCGCCGAAGACGATCGTGATGGAGTGCGATTCCCAAAGCGACAGCCTCGGGAAAATCATGCTCTTGGTGGCTTCGTAGACAAAGAAGCCCATCCCCGCGACCAAGAATGCGATGCCGGTTGCGCGAGCGCGCCGTCCGGGCATCTCGACGATGGCCCTATAGTGGGAGCTGCTGTACGAATTGGACGACGACATCAGGTGACGGTCTCTCAAGGACACACGGGCGCTGATCGGCGCGCTTCTGAGTGTTCTCGTCCTCGCGACGACAGGACTTTCGCACATCCGGCACACCGTTACGCAACAGTGACGCGATGATCAGCCCCACCGCGATCGCCAAGCTCACGGCCGTGGCTCGCCTACGCGTCGAACGGCAGCGAGGGCACGGTGCTAGGGCGACGATTGGCAGAATGACGCGCTCGCGGCGAGTTGATCGGCTAGGGATTGACGGGGGCACTTTAGTGACACACAGTTCACTTTCGCCGTTCGATCCGACGCCACACCGGAGGCTCTCCATGGCTATTCTCGTCAGCAAGACGCGCGCGCAAGGCGCCTCCGTGGTCACCACATTGCCCGCCGAAGTGGCGCGACGTCTCTCGATGACCGCCGGCCAGGAACTCGGGTGGATTGAAGACGGCATGGGCGGGTTTCGCGTCGTGCCGCACACTCCTGAAACTGCCGAAGCGCTCGCCGTGCACGAGAAAATCATGGCGGAGTACGACGCCGTGTTTCGCGCGCTCGCCAAGTAGACCGCACTCGGGTGAAGGCGGAACCTCGCTGGCTTACGGAAACCACACTGCTCGCCATCCACGCCCAGCAAGTGGAGCGATTCGGTGGTGCACACGGCGCGCTCGACCAGAACGTCGTGCTGTCCGCGTTGGCGCATCCGCAGCAGCGTTGGATGCTGGTCGAACCGGCGCGCGTATCGGGAGCGCCACGCGCTCGCCATCGGGTGCCCGTGGTGCCGAGGTGCCGTCGGCCGCGTCGGGGCATTCGACGGCCATGCTGGTGGCTGTCGCTGCAGTCGCCGCGGTGGTGGGGTTCGCGGCGGGGTGGCTGGCTCGTTAGTAGCCGCCCGGCCACGTCTTGCGATGCTGTCTCACGCGTGATACGTTGAATTCATGGACAACGTTTCGGTGCGTGAGCTGCGCAACAACGGCGGTCGGGTGCTGCAGCGGGTCGCCGACGGCGAAACGCTCACCGTGACGATGGACGGCCAGCCGATTGCCGAACTCCGGCCGGTGGCCGGTCGCGCCGTGCCGGCGGCCACGCTGCTCAAGCGGTGGCGCCACTTGCCTCCTGTAAACGCGCAACAGCTGCGCGCCGATCTCGACCGCGTGCTGGACGCCTCGTTGTGATCGAGCGCACGCGCCACGCGCGCGGCATTCTCGACACGAGCACGGTCATCATGCTCAGCCGACTGGACGATCCCGCCGTCCTGCCGAACGAGCCGATGATCAGCGTGATCACATTGGCGGAGCTGACGGTGGGCCCGCTCGTCGCAACGTCGGCTAGGGAGCGCGCGGCCAGGCAGGCCCATCTCCAGCAGGCGGAGTCGGACTTTGACGCCCTGCCATTCGACGCTGCCGCGGCGCGCGCCTTCGGCCGCGTGGCCGCATCACTGCGGCAGTCTGGGCGCAAGCCCGCCGCTCGCTCGTATGACGCGATGATTGCCGCGACCGCTCTGGCATGTGCCTTGCCCGTGTACACGTGCAATCCGGATGACTTTGCCGGCATCGACGGACTTGAGGTCGTCGCGGTCCCCCTTCCGACACGCTGATGCACTTCGCGCATGCGTGACATGACGACCGCCGCACGACTCGCCGCCGCCGTCGCCGACCGCTACCGCGTCACCCGCGAACTCGGCGCCGGCGGCATGGCCACCGTCTACCTCGCGCACGATCTCAAACACGAGCGCGATGTCGCCATCAAAGTGTTGCATCCCGATCTGGGCGCCGCACTCGGCGCCGAGCGGTTTTTAAGCGAGATCAAGACCACCGCGAAGCTGCAGCATCCGCATATTCTGGCGTTGCTCGATAGTGGTGCCGCCGACGGGTTGCTGTACTACGTGATGCCGTTCATCGCCGGCGAAACACTGCGCGCGCGCCTCGAACGCGAACGCCAACTCCCGATCGACGACGCGCTGCGTATCGCGCGCGAGGTGGCCGATGCCCTCGGTGCGGCGCACGCGCTTGGCATTGTGCACCGCGATATCAAGCCCGAGAACATCCTGCTGCAGAATGGGCACGCCATCGTCGCCGACTTCGGCATCGCGCTCGCCGTACAAGCCGCCGGTGGTCAGCGCATGACGCAAACGGGCTTGAGCCTCGGTACGCCGCAATACATGAGCCCCGAACAGGCGATGGGCGAACGCACCATCGATGCGCGCAGCGACATCTACGCGCTGGGTGCGGTGACGTACGAGATGCTCACCGGCGACGCGCCCTTTGCCGGCTCGAGCGTGCAGGCCATCGTGGCGCGCGTGCTCACCGAGAAGCCGCAGTCGATCCGCACAGTGCGCGATACCGTGCCGTTCGGCGCGGAGCAGGCCGTGCTCCGCGCCCTCAGCAAGCTGCCGGCCGATCGCTTTGCCACAACGACGGAGTTCGTCGCGGCGCTCACGGCGAACACGACCGCGGCGGATCGCAACGCGGTGGACGCACTGTTGACACAGTTTCCAACGGACCGCAACCGCAGGCTGCGAGTGGTCGCCGCGGCCCTGGCCGTCACCACGGTCGCATCGCTGGTGATGGCCGGATGGGCGCTTACGCGCCCACCCGCTGTGGCCTCGGCCGCGATCTTCGATGCGGCGCTTCCGGACAGTGCGCCCATGGCACGCGTGGCGGGGACGATCGCTACCGGATTCGGGTCGTCGAGTCGCCAACTGTCGGTCTCGCCTCGCGGTGACTTCGTGGTGTACGCCGTGCAGCGCGGCGACTCCACGATGCTGTGGCGCCGCAGTCTCCTCGACGCGTCGGCGGCGCCGATCACCGGTACATCGGGCGGCCGCAGTCCGCGCATTTCTCCCGACGGTCAGCGCCTCGCGTTCGCGACGAGGACGCACATCATGATCTTGCCCATCGGTGGCGGCGAGCCTCGGCAACTGATGGAGAGCGCACCGCCGGCGACGCTGGAATGGATCTCCGATACGCGTCTCTTCGCTCTCGCGGGCGATGGCTACCGGCTGACCTGGCTCGATCCGGAACTGGGCGTGACGGAGGATCGAAAGATTTCGGGTACGCGCTGCGTATGGGGGCAGTGGCTTGCCGCCGAACGCAAGATGCTGTGCAGCTACAACGAGACGGCCGCGCTGATCGATCCGGCGTCAGGTGAGGTGCTGTCCATCGCGACGACGCGTGAAGACGGCAAAGCGGCGCGAGCGGTGTCGGGGGCAGCATTCCATCTCATCGACGGCGCTTACATGATGTATCTCTCGCTCGACGGCACGCTTCGTGGGGCATCGTATGACGCGCGCACGCGTCAGCTGGGTCGGGCGGTGTCGCTGGTGCGCGGCGTGAGCCGCGATGTGGGTGGCATCGCGCAATTTGAAGTGTCGACGAACGGACTGCTGGGCTACGCACCCGCTGGTGCTGAGCGGCTGGCGACCATGGTGGTGCGTCGCGAAGGGGCTGATGCGGTACCGCTGCCCATGGAGCGTGGTCCATTTCTGCGTTTCGATCTCTCCCGCGACGGCAAGCGTCTGGCCGCCGTGGTGGCCACGCCCGAGGGCGACGAGCTGCGCATCTACGACTTGCGCAGTGGACTCTCACAGGTGTGGCTCCGGGCGCCGATCATCCGGATGCCGCTCTGGAACCCGCGGAGCGACAAGATCGTGGTGCGCGTGGAAGACGATGCCGGCGCGGCGCTGCTGATCGGTTCTCCTGACGCGACTGGCGCTCCGGATACCCTCATGCGGCGCGTCGGCGAACAGGATGCCCTCGATGCCCTCGACTTCAGCGATGACTCGACGATCCTGGCGCGCGACAGCCGCACCCCGCTCGTTTTTCGACTCACTCTGGCTGAAAGGTCAGTGCGCATCGACACCATGTCGAAAGACGCCATCTTCATGACGCGATCGCCCGACGGGACACGACTCGCCTGGCATACGTCGCAGACCAATCAGCTGCTCGTCGGGCCGTATCCGCGCGGCACCCAACAGCAGCAGGTTGCAGTCGGTGGCGTGGAACCCATCTGGCTCTCGCCCACCGAGTTGCTCTACCGATCGGGCGTGACGTGGTACATCGCGCGTTTTGATCGCGGGACCGGCGCGCTCGTCGGAGCGCCGAGCGTGTGGGCGCGCGATCCCCGCTTTGTCGACACACCCGGGTGGTCCAATCGCGCGTCGTGGGACGGTGGCATCGTTTACGCCCAAGGCCCGGAGCAAACCGACTCACGGTATCTGCGTTTCATTCCCGACTTCATCACGCGCCTGAAAGCCGCCGTGGAAGGAGCGGCCAAGTGAGCGACGTCATGATGCGTCTTACCGCCTCCCTGTCCGACCGCTACCGCGTCACGCGCGAACTCGGCGCCGGCGGCATGGCCACCGTCTATCTCGCGCACGACCTCAAACACGAGCGCGATGTCGCCATCAAAGTGCTGCATCCCGATCTGGGCGCCGCACTCGGCGCCGAACGCTTTCTCTCCGAAATCCGCACCACCGCGCGCCTCCAGCACCCGCACATTCTCCCGTTGCTCGACTCAGGCGATGCCGACGGCTTGTTGTACTACGTCATGCCACTCGTCACCGGAGAAACGTTGCGCGCGCGCCTGGAGCGCGAGACGCAACTGCCCATCCCCGATGCGGTTCGTATTGCGCGCGAGGTAGCGAGCGCGCTCGACTACGCACACCGGCAAGGCGTGATTCACCGCGACATCAAGCCGGAGAATATTCTCCTGCACGATGGCCAGGCCATTGTGGCGGACTTTGGCATCGCCCTCGCCGTGCAAAGTGCCGGCGGTGCGCGCATGACGCAAACAGGGCTCTCGCTCGGCACCCCGCAGTACATGAGTCCCGAACAAGCGATGGGTGAACGCGCGATCGATGCGCGCAGCGACATCTACGCCCTCGGCGCCGTCACGTACGAGATGCTCGTTGGCGACGCGCCCTTCACCGGCAGCAGCGTGCAAGCGATTGTCGCCAAGGTGCTGAGCGAAAAGCCCACGTCGTTGCGCACGCTGCGTGATACCGTGCCGATGCAGGTAGAGCAGGCGGTCTTCACCGCGCTCGCCAAGTTACCCGCCGATCGGTTCGACAGTGCCAAGGCCTTTGCCGACGCGCTGATCAACACAGGATTTCAGTCGCCGCACCACGGCACTGAGAGCCGTGCGTCGTTGGTGCGCGCGGCTGGCAGCACCGGCTGGAAAGCGGCGGCGTCAGTGCTGGCCGTCATCGCGGTGGGCGCTGCCAGCGTCGCTGCGTGGGCGCTGGCACGCACGAGTGCCGAAGTGCGTGATGTGGGCTTGCCGCCCATGTCGCCGCTGCGAATGGAGGACACGTTTCGCAACTTTGCCGTCGCGCACGACGGGTCGTTCGTCGTGTACGAGGCAAAGGTCGGCGAGTCGTCGCAACTGTGGTATCGGAGTCTCACGGGCACAGAGGCGCACGTCATCGCGGGCACCGACGGCGCACTCGGCACCCCACGCATCGCGCCGGATGACAAGAGCGTCGCCTTCGTTGCTGGTGGCAACTTGAAGATCGCGAATCTCGCCGGTGGTCAGGTCACCACGGGGACGCCCGTCACAGATCCGCGGGGCGGCAGTTGGCTCGCCAACGGCAGTGTGTTCTTCTCCGATGAGGATGGCCGCACGCTGCGTTTCATCGATCCAAGCACAGGCTCGGGACGATCGGTCCCGATGTCGTACTGCGTCATGCCGGAAATGCTGAGCGAAACCGACGTGCTGTGCGCGGGAGGGGCGAACAAGTTCGCGGCTGTCGTCAGCCTGTCCCCACCAAACCGGAAGCGTTTCATTCGACGCGCCAGCGCCGCGACCGGCCCGCCGCTTCTCCTTGGCGCGGACTTCCGCGTGATCGACGACCAATACCTCGTGTACATGGCGCTGGACGGTACGATCTCGGCCACCAAGTTCACGAATCGTGATTCCCTGATTGTCGGGCGATCCGTCTCGCTGGTGTCACTGGCGCGCCGCACGGCGTACACGGGTGGCGGGCAGTTCGATCTCACGCGCGACGGCTCGCTGGTGTACGTGCCCGGTGTGAATGCCGAGGTCGGGCGGCTGGTGCGTAAACCGAGTGGCGGGCCGGCCACGGCGCTGCCGGTGGACGTGGCCGCGTTTCTGCGCTTCACGCCAAGCCCGAATGGGCAGAAGCTTGCCGCCGTGGTGCAAGGCGTACAGTCGCAGGAACTCCGGCTCTACGACTTGCTCACGGGCAGACATGAGACCCTCGATCAGGCGCTGTACGTGAGCAGTGCGTCGTGGAGCCCGGATGGTCGAAGGCTGGTGTATCGCAAGTACGATTTCGATGATCCGGATACCGAATCGCTAATGCAGCGGCGCGTGGACTCGCCAGACGCGCCGCGCACCTTGTTTACGAGTAAGCTCCCGATCGGGATGGTGCCGTCGTCGTACCTCGCGGACAACTTCCTGCTCGTCGGTGTTGGCATGACCGGCGGGACGAACATGATCATTGATGCGAGGGCCAATCCGGTCCGTATCGATTCGATGTCGCTTCGCGCCAACTTCGTCTCCATTTCGCCGGATAGGAAATGGATCGCGTACACGCCGCCGAGTGGGACCAGTGTCAGCGTGCAACCGTGGCCTGCCATGGACCGCAAGTACCTCGTCGATATGGCAGGGCGCGAGCCGCTGTGGCATAGCGCGAACGAGCTGGTCTGGTTCTCGTACCTCGGCGACAAAGGCAGCCCAAGTCAGACGTTCAATCGGGCGCGCATGAATGGCCCCGTTGATGCACCCGTGGGCGTGCGCGAGGTGCTCTTCACCGATCCACGTTTTTTGGACACGCCGGGTTGGTCGCACGCGGTGATGCCAGGCGGCGACGCGGTGTATCTGCAGGCGACGGCGGAGACGCTTGGGTACTACGTGCGCGTGATTCCTCACTGGGTATCGGCGATGAAGCGCGCGGTGGACGAGGCCAACAAATGAACGACGCAGCCCGCGAACCTTCGCCACTGTTCGCGGGGCCGTACAAGTCGTGGAGCCAAAACAATACAGACCGACTATGGTCATTGACCATAGTCAAAAGATAAGTAGATTACGATCTATGTCCTCCAAACCCACCGAAACCATCGCTATCTCCGAGTTCAAGGCCACCTGCTTGGCGGTGCTGGAGCGTGTGCGGCGTACCGGCACCTCCATCGTCGTCACAAAGCGGGGCGAGCCGGTGGCCGAGATCAACCCGCCGTCGCCGGCAAGCGCTGGCGACGGGTGGCTCGGGTCTATGCGCGGCACCGCCACAATCACGGACGATCTCATCGACCCGGCCAGCAGCGCGAACGAGTGGGACGCCTTCGGCCCATGAAGCTGCTGCTCGATACCCACATCTGGCTCTGGGCGCTGCTCGATCCGGAGCGGTTGTCGCCCGCCGTCCGCGCGGCCCTCGCGTCGAGCGCGAACGAACTCTGGCTCTCGCCGATCAGCGTGTGGGAAGCGCACCTGCTCGCCGAACGCGGTCGCGTGCTCGTGGATTCGGCGCCGGCCGAGTGGGTGGCGCGGATGGTGCAGGCGCTGCCGCGGCGCGAAGCCGCGCTGACGCACGACATTGCCGTCGCGAGTCGCCGGCTCGCGCTGTCGCACGAGGATCCGGCCGATCGTTTCCTCGCCGCCACGGCTCAGGTGCTTGGGTTGACACTGGTCACCGCCGACGCGCGGCTCACGGCGTCGACGGAGTATGCCGTGATGGCGAACCGATGACCGGCGTCCTCGAGCGGCTCACCGCCGCCCTGTCCGACCGCTACCGCCTCGACCGCGAGCTCGGCGCCGGCGGCATGGCCACCGTGTACCTCGCGCACGATCTCAAGCACGAGCGCGACGTCGCGATCAAAGTGTTGCATCCTGATCTGGGCGCGGCGCTCGGCGGCGAGCGCTTTCTCACCGAGATTCGCACCACCGCGCGGTTACAGCATCCGCACATTCTGCCACTGCTCGACAGCGGCGACGCCGATGGATTGCTGTACTACGTGATGCCGCTCGTGACCGGCGAGACGCTGCGCGCACGACTCGAACGTGAACGGCAATTGCCCATCGCTGACGCGCTCCGCATTGCGCGCGAAGTTGCCAGCGCGCTCGACTACGCGCATCGGCAGAACGTGATCCATCGCGACATCAAGCCGGAAAACATTCTCCTGCACGATGGCAGCGCGCTCGTGGCGGACTTCGGCATCGCGCTCGCCGTGCAATCGGCCGGCGGCCAGCGCATGACGCAGACGGGCTTGAGCCTCGGCACACCGCAGTACATGAGCCCCGAGCAGGCGATGGGCGAACGCACCATCGATGCGCGCAGCGACATCTACGCGCTCGGCGCGATGACGTACGAGATGCTCGCTGGCGACGCGCCATTCACGGGCGGCAGTGTGCAGGCGATCGTCGCCAAGGTGCTGACGGAAAAGCCCACGACGTTGCACACGTTGCGTGACACGGTGCCGCCTTCCGTAGAGCAGGCGGTGTTCACGGCGCTCGCCAAGCTGCCCGCCGATCGCTTCGCGACCGCTGCCGAATTCAGCGCTGCACTGGGCAATGCCGGCTACACGAGCATGAGTGGGAGCGCCGCACGACCCGCTGCGCTGACGCCGCGCGGCGGCCGCCGTGCGGCCGCGATTGCAGGAGCCGTTGCGCTCGTCGCCGTTGCCGTGGGCGCGCTTGGATGGTTCCGCCCTGTGCCGTTGGCCGGCGTGCTGCGCTATGACATGCGGCTGCCACCGATGTACGTCGGCGCCTCCGATCAGGCGCAAGTCCCGACGCCGGCGCCCGATGGGTCGTTCCTCATTTTTCTGGGACCGCGCGATGGGCGGGGGCCGTTAGGCGCACGACTCTGGATCAAGCGGCGCGAGAGCCGCGCTGCCGTACCGCTCGACGGCACCGACGACGCGCAGGCGTTCACGATCTCACCTGATGGTGCGTGGGTGGCGTTCCTGGTGGGGAATGCGGTGCTAAAGGTGCCGGTCAACGGTGGAGCGCCCGTCACGCTGGCCAGAACGGAGGGCAACCCCTACTTCGGGATCGCGTGGCTCGATGACGGTACGATCGTGTACACACGCGGAGCGCCCAGACTCTCGGTGGCCAGTGTGTCATCAAATGGCGGCGCTTCATCTTCGGCCTGGGTGGTGAGTGACACCGCGCGCGAGGCGGTCGTCGCCGCGATCAGCGGGACGCGCGCCGTGCTATTCTATCGCTGCATTGCTTCCCAACTCGCCTGCGACCTCTGGGCCGGCGACGTCGGGACACAGAAGCGCACGTTTGTCCTGAAAGGGGTCAAGTGGGCGCGGTACGCCGAGTCGGGCCACCTCGTGTACGCGCAGGATGGACGGCTGATGGCGGACGAGTTCGATCGGCAATCGTTCGCGGTGCGCGGTCAGCCCACCGTGCTTGCCGATAGCATCACGCGGGGGGACTTGCCGTTCGAACTCTCGCGGTCGGGCACGCTCGTGACGCGGAACGCGAGCGGCGCCGGAGCCGGCGCTTACGAGATGATGTGGGTCGATCGCTCCGGGCGCACGACGCCGGTCGATACGGCATGGAAGTTCGACATCACGCGGTACGTCGCCGACCACGGGTGGGCGCTCTCACCGGATGGTTCGCGCCTGGCGATCGGACTCTACACCGATGCGGGTGATGATATCTGGATCAAGCAACTCCCTCGTGGTCCGCTCTCGCGGATCACGTTTGACGCGGCGCCTCAGATGCGCCCGAGATGGAGCGCCGACGGCCGCGTGGTGTCGTTCATATCCGCCAGTATGGGGACGGTCCAACATCGCGCCGATGGCCTTGGTGGGGATTCATTGTTGAAAGCCGGTGTCTCCGACGAGGCCGTCCTGTCGCCAGACGGAAGGTGGCTCGTCCTTCGCACAGGTTCAAACGGTTCCGTCGCGGGTGGCCGCGACATCACCGGCGTGCGTATCGGTGCCGATACCGCGCGTGTCCCGCTCATCGTCACCGCGTTCGACGAGGAAGCGATTGCGCTGTCGCCGGACGGCAAGTGGATTGCCTACCAGTCCGACGAGACGGGGCGCACGGAGGTATTCGTGCGCGCCTTTCCGAATACGAGCGAGTTCAAACATCAGGTGTCAAACGGCGGCGGCACCGCGCCGCTCTGGTCGCGCGACGGGCGCGAACTGTTCTTCGTAAGCCCGGGCGCCGACATGATGTCGGCACGCGTGACCGCTGGTGCGCCGATCGCCATCGCCGCGCCCGCGCCCCTGTTTCACATCGCCGACGATCTGCTCAAGGTGGAGTACACGTTTTATACCCCCTGGGATGTCGCCGCCGACGGCCGCTTCATCATGGCCCGCGCGCGTGGCGGCGCCGCGGGCCTTGCCCCGTCGGTCATGATCGCCGAGAACTGGTTGACGGAATTGCAGGCACGCATGAAAAGGTGATCCTAGGGGACGAACTCTTCGTGGCCTCGCCCGATCGCATCGGCCGTCTTTCCCCAGGGTCAGAGTCGTTGAATTTCTCGAACATTGCAAAACGCACGCCTCGCGTTAGATTTACAACAATGATCACACGTCGAGCCCTGCACACCGTCGAGGAGCGCCTCGCGCACATGCCCGGCGTCGTGCTGCTGGGTCCCCGACAGGTTGGCAAGACCACCCTCGCGCGGTCGATCGCGCGGTCGCGCGCGCCCGATGCGCTGTATCTGGATCTGGAGCGTCCCGCCGACCGTCGTCGGCTGCACGACGCCGATGATTTTCTTCGCGACCAACCGCGCCGGCTGGTGGTGCTCGACGAGATCCATCGCGCCCCCGACCTGTTCGAGGTCCTGCGCGGGATCATCGACGATCGCCGCGCCGCTGGCGATCGGGTGGGGCACTTCCTCCTGCTCGGATCGGCGTCGCTCGATCTCATGCGGCAGGCATCGGAATCGCTGGCCGGCCGGGTCGCGCACGTCGAGCTGGCGCCCATTGATGTCGGCGAGATTGGTGATACGAACATCGCCGTCGATACCCTCTGGCTGCGCGGCGGTTTTCCGGAGAGTGTGACGGCCACGTCCGATCGCACCAGTCTGGCCTGGCGCCGGGATTTTCTGCGCAGCTACCTGGAACGCGATGTCCCGATGTTTGCGCCACGACTCCCGACGGCGACCGTCGAACGACTCTGGGAGATGTTGGCGCACGGACAAGGGAGCCTCCTCAATCAGGCGCGCCTGGCATCGAGTCTTGGCGTGTCGTCGCCGGCGGTGGGGCGGTACATCGATCTGCTCGTCGATCTGCTGCTGGTCCGTCGGCTGCGCCCTTGGGCGGGGAATCTTGGCAAACGCTTGGTGCGCTCTCCCAAAGTGTACGTGCGCGATTCGGGTGTGCTGCACGCGTTGCTCGAAATCGAGAACGGTCATGCACTGCTTGGTCACCCGATCGCCGGGCCCAGTTGGGAGGGCTTCGTGATCGAGAGCCTGATTGCGGCCGCCGCACCCGGGCTCTCGCCGTCGTTTCTACGCACGGCGCGCGGCGCCGAGATCGATCTGGTGTTCGAGCGCGGCGGTCAGGTCGAACTCGCCATTGAGATCAAGCGCTCCACCGCGCCGACCGTCTCCCGTGGATTCCGCGAAGGCTGCGCCGATCTGGCTCCGCGCGCAGCCTATGTGGTGCACGGCGGAGACGACGAGTGGCCGATGGGCGGCAATGTCACCGCCATCTCCCTGACGGCGCTCGCGCAGCGCATCGGTGACCTGTGAACGTTCATCGGAGAGTGCATGACTGATACACTCCGCGCGCAACTCCAAACCACCCTCGGCGACGGCTACACCCTCGAGCGCGAGCTTGGTGGTGGTGGCATGTCGCGCGTGTTCGTCGCGCACGAGAATGCGTTGGGACGCGACGTGGTGGTGAAGGTGCTGTCCCCCGAGCGCGCCGCCTCGCTGAGCGCCGAGCGTTTCACGCGCGAGATCAGGCTCGCCGCAGCGCTGCAGGATCCGCACATCGTGCCGGTACTGGCGGCGGGCACCACGAGTGAAGGGCTGCCCTACTACACCATGCCGTTCGTGCGCGGCGACTCGCTGCGCGCACGACTGGTGACGGGCGCCGTGCCGGTGCCCGAGGCACTCGGCATTCTGCGCAACATCGCGCAGGCGCTGGCCTACGCGCACGAGCGCGGCATCGTGCATCGCGACATCAAGCCGGAGAACGTGTTGCTGTCGCGCGGTACGGCGGTGGTCACCGACTTCGGCATTGCCAAGGCGCTCTCGGCCTCGACCACCAAAGCCGAAGGCAACACGCTGACGTCGGTGGGCACGTCTATCGGCACGCCGGCCTACATGGCGCCGGAGCAGGCGCTGGGCGACGTGAACACCGATGCGCGCGCCGATCTGTATGCGTGGGGCGTGGTGGCGTACGAGGTGCTGGCGGGCGCGCATCCGTTTGCCGCGCGCACTACACCGCAGGCGATGGTGGCGGCGCACATCAGCGAAGCGCCGCCGCCGCTCGATGCCGTGCGACTCGGAGTGCCGCGTGACGTCGCCGCCCTCGTGATGCAGTGTCTCGAAAAAGATCCGGCGCAGCGCCCGCTCGGTGCCGATGCGGTGCTAACGCGCTTGGCGACAGCGGCGTCAGGGAAACTTGAGCAGGCGGCCGCACCGAATCAGAGACGCGCGCCGTGGCTGATGGCGGGTGTTGCCGTTGCCGTGCTGGCTGTTGCGGGTTGGGCGCTGCTGCGCACGCGCGCCACCGCACCGAGCGCGTCGCGAACGAACGCCGTCGCGGGTGACACCGCATCGCCGGTGCGCTCCCTCGTGGTGCTCCCCTTCGAAAGCGTGGGTGGCGACACTGCCAACGCGTACTTCGCCGAAGGCATGGCGGACGAACTGTCAAACGCGCTCGGCAAAGTGCCCGGCTTGCAACTCGCCGGGCGCAGTTCGGCGGCCGCGTTTCGCGGCAAGCAGAAGTCGGCCCAGGAGATCGGCGCCGCGCTGAATGTGAGCGGCGTCCTCGAAGGCACCGTGCGCCGCGCGGGCGGGAAAGTGCGCGTGTCCACGCAGCTCACCAACGCGCGTACGGGGCTGGTGCTCTGGAGCGACAGCTTTGAGCGCGATGCCAAGGACGTGTTCGCGGTGCAGGACGACATCGCGCAGGCGATCGTGCGGGCGTTGCAGGTCACGCTGGCGGGCGGTGCCGCACCGGCGGCCACGGCGGCGCGCGGCACTAACGATCTCGAGGCGTACGATCTGTACCAGCGCGGCATGTATCTCTATGAGCGGCGCGGTACCAGCCTCCTGCGGGCCCGCGACTACTTCCAGCAGGCGATCGCCCGGGATCCGCAGTTCGCGCGCGCCCATGCGGCGCTTGGACTCACGTGGGTACAGCTGGCACTGTACTCCATTGTGCCGACGGTCGAGGTGGTCCCACCGGCTGCGGCGGCGAGCGAACGCGCGGTGGCGCTCGATTCACTGTCCGCCGACGCTTGGGCGGCGTTGGGATACGCCCGGACCCTCGGGCACCAGTGGCGCGCGGCAGACGAGGCCATGCTGCGGGCCGTGCGCCTCGACCCCCGCAACGCGATCGCGCAGGCAGCCCGGTCGAAGTTCTTGGCAGTAGTCGGGCGCATGGACGAGGCCGCCGAGGCGGCGTTGGTGGCGGTGGCCCTCGATCCCGGGAGTGTGGGATACGTGAACGGGGCCATGCAGCATCTCGCCTTCGCTGGTCGCTACCCCGAGGCGATCCGGTTCGCCAATCGCTTCTGGGAAATGGATTCGACGCTGTTGAGCGCGGGATTGGTGGTGACCGTACTCTGGGAAGGCGGGCAAGTCGCCGAGGCGCGCCAACGTGCTGAAGGGCTGCTTCGTCTGTCGCCGTACCCTTCCAACATCGCCCGCGCGCTCTACGTCATCGCCAGGACCGACGACCCCGGGCGCGCCGCCACGCTGCTTAGCCAACAGCGCGCCCGCTTTGCCGGCCGCGACGATGGTGGATCCGTCTGGAATTCCGCGTGGCTCGGACTGGGCGACACGGCGCAGGCGTTGACGGCGCTCGAGGAAAGTGCGCGGCGGGGCAACCTCGGCGTGGGCACTCCCTTGGGAAGTCGGATTTACGATCCGCTGCGCGCCAGCCCGCGCTTCGCCGCCCTCGTGCGCTCGCTCGGCCTCGATGTGGCGCTGTTCACGGCGCCCAACGGCGGGCGGCCGCGGTGAGCGGGTTTTCCGTATTTGCGTACCTCGTGTAAGATTATCCATATGAAGACGACGCTCATGATCCCCGACCATCTGGTGCGCACCATCAAGCGTCGCGCCGCAGAACGAGGCACGACGTTGTCGCAGATCGTGTCGGAGGCGCTCGCGCGCGGGCTGGAGGCGCCCCCAACCCCCGAGCTCGCCCCGATGCCAACCCATCGGATGGGCAAGCCGCGCGTGGATGTCGCCGACCGCAACGCGCTCTACGATGCCATGGAAGGCGCGTAGTTCGTGTTCGTCGTCGACACCAACCTGCTGCTGTATGCCGTCAATCCCGACGCCGACGAGCATGCACAGGCGATCGCCCTCATCGAGGCATGGCGTCGCGACGACCGGCGGTGCTATCTCACGTGGAACATCGTGTACGAGTTCCTGCGCGTCAGTACCCATCACAAGGTGTTCGCGCGCCCTCTGACGCTCCGGCAGGCGACCGAATGGATCGCATCCCTCACGCGGAGTCCGAACGTCGGTGTCCTCACGCCCACCGATCGCCA
>JANOPS010000294.1:0-2962 GCA_031421995.1 Gemmatimonadaceae bacterium
GGCTGGGTGATGTGGTGCGCATCGGCCGACATGCCGAAGCCAATGATCTCCGCGTAGATTCGCGCTCCGCGCGCGAGGGCCCGCGACAGCGGTTCGAGCACGAGCATTGCCCCCGCCTCGCCAAGGATCATCCCTGTGCGCTCTTTCGAAAACGGTCGGCAGGTATCGACCGCGACGACGCGCATCGCCTCCCATGCTTTCAGGTGGCCGATGTTGAACGGACTTTCGCTGCCCCCGGTCACGGCAAGGTCTGCCTGCCGGTTTCGAACCATCCAGAACGCGTGACCGATGGCGTGATTTGATGACGCGCACGCGGTCGACAAGGTGAAACTCGGCCCCGTCGCGCCAATCTCCATGCACACGTGGCTTGCGAGCGCATTGGGAATGAAACGGGGAATCGTAAGCACCGGCGCACGATGCCGCCCGTCGCGCCATAGATCGTCATAGACCTGCTGTATAGACGCCTGACCTCCCGCCGCGCAGCCTGTCACGACGGCACAGCGAAGACGAAGGTCTGGCGTGAACTCGATTCCAGCGTCGACGATAGCCTCGCGCGCGGCGACCAAGCCAAGTTGCGCGAACCGATCGAGCAAGGGCAGTTGCTTGGCATCGAAATGATGCGCCGGGTCGAAGCCTCGCACCTGCGCCCCCCCCGTGAAGCGGAGCGTGTCGGCCTCAGCAAGCTCAATTGCCCCGAAGCCGTCGTGGCCCTCCCGTAACGCGTCCCACAGCGCTCGTGCGGTGAGTCCCAGCGCCGATATCGCCCCGACGCCCGTGACGACCACGCGCTCCGGCGGTCTCACGCCGGTCCGCCGTCAGCCATGGCGCGAACGATCTGAGCCACAGCATCGCCGACCGTGCGAATCCGAATAACCTCATCATTTGGTATCGACACGCCGAACTCATCTTCCAGATCGCCAATCAAGCTGACGGCCGACAAGGAGTCGACGCCCAGATCGGCAAACGCGCTCGTCAGCGACACCTCGCCCGGCTCGACGCCTGCCATCTCGGCGACCCGGTGGACAACCTGCGACTCGAGCTCCTGGGGCATTGCAAATCTCCGGCTGGGTAAAGGTTATGGGCTTAGCGCTCGACCAATGAATGTATCGGCGGAGGCCGTACACGGGAGCGCTCAGTCGTTCGCACTGATATACCATCGGCCCGGCGCGATTGACGATGGCGAGATCGCAGGGTCGAGCTGGTGCACCACGAGTGCGAAGTCGTAGTTGTCCCGCACAAATCCCATGCCCGTCACTGCTGCCTGCATGGCGGGTGTAACCGCCAGACATACCTTGTGGATGGGCTTGTCTTCAGGCGCTTCCGTGGCGCGCCGATTGGCGAGTTCAATCACGGCCCTCAAGGTGGCGCGCAGCGCACCATCGAGGTCTTCGCTGATAAGGTCACCCACTAGCCATTGCCGATCCCCTTTTTGCCGAGAGGCAACGAGGCCGACAAGCCTGCCGCTTCGCGTTACGCCAAGCACCTCCCAGTCGCCGCGCCCGATCTTCGCTTGCAACACGTCGGCGGTCCGCGCCAGCGCCACACCGTGGTGTCGCCCAGCCAACCGCCATAGCGCGTCCACGCGGTCGTCGAAATTCACAAGCGGCGCCATCGTGTATTCCGGGTCTACTTCCAGCGGTTGCGTGAGCGGCAGCGGTCGGCTGAAGAGCGGCACTTTCCCAACCTGCAGCCCCGGAAACATGCGCAGGAACCGAGCCCAACGGGGGTCGGGCACCATTACCAGCAACGCTGCTCCCTCTTCTCGCAGCGCGTCGATGGACTGCCGGTACATGACGGCCACAGGATGCGAGAATGGATTCGCCAGCTGGAGCAGTCCGCTGATACGTTGACTCAGGATCGGCGCCGAAGGCCGAAACGCTTTGCGGACCTGCCCATCGATTTCAACGAGTACGCGAACGAAAGGGAACTGACCGACAATGGCACCGGTCGCGCTGTCGACAGCCAGCATACCCGCAGGCGGCCCCAGCGGTGCGTTGACCACGTGGTCCAGCCACATCTGCTTGGTCAGCCCTCCCCACTTCGTGTCGTGCAGCCAGAGTTTTTCCAGCTCCGGAAGGTCTGCCGATGTGAACGGCCTGTAATCCAACGTCAGTCCCACTGCACTCTCCCCTGGTGAGGCTCCAACTTGTGACGTGCGCAAGGCTCGGTTACCATCGCCGTTGACCCTTCACCCCGCAATAGCCGTGCCTCTTCACCTCGTCACCGAAGCGCTCAAGGGCGTGGCCATCCTGATGATCGTCGGCATCCATGCGCGCCGCGGATGATTCGGCTGGCAGGGAGTGCACGTCTTTCTCGTGCTCTCAGGCTTCGTGCTCGCGCTGTCTGCCGTGCGTTCGCCACAGTCGTGGCGCGTATGGGCCACGCGACGCGCCGCCCGAATCCTGCCGGCGTACTGGATAACGCAATCGGCGGCGCGATCGCGGCGGCACTGCTGCCGCCCGTCATGATGGTGGCGCGCACCGGCGTACGGCACACCGCGCCCGACCTGCTCCTGCGCGACCTGCTTTTGGTGCGCAACTTGGACTAGTCGACGATGTTCGGGCCGGTGAACGCCCCGCTTTGGTACGTGGCACTGCTGGTGGGGCGGTACGTATGCTTCCCCCTGTTGTTTTCGACGTACAAGCGGGCGTCTGCATGGCGGGCGCTGGCGGGGATCACGATAGTCGCCGTCACCGTGGAATGCGTGTCGCGCGCCGCCGCCGTCTTCTGGCGCGATGGTATTCCCGTCGGCGCGGGTCACGGCTTCGTGCCTTCTTTCGGCAGTGTGGCACAGCCGCTCGATCATTGACGCCGGCTGCGGCGTTCCAGCTGTGGGCGCCGTTTGGTGTCTTCCCGACGCGGCTTGGCGAGTTCGCGGCCGGTGTGCTGGCCGGTGTGCTGTGGAGTCGCGATCCCGCGCGCGGTGCACGGCTGCTTGTCCACCCCATGACGTTGCTCATCA
>JANOPS010000295.1:0-3916 GCA_031421995.1 Gemmatimonadaceae bacterium
TCAGGCGTATCGGCGCCGGCACGACATCGGTGCGCAGCGGTGGAAGCTCGCTCTCGGGGATGACCACGGCGGGCTGATTTGCGCGCGGCGTTCTGTCGCCTCGGTTGCCGAGACGGGCACCGCCGCGACCTCGCGAATCACTTGGCGCGGCCTCGTGCCGGCACCGACGAGTGTGAAGACATAGCGATCGGCATACCCACCCACCACGCCACCATCGCTCAGCAGCGTCGTGGTGATGCCCGGTTGAAATGGGATGGCGAAGAGGGCGCTCATGGTGCCGTCAGGGCTCTCCACACGCAACGTGGCCGGCTCAACGCTCGTCCACTGCGGATACGCGACCGAATCACGCAATGCGCCAAAGCGAATCGAAGCGCATGAATCCAGGAATGGGGACCGGAGGACCGTTCGCGATCTCGTGGTGGCCGACTACTGTGCTTAAGCGCGATGATTCCGGTTGTCGCAACGTGCAGACCGTTTGCCGTGAACATCCCGCTGACAGGAATCCGGAATGCGCTCGTAAAGCGGCCGTCCACTGCGTAGCGGTTGACGCGCGCGCCGGTACCATCCCAGATCAACAGATCGCCATTGCGTGCGACGGTGAAGCCGTTCAGCTGACCATACTCGCCGGGTCCCCCGCCCTTCGCGCCCACGGTGCGCAGGTACTTTCCCGTCGCCGCGTACATTCGAATGAGTCCAACCGTCTGGTCGGCATCGTAGACGAACATCGCCCCATCGTTGCCGACGACGATGCCGCCAATGCGACCGAACGTCAGCTCCTCGGCGCCGTCTGCCTGCCCCACGGCAAGATCCACCACGGGCGTTCTGACCAGACTGTCCGGTACGTCGCCGGTGATGCGAACGCGTGTCGTATCGCCCGTCGAGTCGACGGCCGTTGTCCACGGCAACGCGGCCGTCGCGACACGATCACCACAGGCGCTGAGCATCAGAGCACTCAATGAGACTGTCGCGAGCAGAACGCGCATCGTGCCACCGTGGCAAGGGGGAGGAAGCTTTGAAGCATTCGCATTCCCGCCGCGGTGCCGATGGATTCCGGACGAAACTGCGCACCGTACGCCGAGTTTGGAAGATGCTGGAGCGCGTGCATCTCCGCCGCACATTGCGTTCGCCTGCAGCACCCCTCGCTATGCGGTGCGGGTATGATGTCCAGCTTGACATATGTCACTAATGACATAGTATTCCCAGATGGCGGCAACGAGACGACCGTTGGTTTGGCTCAGAGGGTCGGTGAAGACGCCGCCGTTCTCAGCTGCTGCTTGCCTCGAGGCCGGAGTCCTGCTACGCCGTTTGCAGCGCGGAGATTCGCTCAGCATGCCGTATGCGCGACCCATGCCAACGCTCGGTCGCGCTGCGGGGAGCTTCGCATTCCCGACGCCACACTCACGTGGCGTATTCTGTGCCGGCTCGATCCCGACGCCGTGGTGATCGTCGACGTGTTCGACAAAAAGACGCCGGCCACGCCCGCCACAATCTTGGCGACGGGACGCGAGCGGCTGCGACGGTATGATCAGGTAACCCAATCGGAGGGATAAGCGATGCGCAAGGCAAAGAAGTCGGCGTTGGAGGCGCAGGGTTGGGTCGTCGGATCCGTGGATGACTTTCTCGAACTCACGCCCGAAGAATCCGCCCTGGTCGATCTCAAACTGCGGCTCAGTGATGCGTTACGCGCGCGTCGGGCGGAACTCGGGCTCTCGCAGGAGGCCGTCGCAAAGCGGCTGCATTCGAGCCAGTCCCGCGTCGCAAAAATGGAAGCGGGCGAAGCCTCGGTGTCGTTCGACTTGCTCGTTCGTGCCTTGGTCGGCCTCGGGGCCACTACCGCCGATCTTGCGAAAGCCATTCAGACGAAGAAGCGTCGGCGAGCTGCGTAACCTGTGGTTAGACACCCACGCGTGAAATCGCGCCGAGCGGCGTCACCGCAATTGCCACAGCGACGCGTGGGCCGAGTGGAGTGAGATCGGAGAGACGGTTGGTGACCGCGTGCATGACGATGACGGCGATGCCGGAGGTGGCGATATGTTGCTGGAAAGTCAGGTTGCGATCGACGGTGACCAACGTCGTGAAGCCCGCGGCACGCATTTCTGACAGCAGATCACCATTGCGAAGACTGGTCCAGCGTTGATCACGAGCCGTGAAAACCTCGATGCCGGGGAGTGCGTCACGAAAGCGCCGCGGCACGCACTCGTCGAGCAAGACCTTCACTATGCGACCGCGCGCGCAAGCAGCAGATCCTTGGCGAGCTCCAAGACCGCGACGGCCTGATCGCGTGTGACACTTGGGAAGTCTAGCAGGAATTCGTCAAGGGGATCGCCGGCCTCGAGGTACTCGACGAAAGTCTGTACCGGGACGCGCGTACCCGCAAACACGGGGGTGCCGCCCATGATGTCGGGATCGCTAAGAATCGGGAGTGATTGGGTGCTCATCAGTGGCCTCCGGGTAACGAAATATACATCAAAGCCGGTTTGGTGTGTCTAACGACCTGACGTTCTGTTGCGAACGCTCAAAGAAATCGCGTTCGCGCAGCGACCGCTGCCGAAGTTATCGCGTTCGTCAACGGCAACAGCGTGTTATGCGGAGAGGGAGGCTGGCGTGCCGCGCGCCGCCTCGTGGAGCATGTCGGGATCGAGGTCGACGCCATTCGGCCACACGATCGTCCCGGCGTCCGCGTCGACCGATACACACGCGAAGTACGCCGGCTCTTGCAGCGGCGCAAACATGCCGCCGCGACCGCGAATCCATGCCGTGAGATCGACCGCGCCGGTCCATCCGTTCGTGAAGTCGAGGGAGAGCCGGAAAGGCCCCGTGACGCGCGCGCCGACGATACGTGGTGCCATGGTCAACGCCACAGCTCCTCATCAACCCGGCGCTGATCCCGAAGCGCCGCATAGGTATGCGCATCATCCTCCCAGGTGCCGGCGAGGTCGCGCAGGCGCACCGCATCCTCGGCCACGCCGGCGCCACGCGCGAGCGCGTCGAGGGCGACCTCGTTGAGGCTCCTGCCCTGCTCCTTCGCGCGGCGACGGAGCGCTCGGTCGAGGGCATCCGGGATATTGCGTAGGGTATACTGCATACACGCTATGTAGGCACTGAAGGCGGGTGATGCAAGCAGAGCGGGACGAAGGATGGGATTCGTAGATCATCTGGTGCCGGCTGGACTGAGGAACGAAGGTCACGCGGCAACGTGGAGGGGAGTCAAAACAACATCGTCTGCGAAGTCCAGCTCCGGTACGTGACAGGTCCAGCGTTGTAGGCCGAAGGAAGTTGCGATCCCGCTTTCACGGCTTGGGAAAGCCGAGGATTCATCCACGCTATCAGTTCGAGCGCTCTTTCGTGCCAGAACAGTGGCTGGTGATCCCAAATCGGCTGATGGTGCGCGATGAGATTCCGAAAGTCTCTCAGTTCCGAGAATGCACTCGAGATGTCAGGGCGGTTTCGCTGGGTCCGAGGACAGTACGGGAATCGCTTCACGGCCGGCGGCCAAAGTTGTGGGCCCGATGTGCGTCCGTGCTCGTAGGGACGATTGCAGAGACGAATCCAAAAGCCAAATCCGAGCTGGCCGACAAGGTGGCCTGCAGAATGCCGTCTTGGGTTCTTTCCCAAGCGGCGTATCGCCTCCATGATGTCATCTTGCTCCTTCCTCTCGAGAAGGCCGGCGTCCAACCAGCAGGGTACCGTGCGGAACGTCAGACTTCTTCCTGCGGTTGTCCGCTCCCCTACCTCAAAGAGAGCGTTCCGGAACGCCACCTCGACGATGTGAAGCACGGGCTGGAAAGCCGAAGCCAATGCAATGTTCCATAGGTACCGTGCTACAGCGTCTGTTGAATCACCATCAGCCCCGATGCTATAGGCCGCAACCCTTGCGCGGGATAGACTTACGAATAGTGACTGGTACGTGAGTGTC
>JANOPS010000296.1:0-1557 GCA_031421995.1 Gemmatimonadaceae bacterium
GATGATCACGCTGTCTTTGGTGAGCAGCCCCTGTCGCTCCGCATCCTCGATCATCGCCAACGCGATGCGGTCCTTGATGCTCCCGCCCGGGTTGGCGCGCTCCATTTTCATCCAGACGTGAACGCGCGGGTCGAACAGGCGCTGGATTTTGACGTGTGGCGTTCGGCCGATCGTGTCGAGGATGGTGTTTGCGCGCATGGGTGCCTGACGCCGAGGGGTTGAGTGACGTGCCGTCTGCAGCATGAACTTAACGGTGTCGCCAACTCTGGTACCGAGGGTCGGACGACGGCCCGCAGATGCGGGTGCGCGCCTACTGCCGCAGCCGCAACATCTTCAGGTTCTTGTCCGCCACGATGTCCTTCTCATAGAAGGGCAACCGCAACCACTGGCCCTGCGCGTAGAGCCGAGTCTGATCGGCGTAGTGCGGTGACGCGGGGTTGTCTGACTGCGAGTAGGTCAAGATCCCGCGCGCGTCCAGCGTGCCGTCGCTGTTCCAGCCCACGACCTGGATGTAGCTGTTGCCCGCCACAATCGGGGAATAGCCATCCTTCTTGAGTTCCGTGCTGATCACGCTCCACATACCGGCCGGACCCTCGCCGCCGGGAACAGGAATCCGCTCGCCGTTTCTGGTGTCATACTGAATACTGCCAAGCGTGGCGTCGAGCGCGATGCCAAACTGCGCCAAGCGTTGCTGCGCCTGCGCCAATGATCGGCGCAACGCCTCCCGCACACCGGGCTGCTGTACGGCCAAACCACGTGGCGTGTTCGCCGCATCGGCCGCGTTGAATGGCACGGCGTACACGCCGGGAATGCGCGACGCGAATCGCCAGAACTCACGCCACACGTGTCCGCCACGACTGTCCACGGTCTCCTTGCGATTCCATTGCGACAACGCGCGGCACGACGGCGCGATATCCACCGAGCCAGACGCGAGCGCCACCGGTTCCATGGGCGCCACGCAGAGCGTGAGCAGATCGTCGAGCAACAGTTCCGCCCCATAGTTGCGCTGACTGAACAACATCTGCTCGAGCGTTTCCGGCGTGGCCTTGGCACCACCCTTGAGCACCTCTTCGATGAACGAGATCCCGGCGCGTGTGCGCAGACTGCGCGCCGTGCGCTCCGCACCAATGATCGGAGAGAAGCCCTCCAGCGGTGACTTCGGGTTGGACAACCAATAGCTGTCGTTCTCGTTCGTGACATAGTCATCCCGACGCAGCCTCGGCATACTCTGCGCCGGCATTGCGCCAACGACGGAGGAACGCGCGTCGTTTACCCATGCGCAGGTCGAGTCGGCGCCGTTGAGTACGATCACCTGCGCCGGGACGCCGGCCACCTTCACGCGACACCGCTCAATCAGCGCCGCGTCGACGTTGGGCACGACACTCAGGTCGGCGTAGTACGCCGTGCCGTTGCGATCCGCCGCCAACGTGTTGGTCCACGAGACGCCCTGCAGGCTGATCGCCGCCTCCACATCATCGATGGATCGCGCTTTGTTCAGCGCGTCGTA
This sequence comes from Gemmatimonadaceae bacterium, assembly GCA_031421995.1. Taxonomy (GTDB): domain Bacteria; phylum Gemmatimonadota; class Gemmatimonadetes; order Gemmatimonadales; family Gemmatimonadaceae; genus Gemmatimonas. Next base: position 1,508 of record JANOPS010000296.1, read on the forward strand.
CGTCACCGCGTTGCGATCGTTCGACAAGTTGACATCGCGAATCGCGTAGG
>JANOPS010000297.1:0-2383 GCA_031421995.1 Gemmatimonadaceae bacterium
CGGGTGTCCCGTTGGCGCCTGGCTGACATGCAGATCACTCTGGCCGCCTATAGCGCATTGCGGTATAGATCGTCGCGGTCGACTCCTTCGAAGGCGATGTGAGCACTATTCTCGTGCGGGACGACTCTGGCACGCCGCTGCCGGCGGCTTACTGCATCGCTCGGCGCGACGAAAGGACTGGCGTACTGCAGTTTGTGGACTACGGGTACCGGAGCGTCGAAGAGGCGCGCGCGGCGTGGCCGGTCAAGCACCAGAACATCAGTGCGATTCTCATCGAGGAAGGCTTCCCCTACATCGACGGCTACAAGCCGCGGGTGAACTATCAAAACCGCCTGCGGGTCGCGGTTGTTGCCCAACTTGCGGACTCTACCAACCTGATTGACACGGCCACCGTCGCGGTCAGCGCAGACGTTGGATACGCACCCTCGACGGGTGATTGGCGCGACATCCTAGTGACGCCTCCCGTCCGCGAGCGACGCAACACCTACGAGCGCGTCGCGCCCGCGCCCGTAGTCTCGAGACTCGGTATCAACTATCTCGAGCGCGAAGCACGAAACGCGTCGCTTGGTACTGCAGGCGACGAGTTTGTGTTGTCGCTGGAACATCGCCGTCCGTGGGAGGCTGGAGCACGACGCCTCGCCGCACGCATCGAGCACGTAGCCAAAACACAAGGCGACGGACTCGGCTATGATATCGCGTCATTCGAGCCGGACGGTCGCCAACGTCTCATCGAAGTGAAGACCACCAGCTTCGGCGCACTGATTCCGTTCTTCGTCTCCAGACGGGAGGTGATGATTTCTGAGGAGCGCTCGGAACACTTTCGGTTGTATCGGCTTTTCAAGTTCCGAAAGACACCGAAGTTATTTGTGCTGCCGGGATCGCTGCGGCTGCGTTGTCAGCTTGACCCGGTGCAGTATCAAGCGTCGGTCGGCTGATTCGATCGTGGCGTGGTCGCGAGGAAACGGACGGATCAGGGCGATGAGCCACGACGCGCGCTTCACGCTTGAGTACGGTCGGTCGTGCGGCATACGGTTCACGGCTCACCGTCCACCGCCACCACCACACTCCCCCGCTTCCTCCCACTCTCCACCCGCCCATGCGCCGCCACGATCTCATCAAGCGGCACACAACAATCAATCACCGGCGTAAACCGCTCCGCACTTACCATCGCAACAAGCGTGCGAAGGTCCTCCACCCGCTCAACCGTCGGCCCAGCCACCACACGATGTTGCGTAGTAAGCGCGACCCAAGGCGCCCGCAGCATCTCCGGAAGCGTAGCCAGCACGGCAAGCAACTTGCCGCGTGTCGTGAGTACGTCACGCACCCGTGCATATGGCGCGTTCCCCACAGTGTCCGCAATCAGGTCGTAACGAACGCCCCCCGCCGCGAAGTCAGTGGTCGCGTAGTCCACCACGCGCGCAGCGTCGAGCGTTCGCATCAGCGCTGCGTTGGCGCCGCTGCACACCGCAGTAACCTCCGCGCCCGCGTCCACCGCCACCTGCACCATCGCCGACCCAACGGTACCCGACGCGCCGTTGATCAGCGCCTTCTGTCCACTGCACAGCCCACCGCGACGAAAGAAGTCGAGTGCGGTCATGCCACCGAACGCAATCGCCGCAGCCACGTTATAGGCGAGCTGCGGTGGCTTCGGCACCACCACACCATCTGCCGCGATGCGACAATACTCGGCGTGCGCGCCCAACTTGCTGCCGGTGCAGGCAATCACCGCGTCGCCCACGGCGAAGTTGGTCACGGCGACGCCGATGGCCACCACGTCACCACACAGTTCACCACCCAAGATGTGCGTGCGCGGCGCCGTGATGCCTAACGCCAGCCGTCCGAGTAGGCCAAAGCCGTGCGGCATGGTGAAGCTCCGCAGCCTCCAGTCAGCCGTCGACACGGTGGTGGCGCGCACACGGACGAGCAGGTCGTTGGGGCCAAGTCGTGGTGTGGGCACGTTTTGCATCGACACCACATCCGGCGCGCCGTACCGTGTGTAGACCGCCGCCCGCATGGTATTCGGTGCGGTCATACCTTCGGCTTGCGCGTGCCCCAGCTAAGTGAGCGTGTGACGCCGATGCGGATGGCGAAGAGGTTGGCGGTGGAACGCTTGCTGTTGAACGACAGCGAACCATCGGCGTTGTCGGTGATGCCGCCCTTGGTGAGGTACTCACGTGCACCATGTCCCTGGTACGCAACGCCGACGTCAACGGTGGTGCGATGCGTGATGGGAAGTTCAAGCCCGGCGCCGGCGCTCCAGGCAAAGCCGCTATCACCGAAGTTCTCGTCGCCCGCGACGATGTCGGGCATCAGCCCGCCACCGATGCCGGTGGCCGTGGCAAAACGGCTCATCCCCACGAGGCCGTGGCCATAGGCGCGCAGC
>JANOPS010000298.1:0-3306 GCA_031421995.1 Gemmatimonadaceae bacterium
CAGATCCGTACGCAGCGCATCGGCGATCACGAACGCATCCAAGCGATCGTCCTTCGCGCCCGCCATCGAGTGGCGATCCCGGAAGCGATCCGACTGCTTGGGATTGATGGCGTACACGGGATAGCCGTGCGCCAGCAACCCTTCAATCAACGCGCCCCGCGGCATTTCAATGCCGATCGCGACCGTCGCTGGCGCGCCAAACGTCGCCAACACCGCGACGAGCTCGTCGAGTCCCGCCGCACTGTGTGGAATACGCCGCGTCGCCAGCACGGCGCGCGCCGCACTCAAAACGCACAATTCATGCATCGCCGTCGCCCAATCGATCCCCACATACACCGGGTACTCCACCGCCTCGGTCATGCGCGCCCCCCCCGTGCCCGCCGCACGGTGTGTGTCGATGTCTCGGCCGCGATCATGACCGTCCGTCGCCCCTGTACTGGCGCTCGAAGCGCGACTCCCCACTGGACGTCGGTCACGATCTCTCTGCCGAGGCACGGGTCCCCCCCAGGCGTTCGAGACGCAAGGGGCAATAGGTGCTCTCGGCAGAGCGACCGTTCTGCGAACTCGGGTATCTCGAATCTATCGCGAGACATAGCGCTACAGCGCTACTTCAAGGGTACAGGGGAGGAACATGTGCGGGGGCACAACTACCGATAGATCCGTCAAGTGCGAATCGCGCTTGCGAACCAAACGTAAGGCGACCGACCTGAGGCCAAGAATCGGTACCCCGTGCGCGATTCTGAGCACCCCCCGACCGACGCAGTGCGCGTATGCTTGCATCTCACCGTGCGCCGCCCTTCGCCAGCTTGCGTATCACCTCAGAAAATGGTATATACATGTATATCCAACCAAAGAGGCTTACCATGGCCCGCGCACGCAGTCGCACATTTCGGAGCGGAAATAGTGAAGCGGTTCGGCTCCCGAAAGACGTGGCCTTCGGAAACGACGTCGAGCTCGTGCTCATCCGGTCTGGTGACGTGCTCACGATCTATCCGGCCACGCTCAGCATTCCGCACATGGTCGCGCGTTTGCGATCGCTGCCCTCGCCGTCGGCGATCGAGGCACGCGACACCGACGAACTACCCGAGCGCCACGGGCTCTGACGCGTGGCCTATCTGATCGACACCAACGTGGCCATCCACCTGCGCGATGGTGATCCGGACGTCGCCGACAGAATCCTGGCACTCGACGACGCCATCTTCCTCTCGGTCGTGAGTCGCGTGGAGCTTGATGGGGGCGTGCATCGCGATGCGAACGATGCGGCCGTTCGACGCGCGCGGCTCGATGTCTTGCTCGCGGCGATCCCAACGTTGGCCTTCGATGATGACGCAGCCGATGCCTACGCAGCGATCATCGCGCACGCTGGCTACTCGCGTCGCAAATTGCTTGATCGCATGATCGCCGCCCAAGCGCTCGTCCACCGCGCGACACTGGTCACCATGAACCCTGGCGATTTCGGTGACATCCCAGCGCTGAACATTTGGGCGTGGGGCGCGCTGTAGCGCATCGCCCCGCGAGTCGGCTGCCTACGCTAACCGACGGGCCGCGCTGCTCTTCGCCCGGCCACGGTGGACCGAGCCGGACGCGGGTTGGACTGATGCGCTCACTCCCAACGCATGGATCACTGAACGCGGATAATGCGAAAGGACTCTGGCGCCCCTGCGTGTTACCAGTGCTCGCCCGACGGAACCTCAGCGTATCAGTCGATACAGCCGCACCTCTGGCACCGCCTCGTCCGGATCGATGTACCGCCCCAGCACGTAGTCGCGACCAACCTCAAACACCTCCAATGCCGTTGGCAGCGTAATCGTCGCGACCAGTTTGCCTGACGCCGAAAACACCGTCCACGGTACCGTGCGTGAGTCGGCGCGCGGATAGTGCTGCACCCACACATTGTCGCTCGCGTCAACAAGCAGATCGCGCGTGGCCGGGAGGAATGGCGTCAACGGTACATCAGCGTAGAGTTTGTTGTACATCGGACGCGACTTTTCGCCCATCGTGGCGATTTCCGCTTCCTTGAACGCGTCGAGATCTGCCTGCGTCGCGGCGATGCGCGCCGAGCGCGCCGAGACCGGCGGCAGCACGGCACCCGTCGCACTGAACACGCGCACAGAAAAACTGTCGGCCAGTGCGACATACGCCCGCGTCGATCCCATCGCCACGCGCCGATCGCGACCGAGTGGATAGCGTGACGGACCAAACTGTTCGATACCGGGAAACTCGCCCAGCAGTATCCCAGGCGTGGTGTCCGCAGGAAAGATCCGGAACGGCAAGAGCGGCCGATTCACCACCTGCTTGCCTGACGGATTACGCTCGACGTCCATGAATAAGAACTGCATCCGGGCGTTACAGCTTGCGCGATACGGGAGCTGCTTGAGACGAAAGACTCGCCCCACCGTCCCATCAAGTCCAAGCACCGATACCCGACTGGCGTCGAAGTCCAACGTCACCAGCGAATCACCGCACCGAAGCATGTTCATCAGGAACGTGATTTCACCCGGCCCCTTTCCCTTGCGTCCGAACCTCCGAATCACTTCGCCTCGTGGCGAGTACTCGACGAACGCAAAGTCACCGCGGTCGCCGACAAGCACATTGCCGTTCGGCAAACGTGTCGCGCCAACAGGCGCAGACAGCACGGCATCCGCCGCATCAGCGTGTCCCACTCGAATGATGGGCGATGCCGCGTAACGCCACGTCGCGCCTTGCGCACCGGTGCGCGCCGGAAAGCCACACAACCCTCCCACAGTCGCCAGCGTCACCAGCACCACCATTCGCGGTCGCAACGGCCGTAGCAACCGCCACAGCAACACCGGTCCACGCAAACGCAACATGCGTACTCCTTGGTGTGGAAATGAGGGGGCATTGGAGCGAACCACTTCGGACGATTCAGAACTTAGTGCGAAACATTCGTGACGGAGCGCGCCGACTGCGGTTCGTACATGGGGATGGCGTTGGACCCGCGTCGCGACACGACGGCTGGACGCCGACCGCAAGCATCATCGTGAACTGCCCCGGCGACCGGGCACATCCAGCACACTCCGGCATACGTAATACCCTCGCAGCGCACCCTACCAGCACTCCATCAGCACTTACCCCCGTCCAAACCCGCCCATGCGCCTCAACGCACTCGCCACCGCCACCCTGCTCCTCGCCGTCTCTGCCTCGCTCGCCTCGGCCCTCACCCGCCGCGCCGAGTGGACCGGCATGATCATGGGGCTCGGCACGTCGAAGATTCACGGCACCGCGACCATGCGCCCGGGCAAAGAACCTGGCACCACCGAGGTGACGCTCTCCACCACCGGCGAC
>JANOPS010000299.1:0-3792 GCA_031421995.1 Gemmatimonadaceae bacterium
GCAAGTCAGCAAGCTTGCGCGCCGTGACCAACACCCGCGATTCCAAACTGCCAACGGCCCGATTGTACCCAAGCACGGCACGCTGCAGTCCCTTGCCGACTTCGCTCAGCTGCTCGTCGAACTGCGACAGCCGCAGTTGCAACTCCTGGCCCAATGCAATCACCTGTGCGGCGTCGGCGGTGACGCGCTCTTGTCGCCAGCCATACGCCGCCGCTTTGAGCAGCGCGATCAACGTGGTTGGTGTTGCCAGCAACACCCGCTCGCTCAACGCCAGCTCCAACAACGACGGATCCGCTTCGAGCGCCGCCGAAAAGAACGCTTCGCCCGGAAGAAAGAGCACGACAAACTCGGGCGTATTGGCAAACTGCGCCCAGTAGCGCTTAGCCGAGAGTTGCTGCACATGGTTGCGCAGGTGCATCGCGTGGGCACGCATGCGCGCGGCCCGCGCGCGATCGTCAACCGCGGCCGAGGCGTCAAGGTAGGCCGCCAGTGGTGCCTTCGCGTCGACCACCAGCTGTCGATTGCCGGGCAGTCGCACCACGAGATCGGGGCGCTGCACACCGTCTTCACTGCGCACCGTGACCTGCGTGTCGAAGTCGCAATAGGCCAGCATGCCCGCCAACTCGCACACGCGTTTGAGTTGTAGCTCGCCCCACTGCCCGCGAACCGACGGCGAGCGTAACGCGTGCGAGAGTTGCTGGGTCTCCTGCCGCAGTTGCTCGCTCACCAACGCGACGTTCTCCAGCCGTTCGCCAATCGCGCCGGCCGACTGCGCCTGCGCATGGCCTATCCGAGACAGCTGCGCATCGTAGCGCGCCAGCGTGTCGCGAATCGGTGCCAGCAACTCAGCCACGTTGCCGTGTCGCGCCGTCAGTGACGCCTCCACTTCCTGACGCGCCAACGCTTCGCGCAGTCGCCCAACCTCTGGCTGCACCGACGCTGCCGTTTCCAGCCGCGCGCGGGCTACCTCGGTACTCAGCACGCGCCTGTGCACCAACCACATGATCAGCGCACCGAGCAGCATGCCGGCCAGCAGCACGGCGGCAGTCAACAGCGTCGTGATATCAGCGCTGGCGCCCGTCATGCGGGGTCTACACGAATCACCATCCCATTGCCCGTCAATGGATCCCGGTCGAGTCGCACTTGCACGAAGGTGGTGGTGAGGGGATAGAAGAATCGCATCGCGCCACCGGGCAACACCGACGACAGATCGATCGTGCCACGCCATGTCCCCGCGCGGTTGGGCGGCTCGGTGTCCGATGGCGTGGTGAGTGCACCCGCGTACAACACGCGCTGGGTGCCCGTGCTCGCGTACAGCTGCGCCGTAAGCCGCTGCGACGCGCCATCAAGCAACGACGGTTCGCGGAGTCGCGACAGGTTCACGTGAAAGCACCGATAGCTGGAATCTCCCTTGTACACATGCACGTCGTGCGAGAACGGATGCAACGTGGCCCCGTCGGATAGCGACAGTTGCAGGTTCCAGTCTTCGATGCCATCGCCACGCTCGTCGACCGCGCGAACCAAGAACTGTTGCCACGGCACCAACGCGCTGCGCGCCTCGCGCACCGTGAGCTCCGCAGCCTCGCTCCATCGTACATAGCCCGCGCGCGACGACACGCCGAGTGCCTCGACCACCAGCTGCACCAATTCCGCCGGAGGCGCAGACAGAATCGTCCCGTGATCTACACCGGCAATGGGGTGCAGTGGCACATCGTCCTGCGTCCACTCCGCCGTCTTCACCCGATCCGCATCGTTGGTGTCAGACGAGAGATCCAGTTCGATCTTGCGACAATTCAGGGCACATCCGGCCCAGCGCACGGTGCCGTCGGTGCCCGGCTCATTGACCATCGCACTCAGTCCGCGAAACCCGCGCGTGCCACAAAACACGAACACATACGGTGTGGCGCGCGACTGATCGTAGTACGTCTGCTTGCCAAACATATCCGCGTCGGCCAGCTCCCACGAAAAGCGGCCACCCAACTCCAGCGCATCGAGCACCTGATCGCCCGCTTCCAAAAAATCAGGACCAAACGCCTTTCGCCCTTTCACCAGCGCGCCGAGAAAACTGCGTCCCTTGTGCGCCAACGGACTGCCAAACGTCGCTGGCGCCAGTGCGATAACATGCTTGAGTCGGTCCAAGCGCGGCTCCACCGCACCGCGTCGCGTCAGCCACGCCCGCAGCACCAGCATGCCCGTGGAGTGCACCATGATATCGAACGGTGCGTCGTCTGCCAGCGCCAATCGCTGTCGCAGCAACTTGTCAAACCCTTCGGCGATATCACGCACCGAGACTTCGTTGGTGAGCGATTCATAACTCACCGTGACCAGCTGCTCAGCGGTCCATCCGGCGGCGATCAGCGCCTTGCGCCATGCCGCAAAGGCGCGCCCGTCGCTGCTATACCCATGCAGCAACACCAACGGACGATCAGCCATGCCGACCGCCGAGTCGAGTTACTGTGGCCGATGCTCGAGCAACCACGGCAGGGCGATGCGGATTCCGTTGGCCACCATCAGCGTGTGTCCCTCGTGCTGCAGCTGCGTATACGTTGCCGTCTTGCTCCCCTCGGCGGCCTGCTTCACGCGGGCAGCAGGAATGATCGGATCCAGCTCGGCACCAATGAACATCATGGGCGGTGCGTCGGGCGCTGTGACCACACTGCCGCCTGCCAAACACGCCACTGCGGCGATCGCTTTTGGACGCGTCTGCGCCAACCGCGCCGCCGCAGCGGCACCCATCGAATGGCCCATGACGTAGACGCGCGCGTTGTTCACGCGATACGATGCGCGCAGCACCACCATCAGACTGTCGAAGTTCGCCGGTGATGCCTGAAAGGTGTCGGTGAGTGGCGAGACCACGATCACGTTGGCCGCCAACCCCATCGACTTGGCGAGGCCTTGGCCGTACGCCTCCATGAACATGTTCTCGTCGCCACCAGCGCCATGCAGTGCGATCAGCACCGGCACCGGAGCGCTGGAGGTGGCCGCTGCTGCAGGCGCTGCAATGCGCACCGGAATCAGCGCACCTTTGTCGCCCTTGAACGTGTGCCACGCGTCGCCCGCTTGGCCCACGTACGGATTGCGCCCCTTTTCCAACACGCTTACTTCGCGCGCCAGGTCGCGCGCCAACTGTGGTGGATCACTCAACCACTCGGCCAGCCGCTCCCGCGAGGGCTCGTCCACCATCAGGGCCGCGCGTGCGCGCGCAGAGGTGATAGCCTGAGCCAGCGGGCCTGTCGTGTCCAACTTCGCGAGCCGTTTCAGGAACCCGTCGCGGGCCATGGAGGGGATCCGCCCGTTGACCAAGCGGCTGGGCCGCGATGCCACGGGAACGAGTGGTTTGCCTGACACCGCGACGGTAGCCGAGTCGATGGTCGCAATCGCGGCGGCGAATTTTCCGCCGAAAAAACTGAGCGTCGAGCGGTCGAACTGTTTGTTGATCGCCGACCGTGCGCTGTCGGTGAGCGTGGCCGCCACGTAAGCCTTGTCCATGCGTAGGTACGCGTCGCCCAGATCGGCGCGCGTGATAGTGGGCTTCGCGGGCGTCGTTGATGCCGGCGGGGTGGGCGGGGTGGGCGGGGTCGCGGTCTGCGCTTGGCTGGCTTGCGCCGTCATGGCCGCCGTGGCCGCCGTGGCCGCGAGCGCTATCGCGCGCCACACGAGCCGCCGAGGGCCGCCGCCTGGCAATTGAACCACAACCGTATTCGTGCTGTACCAAACTATCTTGCGCATCTATGTCCTCTGAGCCTTGGAGGCCTTGTGGGTTCCCGCTGCCATGCAACCACGAGACTGATC
>JANOPS010000300.1:0-3506 GCA_031421995.1 Gemmatimonadaceae bacterium
GGAGCGAGCTGCCGAATTGCCCGTCGGTAGCAAGCATCGCTAGCCTTGCCGCTCACGCAAGGCCGAAACATGTGCTCACACCTCGTCGGGCAACAGTGGCGTGTCTCGGGCATCTGAGGATAGCGGACCGGGCGACGAGTCTATCCGTTCACGATACTGGTGGTGGAGACGCCAGGTCGCAACACCGATACCCACGGGCATAAGCAGCAGAAACGCGATGGGTGTACCCAAGGCGAAGGCCACCGCACCGCCCGCCACCGCTCCAATCCCTGGCTCAACGATCGCGCGCCAGAGCGGGACGCGACGTAGCGCGGACCAAGTCAAGAACGGACTGCCGATCGCGGCCATCGTCGCGAGTACGCCCATATTCCAGAGATAGTTGGGCACCGTCGCAGGCGGCGCACCGGCAAGCAGTTTGCCGAGGGCCGTGATGGGGATGGCCGCCAACGCGCCGCACAATGCGCCGAGCGAGGCGAGGACCATATTCACGCGAAACGCGCGCCGCGAATTCATGAGATGGCCAGCAAGATTGGTTTGGTCAGGCTAACAAATTAGAGGTTTTGCGGCGCGAAGCCGCCGCCAAACCTCCGTTGAACTGAACCGCGGGAGGCATGCTATGGAGTTTGTAGCGGGCGCGGGCTCGCCGCTATGGGGCACGGCGGCACGATTCGGCGTCTGGCGCGTGGGGTCGACGCGTAGCGTGTCCGGCGCACGAGGTGGCGTCGCGCTCCACTGAGGGCGCTGTGGGGCAGAAAACGCGCGACAGGCACGACGCGTCGGCGCATCCGGACGAGCGGTGCGCGGAACGGAGGGGCGCGTCGGGACCGGACGGCGTCCCTCATGGCGGTTGGGCCATCGCGGTGATGTCGCGCGTGCGGACGAGTCGCCGGATGCGGTAAACGTGCCCGTGCCCACACTGCGCACACAGCGGCGCGGGCGGCACGAGGAGCAGGGGCGGTGCCCGCTCCGCCTGACCCTCGGCGACCTTCACCGCGGGGGCGAGCTGCTGTTGCAGTTGCACCCGCGTCGCGGCCGCCCGCGGGCGCCAGAAACCATAGTAGCGCACTTTATGAAACCCGCGCGGCAACACGTGCTGCAGAAAACGGCGCAGGAACTCCTCGCCCGGCAGCGTCATCGTGCGCCACGCGCGCGCCGTCGCATCCTGATACCGGAACGTCACCGTGGTCGCGTCCACGCGCACGATACGCGCATCCGTGATCGCCGTCCGATGCACGTAGCGCGCGAGGTAGCGTAACACGAGATCGGCCCCCTGCACGGTGGGCTTGGCATACACCACCCACGGTTTCTTCCACACGGCGGGCGGCACCGGCACGTCGGGCAGGACCCGCCGCCACCGGGCAAGAAAGCGCCCACGAAACCCGGCCGAGAGGGCGCGCACCGGTACCAAATAGCGTCCACGGGCACGCCGCCACGTGACGCCATCCGGCGCGAGCGCGCCACCCGGCACGAGGCAATGCACATGCGGATGGTAGCCGAGCGTGCGCGTCCACGTGTGCAAAACGGCGAGCATCCCGACGGTGCCACCGAGATAGTGGGGATCGGCGGCGAGCGCCTGCAACGACTCCGCCGCCGTCTGCATCAACGCCCCCAGTAACACGCGCTGATGCGTCCGCACGATCGCGCGGAGCTCGGCGGGCAGCGTGAAGACCACATGAAAGTACGGGACCGGCAACAGCTCGGTCTCGCGGGCTGCGAGCCAGGCGCGCGTGCTCACGCCATGACACGAGGGACAACTGCGATTGCGACAGGAGTGATACACAAAGTGCTCGTGGCCACACGTGTCGCATTGCGTCACGTGGCCGCCCATCGCGGCCGTGCGGCACGCCGCGAGATCGTCGAGCGCACGCCGATGGCCCGCCGGCATTGCGGCACCGAAGCGCGCCGCATACGCCGGCCCGAATTGTCGCACGACCGCCGCCACGGTCATGGCCCCGCGCCGGACGACGCCCGCCGACTACAACGTGGCCATCAGAGCATTCACGGTGCGCTGCAGCACGTCCGTCACCTGCGGCGTGATGTGCGTATAGATCGCCGTCGTCGCGGGACTCCGATGCCCGAGCAACTCCTGAATCGCGCGCAGATGCACGCCGCATTCGAGCAGGTGCGTCGCGTACGAATGCCGCAGGGTATGGATCGACGCGTGCTTCGTGAGCCCGCTCGTGCGCATCACGGCCGCGAACGTCTTCTGTAAACTGTTCGGAGGGAGCGGCCCCGTCGCCTCTCGATTGGCGAAGAGCCACGGACCGCGGGGCTGGCCAAAGCGGGGGCGCGGCGCCGCCGTGCGCCAATAGACGCGCAATAACTCGAGCGTCCGCTGCGGGAGCGGCACATACCGGTCACGCCCGCCCTTGCCCGCGCGCACGTGCACCACCATGCGCGCGCTGTCAATATCACTCGTCAGCAGCGAGACCCCTTCGGAGAGTCGCAACCCGCACGAGTAGATCATGATGAGCGCCATGCGGGCCCGTGGATCCTGCACGGTCGCGAACACCTGCCGCACCTCGTCGGTCGACAGCACGACTGGCAGCGTATGGCGTTTCGCCGGTCGCAGCAAGGCGAAGACCGGCCAGGTGCGCTGCAACGTCACTTCGTAGAGGAAGCGAATCCCGGTGCGATACACCGTGAGCGTGCTGCGCGAGACCCGACGCCGCGTGACCAGGTCGAGGAAATAGGCGCGCAACTCCGCCTCGGTGAGCGTGTCCAACGTGTCGGGCGAGCGCGCAAAATGCGTCGCCAAGCCGATGACCGCCCCACGATACGACTGCTGCGTCCTCAGGGCGAAACCGCGCAACTGCATGTCCTCGCCCATGCGCTCCGTGAGCGTCTGCATCTGCACCTCCGTCTGCGGGAAAAGAAGGACCTGCTCCCGCGACGTTACCTCCGTCGGCCGACACACAAAAGGACGGTCCCCCTTCGGGAACCGTCCTCACCACCCACTACCGCGCAGCGGTTTAGTTCAACGCAGTATTGGCATGGTCAACTAGCGCGCAATCTCGCGCGCTATGTTGCAACACCGAAACGTTCGTCCCCCATGGTCAACCACGCAAGCCACTCGACCTCCTCAACATAGCAGGTCGCCAAGCGAGCCCCGGCGCGCATTCTGCCGGTCAACATAAACGCGCGCCCCAGTCCGCGCCCTCAGACCCGCGAGCCCGTCTTCGCCCCCGCGGCCAGTGATCGAGCGGCCCCCGTGGCCCACGCCCCCCGCCCCACAGCACGCCGTCGCCAAGCCCCCCACCCCTCGATACATTCCAACAATCCAGCGCCTCCGCACCGCCCTCACGCCGCTCTCCATGGCCACCTCCCTCGCCGACCGCTCCGAACCTCCCTCGGCTTCCATCGCCCGCGACATCCCGTGGCACCTCACCGCCGTCGTGGTCGGTGCCACCAGCATTCTGATTGGCATCCTCTGGGACATCTCGTGGCATCGCACTATCGGCCGCGACACGTTCTGGACGCCCGCACACATGGCGGTCTACTTCGGC
>JANOPS010000301.1:0-2862 GCA_031421995.1 Gemmatimonadaceae bacterium
ACCTTCAAGGCGGTGCTGGATACCGCCCGCGTCGCGTCCGGCGGCGATCTCGCGATTGCCCCGTCGGATACCAACGTCATTTACTGGGGCACCGGCGAGCCCAACTCGCGCAACTCGATCTCTCCCGGTGGTGGCGTCTACAAGAGCACCGACGGTGGACGCAGCTGGAGCTTTCTGGGCCTCGAGGCCACGCGCGCGATCGCACGTATTCAGGTCCATCCCACCGATCCCAATACCGTCTGGCTTGCCGCACTCGGCCACGCATGGGGCTCGAACAAAGAACGTGGATTGTACAAGACCACCGATGGTGGCAAAACGTGGGTGCTCAAGAAGTTCATCGACGACAAGACTGGCTTTGTGGATGTGCAGCTCGACCCGCGCAATCCCAACGTCTTGTTCGCGTCCAGCTATCAGCGCGTGCGCGGTCCGTACTTCCTGACGTCGGGCGGCCCGGGCTCGGCGCTGTGGAAGAGCACCGATGGCGGCGACACGTGGATGGAAGTGACGGGCGGCGGATTTCCGGGAACGATGAAGGGGCGCATCGACATCGCGATTGCGAAGTCGAACCCGGACATCATGTACACGTTGGTTGAAGCCGACACCGCGCCCAACGCGAAGAAGGATGCGAACGTGCCGCCGGCGCGTCGACCAAGCGGACTCTATCGGTCGGAAGATGGTGGAAAGACGTGGGCGTACATGAATCCCGAGAACGTTCGTCCGTTCTATTACAACCAGGTGCGCGTGGATCCGAAGGATGCCAATCGTGTGTACTGGTCGTCGACGCCGGTGAAGTATTCCAGCGACGGCGGAAAGACCGCGGGGAATACCACCGTCGGGTTGCACGTGGACCATCACGCCATGTGGATTGATCCGAACGATCCGCAGCGCGTGATTGTTGGCAACGACGGTGGTGTTGGCGTGTCCAACGATCGTGGTGGCAATTGGTACTTCCCCAACTCGCTGGCGCTCGGACAGTTCTACAACATTTCTGCCGACATGGCCGTGCCGTATCGCGTGTGCGGTGGGTTGCAGGACAACGGCTCATGGTGTGGACCCAGTCGTCGCAAGCAGGGGCCGATTACCAATGCGATGTGGCACAACACGGGTGGTGGCGACGGCTTCGTGTCGCAGCAAGATCAAACCAATCCCGACATCATCTACACCGAGTCGCAAGGTGGCAGTATGGGTCGGTTGAACTTCGCGACCGGTGAGCGTACCGGATTGCGGAAGCCAACGTGGCGCGACGGCGGGTACTTGCAGTGGAACGACTCGATCTTCGCGGCCTTTCCAGACACCACCAAGCCGGCGACCTCCGCGCAGAAAAAGCAGATGGCGGCATTCCGCACGCGTCAGCGCGCCGACTCGGTGGCGTGGTCGTTGCGGTGGAACTGGAACACGCCGTTCATCATCTCCAAACACAACGCGGCGACGCTGTACTTTGGCGCAAACCGCGTGCTCAAGAGCGTGAAGTATGGCGATGACATGTTCCCGATCTCGCCGGAGCTGTCATACGCCGATTCGGCCAAGCTCTATGTGGCGCTCAAGACCACGGGTGGCATAACGCCCGACGTCACAGGCGCCGAGACGTTCGGCACGGTGGTGTCACTCAACGAGTCGCCGATTCGCCCGGGCCTGCTGTACGCGGGCACCGATGACGGTCGCGTGTGGGTTACGAAGAACGATGGCGCGCAGTGGGATGAAGTCACGTCCAAGTTCGTTGGCGTGCCAGCGGGCTCGTACGTATCGCGCATCGAGCCGTCGCACTTTGATTCGGCCACGTTCTACGTGACGTTCGACAACCATCGCCGCGATGACTTCACGCCGTATGTGTATGCCACCACCAACTTCGGTGCGAGCTTTACGTCGATCGTGAACAATTTGCCGACGGGTCACGCAGACTTTGCGCATGTGATTCGCGAAGACACCAAGAATCCCAATCTGTTATTTGTCGGGACGGACGTCGGGCTGTATGCATCGATTGATCGCGGGCAATCGTGGCAGAAGTTCATGAGTGGGTTGCCCACCACACCGGTGCATGACCTGCTCATTCACCCGCGTGATGGCGAGCTGATTGCCGGCACGCACGGGCGGTCGATCTGGATTGCGGACATCACGCCGCTGCAACAGATGACGCCGCAGGTGATGGCGGCCAAGGCCACGTTGTTCGCACCGCGCACGGCGTTTCAGTGGGGTGAGTCGACGATCAATGGTGGCAACGCGGGCCAAGGTGTGTTTGCAGCGCCCAGCCCTCAGTATGGCGCGTCGTTGTGGTATCGGTTGGCCGAGAGTGCCGGTGGTCAAACGCGGATCGTGATTCAGAACGCGTCGGGCGATACGATTCGTACGCTCACGGGTCCGGGTCAGGCTGGCGTGCACAACGTGGTGTGGGACTTCCGCGGAACGGTTGCTGCACCCGTGGTGCGTCTTGCGCTGTCACCAGCTCAAGTGCGTGACAGCATCAAGAGTGCACAGCGGGTGACGCGGGTGTTGGATTCACTGGAGAAAGCGGAAGCGATTCCGGCGCCGATGATGGCGATGTTGCGCACGAGTGCGAAGACGGGTGAACCGCCGGCGATGTTTGCCGCGATGATGGGTGGCGGTGGCTTTGGTGGTGGCGGTGGCGGGTTTGGTGGCGGTGGTGCGGGTGGATTTGCCGAACGTCCGGGTGAATCGACGGCACTGCCGAGCTTTGGTGCTGCCGGTGGTGGACGTGGAGCGGGCGGCGGTGGTGGCGGCGGAGCAGGAGGAGCAGGCGGTCGTGGTGGTGCTGGTGGTGCTGGCGGTCGCGGCGGTGCGGCAGGTGCTGGCGCTGCGGGTGGTGGCGATCCTGCCAGCATGATGGCGTCGCTTGGTCCGCTGCGC
>JANOPS010000302.1:0-12305 GCA_031421995.1 Gemmatimonadaceae bacterium
CAAAATGTCGCGATTTGCCGACTTCCTGCTGACGTTCCCGAGGTGCATACTCGCTCTGTCGCCTGCATTTTCGTGAGTGGGTCTGGCATATCGCTATCTGCTGCATCATCGCCATCACCGGCCTCTTGGTTTCCGATGCCGGATGTTGCATCGCATCGCCCGTTATCGGCGTTACGTCGCCCGAGTTGCCGACGCCGACCCCACGCGCGGCGGCAGACGCATGTGATTCCTGCCAGCTGCCGCCATTCTCCTGCGTAAAACTCGCTCGTTTGTGCGATGGCGGGCGACCTGTTGGCGCTCCAGACTTTGCATGAACAGCGCGTCGACCTGTCATCGGGAGACGATCGACGAACACGTCGCGTGGCGAACACGAGCGCACCCTTTGATAGCCCTTGCAACGTGCACCATCCTGAGTCCAGAGGCGTGATGAAGACGAGCGTCCATTACGTCCGCGACATGCTTTCGGTCCTGTTGGCGACGATGCTCTGGGCTTCGCCTGCACACGCGGCGCAGGCGCTCCCACTGCATGCAGTTGCCGCGCTTCCCACCGACAGCGTGCTGTCCCTGCACGCACTGTACGACGCGGTGGATCGCTCCAATCCGCGCATCCGGGCGGCGGCGGAGCTTGCGCGCGCCGCGACGGCACGCATCGCCGGTGCAGGCAAGCCACCGGATCCCGCGATCCAATTCGGGTTCATGAACTACATGCTTCCGCGGCTCACGCCGGATGCGTCGCTCGGCATGCGCCAAGTGCAGCTCATGCAAATGGTCCCACTACCGGGCAAGCTCGCTGCGGCGGCCGATGCGGCTCGCGCTCGGGCCCAGGCGGCGGACGCGCGCACCACGGATGTACAATGGGAGATCCGCTCCGCAACGGCGATGGCGTTCTACGAGCTCTGGGCGGCACGCGCCCGGATCGACATCGCTGGCGAGACACGCCGCTTGCTCGAGAACGCGGCCGCAGTCGCCACCGCGATGTACCGCGTGGGGGAGGGCCGACAGTCGGACGTGCTGCGTGCTCGCGTTGAGATCGCCCGTATGGATGAGGAGATCGTCCGTATGCAGGTCATGGCCGACGCGGCCCACGCGCGGATCGCGGCC
This sequence comes from Gemmatimonadaceae bacterium, assembly GCA_031421995.1. Lineage (GTDB taxonomy): Bacteria > Gemmatimonadota > Gemmatimonadetes > Gemmatimonadales > Gemmatimonadaceae > Gemmatimonas. The sequence continues at coordinate 1,102 of JANOPS010000302.1, forward strand.
GCCCTTGACGTCCAGGACGGTGCCGTGCGCGGACGCTTGGTGCTCCCGCTGTTCCCGGATTCGCTTCCGACGCGGGACGAACTTGAGGCCGCCGCACTGCGTGCACGTCCGATGCTGGCCGCCGGCGCCGCAGAGGTCCGCGCCGCGACAGCCGATGAGCGTCTCGCTCGGCGTGAGCGCTGGCCAGACATCCAGGTTGGCCTGCAGTATGGTGAACGAGGCATGCCCATGGGGACCACCGATCGAATGGGAAGTCTCATGATCGGCACGACCATTCCCGTGTTCGCACGCTCGCGTCAACTGCGGATGCGAGATGAGACGGCGGCCATGCGCGCGATGACGGAGGCAGACCTGCGCGGCATGCGTGCGGATACCCGAGCGCGCGTTGCGGAGGTGTACGCGGAGCTCGGTCGGTCGCGACGTCTTGGGACGCTGTACCGTCTGACGGTGTTGCCGCTTGCCGAAGCCGCCGCCGCGTCCGCTCTCGCGTCGTACCGATCAGGCGCGGTCGACTTCATGACTGTGCTGGACAATCGCATGACGGTCAATCGATACCACGAAGAACTGGTAACACTCACAGCCAACGAGGGTCGTGCGTGGGCGGAACTCGAAATGCTGATCAGTCGCGCGCTTCTCGCGCCAGCGGGGACCCGGTGATGCCTGACCGTCTCGTGCAACCAGACCTTCGCGCCAGTGTGCCAGTCGTACGCTCCCGGGCAAGTCGGCTGACCCGCGCGTCCCTGGCTATCCTCCTGCCCGTGCTGGCCATTGTGGTCGCGTGGTGGGTCACGCGTTCGGCGCCTCCGTCGTCCGCATCGGAAGGGGCCACGGTCGATCATGCGGCGATGGGCATCAGCAGCGGAGACAGTGCGCGTCCCATCACGCTGGATGTGCAGAGTGCGCGACGCATTGGCGTGACGTTCGCGGCGGTCACGGAGCAACCACTCGGGCGCGAGGTGCGTGCGGTCGGTCAAGTCGTGGTCGATGAGACGCGCCTGCGTACCATTTCCCTCAAGGTTGATGGATGGGTAGAGCGCTTGCATGTGGACTACACCGGCCAGAGTGTGGCGCCCGGCGCGCCTTTGCTGACGATGTACTCGCCCATGCTCGTGACGGCGCAGGAGGAATTGCTGCTCGCGCGGCAGCTCATGCGCGACGTCGCCGCAGGGACCGGAGAAACACGGGACGGAGCCGCCGACCTGATGCACGCAGCGCGGCGACGGCTGCGTTGGTGGGATATTTCCGAGGAGGAAATCGCTCGCATCGAACGTGCTGGCACGGCGCAGCGCACGCTCACGCTCTACGCGCCCGCCGGCGGTGTCGTGCTTGAGAAAAACGTCACGGTGGGCCAGCGCGTCATGGCCGGCGAGCCCCTGTATCGCGTGGCGGATCTCTCGAGCGTATGGGTTGACGGCGAGGTGTATGAACGTGATCTGGCCGCGATACGCATCGGGCAACGTGTGACAGCGACGTTCGACGCGTTGCAAGGCGCACCAATGGTAGGTCGGATCGCGTATGTGTATCCGACCCTGTCGGCCGACACGCGCACGGCGAGGATCCGGGTATCGCTCCCGAATCCGCGTGCGGTGCTCAAGCCGGGCATGTACGCAACGTTGGTCGTAGCGAGCGATGCGGGCGGACGCGTCCTCACCGTTCCGCGTGGCGCGCTGCTTTCGACTGGCGAACGTCAGCTGGTATTTCTGCGACTTCCCAACGGCGAGCTCGAGCCACGGACGGTGGAGATTGGTGCCGCGTCTGACGACCGCGTCGAAGTCCTTCGCGGCGTCGCGCTCGGCGATACCGTCGTGGCGTCGGCCACCTTTCTTATTGACGCCGAGTCCAATCTTGGCACGGCGATGGGTGGCATGGGCAACATGCCCGGAATGGATGTGACGAAACCGCCGACGTCACCACAGAAGGCGAAGGCCTCACCGCCCGGTCGACGGCCGGCGGCGAAACCCACACCGCCCGCGCGATGATCCAACGAGTGATTGCGTGGTCCGTGCACAATCGGTTCATCGTGTTGCTGTTGACCGGGGCACTCGCACTGGGCGGCATATGGGCGGTTCGCTCGATACCGCTTGAGGCGTTGCCGGACCTCTCCGACGTACAGGTTATCGTGCAGGCCGACTTTGGTGAGCAAGCGCCCCGCATTGTCGAAGATCAGGTCACGTATCCCATTGCCGCCGAAATGCTGAAGGTGCCGGGCGCGCGCACGGTGCGTGGATACTCGTTCTTCGGGGTGTCGTTCGTGTATGTGATCTTCGAGGACGGCACGGATCTCTACTGGGCCCGAACGCGGGTCCTCGAGTACCTGAGCGGCCTGCGCAGCAAACTCCCGAGCGCTGTCTCACCCACATTGGGGCCGGATGCGACGGGACTCGGATGGGTCTATCAGTATGCGCTCGAGGACACGAGCGGACGGTTGGACTTGGCCGGACTTCGCAGCGTGCAGGATTGGTATCTCCGATATGTGCTCACCGCGGTTCCGGGCGTAGCCGAAGTCGCCAGCGTCGGCGGGTTTGAGAAGCAATATCAGGTCGATCTGGACCCGGCCAAACTGCTCGCCTACCGGGTGCCCATTACTCGGGTCATGAGTGCGATTCAGAGCGCCAATAGCGACGTCGGCGCCATGGTGATGGAGCTTTCGGAGCGCGAGTACATGGTGCGCGGGCTCGGCTATCTCAAGGGCATCGGCGACATTGAGAACGTGGTGGTGAGCGTCAGCGCGTCCGGCACACCCGTCCGCGTCGCGGAACTGGGTCGTGTGACCATCGGTCCGGCCGTTCGACGCGGCATCACCGATCTCGATGGTCGAGGCGACGCGGTCGGTGCCATTGTCGTCATGCGCTTCGGCGAGAATGCGCTGGCCACGATCCAGCGCGTAAAAGCCGCGCTGGTGCAGGCGCAGAGTGGCCTTCCGCCCGGTGTCGTCGTGCGGCCGGTGTACGACCGCAGTACGCTCATAGAAGAAGCCGTCTCCACCGTGCAAAAGACGTTGGTGGAAGAAGCGATCATCGTCGCGCTCATTTGCGTCGTGTTTTTGCTGCACGCCAGATCGGCGCTGGTGGCGGTCGTGACGCTGCCGATCAGTGTGCTCATCGCGTTCCTTGGTCTTCGCGCATACGGCATTGGCGCGGACATCATGTCGCTGGGTGGGATCGCGATTGCGATCGGCGAAATGATCGACGCGGCGATCGTCATGGTGGAGAACCTTCACAAGCACCTCGAGCGTCGCGCACCTCCCGACGCCACGATGATCGACACGGCGACCCTGAGCACGCAGGAACGATGGGACATCGTGCTCGCGTCGGCGACCGAAGTGGGGCCGTCGCTCTTTTACTCGCTGCTCATCATCACCGTCTCCTTCATTCCAGTCTTTACACTGGAAGGACAGGAAGGTCGTCTGTTCACTCCGCTGGCACTCACCAAAACATTCGCCATGGCGGCGGCGAGTTTGCTCAGCATCACGCTGGTGCCGGTGTTGATGGGGCTGTTCATCCGCGGAAAAATTCACCGCGAGCAAAGAAATCCGCTAAGCCGTGCCATGATTCGGGTGTATCGGCCGGCCTTGGTGTGGGTTATGGAGCGACGCTGGGCGATGATCAGCGCCGCGGCCGCCCTGCTCATTCTCACGTGGATTCCATTCCAGCGAATCGGCAGCGAGTTCATGCCGCCGCTCGAGGAGGGCACGATCCTGTTCATGCCCACGACGTTGCCCGGGATCAGCGTGGCGCGCGCGCGTGAACTGTTGCGGCAGCAAGACGCCATCCTGCGGTCGTTCCCGGAGGTTGCGAGCGTGTGGGGGAAGGCCGGACGAGCAAACACCGCCACCGATCCAGCGGGCCTCGACATGACAGAAACGACGATCTCGCTGAAACCGACGTCGACGTGGCGAACGGGTATGACCTACGACCGGCTGGTCGTGGCGATGGATTCGGCGGTGCGAATGCCGGGTGTGACAAACGCATGGACCATGCCTATCAAGGGACGGATCGACATGCTCGCCACCGGTATCCGTACGCCCGTCGGCGTCAAGCTCTATGGTCCGGACCTTGGTGAATTGGAGCGACTGGGCAAGGAGCTCGAAGGACACCTCAAGGCGGTGCCGGGCACGCGGAGCGCGTTCGCGGAGCGCGCGGTGAGCGGCTACTATCTGGATATCGACATTGACCGAGCGGCGGCAGCACGGCACGGCCTCAACGTCGATGATATCCAGACCGTGATCGCGACGGCCATCGGCGGCATGACCATCACGCAGACCGTTGAAGGACGTGAACGCTACGGCGTCCGCGTGCGCTATCCGCAGGAACTCCGCAACACCCCGGAGCGACTGGCCGAGGTACTCGTTCCCGTCATGCATGCCGCTGCGCAAGGCGAGCGAAGCCGTGCGATGTCGAGCGGGAGCACGCGCCGCCCCATGGGGGCAGCGAGCGGCGACGCGACGGGGAATGCCGGTAACATGCCCGCGGGCGCTGCGGCACAGGTGCCACTTGGACAAGTGGCGACCATCCGGCCAACGGTGGGGCCAATGGTGGTACGCACGGAAGATGCGCAGCCGACCGCCTGGGTGTACGTCGATGTGGAGGATCGCGACATCGGTGGCTACGTCGAGGAAGCCAAACGTGTCGTCGCGCAAGCCATGACGCTCCCTCAAGGCTACACGCTCGCCTGGAGCGGACAGTACGAGTATATGGAACGTGCGAAAGCGAAGATGCAGCTGGTCGTTCCGGTGACGCTTGCGCTCGTGTTCCTGCTGCTGTACTTCAACTTCGGCAATGTCAGCGAGACCTTGATCGTCATGCTCTCCATCCCGTTCACGCTGGTCGGTGGCGTGTGGTTCTTGTGGGCGCTCGACTACAATTGGTCGGTCGCGGTCACCATCGGGTTTCTCGCACTGGCGGGTGTCGCCGCCGAAACGGCGGTGATCATGCTTGTCTACCTCGACCACGCGTGGGAGACTCGCCGCGCGGCCGGACAGCCACTCGGCGTCCGCGATGTGTATGATGCGGTGATGGAGGGTGCCGTCGAGCGTGTCCGCCCCAAGATGATGACGGTGGCATCAACGATGATAGGTCTGCTCCCGATCCTGTGGGGTACCGGCACAGGCGCCAGCGTGATGAAGCGGATCGCTGCGCCCATGGTTGGCGGCATGGTATCGAGTACGCTACTCACGCTGCTGGTGGTGCCCGCGATTTGGTCGCTGATCAAGCAGCGCGAACTGGCAACTGGCAGGGCAACCCCGCCGTTGACTCTTGCGGCCACGCCATGACGCAGCCACCCGTCACGGTCGAACGCGAGAAGGTTGACGCGTGGTACAATTGGACATCCGACGACGTCTTGGCACATGTTGGCTCCTCGACGCAAGGATTGTCGGCGCAGGAAGCAGCGCAACGTCTCGCTGCCGACGGTCCCAACGAACTGATCGAAGGCAAGCGAATCAGCGCGCTCCAGATTTTTCTCGGACAGTTCAAGAGTCTGATCATCTGGGTTCTCATTTCGGCCGGCGCGATTTCCGCCGCGCTGGGCGACACGGTGGACGCCATCGCCATCCTGGCGATTGTGATACTCAACGCGGGCATCGGATTCTATCAGGAATTTGCCGCAGAGAAGTCCATCGCCGCGCTCAAGAAGATGACGGCGGCCGAAGCGAAGGTGCGGCGCGCCGGGAACGTCACGGCAATTCCCGCATCGGGCATCGTGAGAGGTGACATCCTTATGCTGGAGGCCGGCGATCTGGTGGCGGCAGATGCCCGGCTCTTTCAGGCGGCGTCACTCAGGTGCATTGAGTCGTCGCTGACCGGCGAGTCGGAGAGCGTGATGAAACAGCCCGACACGATGGCCAAGACCAACGCTCCGCTCGGCGACCGCGAGAACATGGTGTTCATGGGAACGAGTGTTGCGGCGGGCACAGGGCAGGCCGTCGTCGTGGCTACTGCCATGCGAACGGAATTGGGCCGCATTGCGGGACTGATTGAGAGCGCGGACACCGCGGACGGCACGCCGCTGCAGAAGCGGCTCGACGCCGTCGGGCGCATTCTCGTCTGGGCGGCGTTGGGCCTTGTCGGACTACTGTTCGGGCTGGGTCTGCTACGCGGAACAGCACTGGCCGACTTGTTTCTGACGTCGATCAGCCTCGCCGTCGCTGCGGTGCCGGAGGGACTACCTGCCGTCGTCACCGTGGCGCTCTCCCTTGGTGTGCTGCGCATGGCCCGTCGCCGCGCGCTCGTGCGGAAGCTGGCAGCGGTCGAAACGCTCGGCTCAGCAAGCGTGATCTGCACGGACAAGACCGGCACGTTGACAGTCGGCGAGATGACCGTGCGCGTCCTCTACGTCGCGGGTCAGCGCTACGACGTTACCGGCGAAGGCTACGGGCCCGAAGGCGAAGTGCGCTTTGAAGGCAAGAAGGCGGAGGCGCCGCACGTCGCGCCCCTGCTCGAATTCGCGAGCGCCATCCTCGGCTGCAACAATGCGCACGTCGTGCAACAGGACGGGACGTGGAAAACCGTCGGCGATCCCACTGAAGGCGCGCTCCTGGTAGCCGCAGCCAAGGCCGGTGGCGACCGGGAACGCATCGAGAAGGAACTTCCGAAACATGCTGAGCTTCCTTTCGACTCCGACCGCAAACGGAGCACGGTGATTCGCAGAATGCCGGACGGGAAGCTCCGCGCCTTCCTCAACGGCGCGCCCGAGGTGGTGTTGGAGCGCTGCACAGCGCTCTTCACCAGCAGTGGGGTCTGCCCCATGTTGGAGGCGGATCGTCAAAACATCGTGGCGCAAAACACCGCGATGGCGCAGCAAGGCCTGCGCGTGCTCGGCTCCGCGTATCGCGACCTGGACGACGCGTCGCCCGCCGACCTCACCGCGGAGACCGTGGAGCACGACCTCGTGTTCGTCGGTCTCTCGGGCATGTATGATCCGCCACGTCCCGAAGCCCGCGAGGCCGTCGCAAAATGTCTCGCCGCCGGCGTGCGCGTGGTGATGATTACCGGTGACCATCCGCAAACCGCGACGGCCATCGCGCGGGAAATCGGTATCGCCTCTGACGGCGACACGGCCATCGCCGGTGTCGAGTTGGATTCGATGACCGACGAGGTACTCCGACAGCGCGCACCCACCATCGCGGTTTATGCTCGCGTCAGCGCCGAGCACAAGCTGCGCATTGTTCGCGCGCTCAAAGCCAATGGAGCCATTGTCGCAATGACCGGCGATGGCGTGAACGACGCTCCGGCGATCAAGGGCGCCGACATCGGGATCGCCATGGGCAAGACAGGTACCGAAGTCACCAAGCAGGCCGCAGATATGATCGTCACCGATGACAATTTCAGCACGATCGTCACCGCGGTGGAAGAGGGGCGGGGCATATATGACAACATCCGCAAAACCCTCCAGTACTTGCTCGCCGGCAACACCGGTGAGTTGCTCCTCATGACGATCGCGGTCATCGCGGGTTTTCCATCACCACTCTTACCCATTCACCTGCTGTGGATCAACTTGGTAACGGATGGTTTGCCCGCCCTCTGCCTGGCCGCCGACCCGATTGATCCCGACGTCATGACACGCAAACCGCGGCCACGCGAGGAGCAAATCACCAACGGCAGCTTTCTTCGAACGATGTTCCTCACTGGCGTGCTCACGGCGGGCGTCACATTCGCCGTCTACGTCTACGTCCTGAGAACGGAAACGACGGAAATGGCCCGCACATACGCTTTTACGGTATTGGTTTTCGCCGAAATGCTTCGTGCGTTTGGCGCGCGCAGTGAAACCAAACCGGTCTGGCGGATCTCCCTGTTCAGCAACGTTAACCTCGTCATCGTTGTGGTCGCGTCGTTCGGTCTGCAGGTGTGGAGTCAGCACAACGCAACGCTGGGCCGCTTTCTCAAGACGTCGACCATGTCGCTCGCTGATTGCTTTCTGCTGCTCGCCGCTGGCGCGATCCCGCTAGTCGTCCTGGAGATGGTGAAGGCGGTGCGGCGTGCGCGGCAGAACAAAGTCGCACCGACCCTCCTTGCGTGATCACGGTCGCCCCCGTCCCACGAGCGCCACCTTCGTGGCGCTCGTGGACGACCATCTCAGCCGGCCGGTGGATCCGTTGCCCGCCGCGCACGCGAACTGGTCTGGGTGTGACGCACGATCCAAGGCGCGCTTGCGCCCCCGCCACGTCGTTCGAGGATGGCCGTGCCGCGACCCACATTATCGATCGTGCGACCACCCATTTCTGCCTTGAGCGTATAGCGAAAGATCGCCCAAGCCGTGTTTCCGGACACATGCATTTCAATGTCCACTGGCCGGTATTGGAAGTGCTTCATCTCCTTGAGCTCCGGGGCCAGATGATGGTCCCGATAGTCGGCCCATCCGCGATTGATTCCCGCGCCTTCAATGACCGTCAGGCGATCGCCGGCATACAGGGTATCCAGCGCTTTCAGGTCACTAAGTTCGGCGGCTGCAAACAGGGCTTGCAGAGCCATCGACGCCCGCGCCTCGTCAGTTCGCGGCGCCGTCGATGCGGCGCGCGGGACGGGAGATTGCGAGCGTCCGACCGCTGGAAGCATCGCGAGGAGGAGCCCTGCCATCAACGTGCGAATCATGAGTTGATCGTCTGTGAAAGGGTGGGTGTTTCCTGCAGGCAACGGAATAACACAACGAGTACTGACCGCCAGCGGGACCGCCACGCGCGTGTGGTTAGCATCAGCGGCGTGAAACCGAAAACACCAGCGTCGCCCAATGCACGTCCCAATCCGCGCCCGACCCCTTCAGTGCCGGTACAATCTGCAGCGTGCGGACGTTCCAGAGTCCCGGTCGCGTGATGACGATGGCCGCAACGCCCACGCTGTCCGTCTCCAGCGCAACGTCATTGCGGGCGGCCACTCTTGCCGCTGTCGTGTCGCGCATGGTTGACGCAGTAATCGCCACCGAGCCGCTGTGCAGCCGCGCCAACGGCGCCGCCTTCCCGAGCAGTTGCAGGCGCACTCTGAGTGTATCGCCTGGGCGCAACGCGGAAGGGTCAGACAACGGAACGAATTCCAGCGGGTGATCGAGTGGCCGGTGAAAGGCGCGCGCCCCGCGGCCCACCTCGACAATCGTTTTTGCATACTTGGCGTAGCGGCGGGTGATACTGTCGCCCTCCGCATTTCCCAAGAGCCCGGCACGCTCGTAGCGCTGCCGAGCCTCGGGTGCTCCCTCGAGATCGAGATAGCGCCGAAAGCTCGCTGGTGACTCACGGACATTGCGGGGCCTGAGTTGCACACCAATGACGTGCTGTCCTGTGCCGGTTGGTCGAAAGGACAGCCGCATTGCGTTGCCACTGACCGAGGCGTCGTTGACTCGCACCGCCGCGTTTGCCGTCACGACCCGTGCCTCGACGACGCGGTCTGGCGTCACGGCCGACAGACTTGTGGGGAACAGGCTCGACGTGTGACCGTTGAGCGTGACACGCTCGAGCGGCGTGACGGCAAATGCATTCGGTATCAACCAGAAGTCGTGCGCGGCCACCAAGGACGCTGAACACGCGAGCAACGCCGCAACCAACACGGTGTTGCGGAGTGCAGCCGTGCGAAGCGGGCGTCGGAGAGCAGGATGCATGGGAGGGCTCGTTGGGGGGCGATGCGCAGATCGGCGCTGCGGCGATCAGACCTTTACAGTATGTAAAACGCACGATAATGTCCAGCATAGGGTTACCACGCGGTCCCACCGTCCACCAGCCAGCGCCTCATCATGCCCAGCACTCCACGAACGATTTCACGTCGCCTCCGCGCGCGACTGCTCGCCATGACCGCCCTGGCCAGCGTGGTGGGTGCGGCAACAGCCGCCGCACACGATTTCTGGATTATCCCGGACATGTTCGCGATCGCCGCCGACGCTACGATGCAAATCAGCGGACGTCAAGGCGGAGGCAGAGCAAAAACCTGCCGCCGCCGGGCAATACCTCATTGTCGTGGGTCTCGCCTCACGCGTTACGCGATCGACACCGGCGGGGGTCATTCGATTCCTCAAAGCCGAGGGCGGCGCTGCGGAAGCGGCGCGATTGGAGCGCGAAAACACCTTGGCAGGACTCGATAGTGTCATTTTCACAGCGGCGTCGTACGCCGCGACGCTTGCTCAGGTTGGTGCCGGTGGACCGCGGGCCTTCGGCAGGGCGGCCGGGTTGCGCCTGGAGTTCGTCGCGTTGAACGACCCGGCGCATGTACATGTTGGAGATACGCTCCACGTGAAGGTGTTGGGCAATGGCGCGCCACTGCCCAACATCGGCGTTGATCTTGCGGCGGGCGTGGACAGTGCGGCGTCAGCCACTGTGACACGGATCGCCTTCACTGCAGACGCTAACGGTATCGTGCACTTGCCGCTCCGCGCGGCGGGGCCGATGATGCTGCGGTCAGCCTATGCGAGCCGCAAGGTGGGCGGAGCGCCCACCGAGTGGGATGTGTCGCGCACCACCTATGTGTTCAAGGTGGGCGCGAAGCAATGACCGCGGCCGACGGGTAGTACGGAAGTCGCGAGGTCCCTCGAGACTTTATTTGCCGGATTTCGCCGCGGCGGGCTTGGCCTTTCCTGGCTTGCCGGACATGCCGGGCATGCCAGCGCAATGCTTGAGGATCTCGGTGGTGTGTGCCGACACGCTCTTGGGCGACGGCACGCTGGTGTTCAGCTCGGCTTCCAGTGCGGTGAGATGTGCTGTCAGCGCCTTCGCATGCGTCTCCATCTGCTGCATCATCGCCATCATCGGCTTCATGGTTTCCGATGCCGGATGCTTCATCGCATCGCCCGTCATCGGCGCCATCTCGCCCATCATCGCCATCTGCGCCTGATGGTGCGCCTGCATCTGGTCAAAGCTGCGACGCATTTCGACGACGGCCGGTCGGGCCAAGTCGAGGTCGATGGTCTGTGCCCCAGCGGCCTGCCGCTGGACGGCGCGGGTAAACGTTGTGAGGTTGTCGCGGTAGGCCATTGCCAGCGCGTGGTGCGGTCCGGTCATCATGTTGCCCATACCAGACATCGCCTTCTTCGTGCTCTGGTGGGGCGGCATTGAAGCGGGCGCCGATCCCGTCTGCGCCAATGCGAGAGTGACGGTGCCGCTCGCCGGCAGTACCAGCAACGCCGCTAGTGAAGAGCGCATCAGTTGCGCGCGAATCGTCATAAAACCACCTGGTCGTTGAAGGAGTTTGCCGGCGCCGATCCAACGCGAGGTCGCACGGCGATTGAGATGT